>NZ_JAKGBF010000012.1:0-209084 GCF_021530695.1 Pseudoalteromonas sp. OF5H-5
ATGAGTGGTTAGATATTTATAATTATGAGCGACCTCATGATTCACTTGGTGATATGACACCGGTTGGTTACCTTGAGGCTGCATAGAATTCTACGAAATAGCTGTACTAAATTGGGTGGAGTTACAAGCTCATGGACTCTGAAGTTTGCATTCTTAAAACCAAAAGTAAAAACTTATTCAATAAATACAAATTTTTACCGGTTATTTTTCTATTTTCTTGAGTTGTAAACTTATGGTGCTGTGCACTTACAAAGGCTTCATTAACAGCAATCAGGCACAATTCATCAAGACATCAGGTTTTTTGTGTTTGAACTGTTAATGTCAGTGGTTCTTAAATCACCATTAAGGACAAACCATGAAGTCGAATTTAGCTTTACTCACCCTATTATTTTTAAATCTCAGCGGTTGCTCTATGAATCATGCTGAAGATAAAACCAATGTAAAAGAAAGTATGTATTTTGGTGAGCAGCCACCGGGTTTAGTGCCGAAGATCTTTGAGCCTAAAATAGTTTCACCAAACGGGGAGTTTGAAAGCGGTACATTCACGCCAGATATGCAGTCTTTTTACTTCACCAAAGCGATAGGCGAAGACAAAAAGCGAGGCTTTTTTGTCATCCATAAAGAAAATAATCAGTGGGGAAAGGCGTCAGAAACAGATCTACGTTGGCCGCAGTTTTCTTACGATGGCAGCAAAATGTTCATCGGCAAAATGTATCGAGAGCGCGAAGGGGGTGGTTGGTCAGAGCCTAAAAGCCCAGGTGCGTTCATAAAACATATGGCGCATGGCAGGTCGGTGTCTGCGAGCGGCACTTATTACTTTACCGGATATAAAAAGCGAGGTGTTGTCGGCGCTTTGTATTATTCGCGTCTTATTAACGGGCAGTATGAAGAGCCTATAAAACTAAGAGACGATATGAATCAAGGAGAGTACATAGCAGGTTCTATGATAGCGCCTGACGAATCTTACTTGATTTGGAGTGTGCAACGAGCTGAGGGTTTTGGCCAATCTGATCTCTACATTAGTTTTAAAAAGCAAGATGGCACTTGGTCGAAGGTTATAAACATGGGAGTAACGATTAATACAGAAAAACAAGAAAGCTCTCCTCAATTATCGCCGGATGGAAAATACTTCTTTTTTAATCGGGGTGATTGGCGTGTGAATGGAAGCGGCAAACGTATTTATGAAGGAAAACAGCATTGGGTTGATATTCAACTGATAAAAAACTTAAAACTAAAAAGTGAGTTTACTTAATTATCTTATGTTTACAAACAAAGGCGCGTTTGGCGTCTTTTGACTAATATCTATAGGACACGTAACTGTTCAACTAGTATGCTTATTTACGAGTTACATGGTAAGCAACCAAGCTACAAACTGTTTTGCTTCAACAGCATTGCTAAGGCTTACTTTTCTGAAATCAGCATGATCTTTATAAACAACATTTTGTTTGTTTACAGAGATCGATGAAATCGGTGGGGTGGCTTCTATGTCAGGGGCGGAGCATACTTTGATTACTTATAAGCCAAAGAACACCTGTGCCCTAAATTTGTCGTTCCAGCCAGCTGTTTTCAATTTGCTGCGTTGACTCGGTAAGCCGCATTCACACTGCTTGAGCATATTCATTACAAAGCGCCTGAATAGGGCCATATTTTCCACCGCACCATCGAGACAAATTCTTGATGAATCCTCTTTAAAGGGGGTTATAAAGACACCCATAATTATTTGTCATCAAAGCTGCACTATCCATACACAACCTAATACGATTTGCATTGGCTTAACCGAAAAACGAAAATGATTTCTGTCCAGCAAACAATACTGACAGCCACTACTATTTGCTTACCATGGTTATGGCAGTTTCGACTTAGCTTTGTACAAGGTTGTTCATTATTCGTATCAAAAGCGCTTCTAAAATAAGGTAGTTGTTGGTGTTTGCTCATTTTTCGACACTAAAACTAGTGTATCACGCACGACAAGGGCGCTGTAATTTGCACAGCTTGAGGGGGTATCGCTAAAGGCGTTATTTGGTTAAGCCAGCAAACGTGCACAATTTGCTAGATTTGTGCGCCGTCGTTTTTTAAGGGTTCCACAATAAGCTGTGAGTACTTGTTCTCGACCCACCGCGCCGTGGAAAACCCGAGAAAATTGTGTAGTGAGCTTCATCCAGTTATCAGGTTCGATGTTTAGTCGAGACAGAATAGGTTGAGACTCAAAGATGGCACCGCTTTTGTCGGTGCGAATACATTGACCGGTAAGCTCAACTAATTCTATATAAAACTTGAGTTCAAAAGGCAGCCCTTTTGGCATATGTTTTCGGGGGCTTCCTGCAAACCGTAATAGGCTTTTTGGTTGTTTCCCTTGCCTTGCATGGTCGATACGCTTTTTGATACTGGTAAAGTCAGAGGTTTCAGGTGTTGGGGCTAATTTAGCTCGAATAGGGTTTAAGTCAACGTATGCCATACAAGCGGTTAATGCTGCTTCGTCCAACAAGGGCTGAGATTTAAATCGTCCTTCCCAGAACCGGCCTGTACACTCATCCTCTTTATTTGCTCTACGGGCAATATCCTCGTGAGTACCCGCATAAACCAACTAATATCAGCCAGTCTTTGTCTGTATTTGGTAACATATTCACTGAGTATCAACAGAGGAGCAGCACTGACATCCACAGTTATCTGCTCACCATGGTTATGACAGTTTCGACTTAGCATTGCACAAAATTGTTCATTATTCGTATAAAAAGCGCTTCTAAAATAAGGTAGCTGTTGGTGTTTACGTATTTCTCGACACTAAAACTAGTGTATCGCGCACGGCAACGGGGAATACTGCGCCCTAGGCTATTAATGCGGTAATGGTGTCTGCATGTGCTTGTTCAAATTGAATCTTAAACTAACTACGTGGAGTGTTAAAAAATATTTAAACTTGTTTTGTTTTATTTAAATTTGTTATGTGTTAGGTTTGCAATGCCTTAAATTTCAAGGGCTTTTCTAATAAATGAACTTAATAAATGTATAAAGGAATAATATACAATGAAAGTATTGAACAAAGTTTTTGGTGCAACCGTTTTAGCGTTAGGTGTATCTGCAGGGTCGGCTTCTGCTGCTGAAGTAAAAATCACAGAAGTAGATTATGGTAGTGTGATCATCCAAACTGCTGATGTTGTGTTAAACCACAGCCAAGCAGGCACTTTCTCTATGAATGTGAGCGAAAACCATTTAACTGTAAATGCTCAAGACTCTAATGGACGTAAGTTCCGCTGCGTAATGAATGGCACTGTAAGCTACAGCGATCCTACTATTCTTGAAAGAGTAACGAACATCGCAGCGACAATCTCTGAAGGCGACAGAGTACAATTTGAGGTGCAAAAAAATGTATTACCTCAAGTTTGTCATGTTAAAAAAATGCTAAGCTTCTAAGCTTTGCTATTTCGCAATGGAAAGTGTGCGCACCTTCCATTGCTTTAAGTACTTCTATTTAGCTAGCTTGACTACGCAGTGATAAAAGCTTGGGCAAGATCATGGTGACCATCTCTTTCTAAGCAATCGATAACTTGTTGTTCTACTTGAGTAACTAAGTTACTGCGCTTTAGTTCGATAAAGGCATCGGTAAAACTGTCTTTATATTCTTCCCAACCGCCACAATATGCATTGGCTTCACCGAAAATGGACTTAAATTGATAGGTGATAAGAAAATACTCCCCCGATTCTTGCCATTCTGTTGTGGATTCGTTTACTTGCCGATTTGGATACGTTTGATATAAACCAGTTAAATTATGTGCTTACTATCTGTGCTCGCCACTCCAGTATGGCGGCTGCAGGCAGAGAGTTGTTTAATGTGAGCCGCACCAAAAAGTCACAGGTGAATGACTCCACAAGACTGCAAAAATATCTCGCTAAATTTGGTTTAAGTTGGCGTCAAATACATAGTTAACGCTGAGCGCTTCTATCATTGCTTGTGAAGAAGCGCTTAACTTGTTAAAAGTGCAAATTAAAGCGGTTTGATGGCAATAATATCCACCGCTTTTGCCAACCATCCTTGATACAGTGTAAATACCCGTTTGGTGTAAGCTTGCTGGTGATGAAAATCGAACGCGGCTTGATCGATGAAGCGCTCAACTAAGGTAAGCTGGGTGCGGTTTTCACTTTCATAAAGTTCAAAGCGTAAACATCCGACTTCTGCTCGAGTGGCTGGCAAGATCTCTTGGATTGCGGAAATACAATCTTGATAGTGCTCGGTTTTAGGTGTGATATGGGCGATAAAGTTGACGTTATTGTGGCTGTTGGCCATGGTATTTCTCCATAATGCGTTTAGTAACGGCGGTAACTGGGGCTGATAAAACATAGGCGGCGATGAACGAGGCCGGCCAAGCGTTGGCAAAGGCATGCGCCCATCGCGTAGTAAAGTCCGCCACTAATCCCAAATTGATGTACGTAACCCATCCAGACACCATAAAAGACAGACACAATGACAGCAGTAATGTAAAAATGAGTTTTTGCATGTTTCCTCCTCTGGCTGTTGGTATGATTGTAGGGAATTGCCAGCCGATCAGAATGGCAAAAATGGAAAGCTAAGATTGCGGAGATAGCCATGCTAGATGACTTACGACTCTTTGTTGAGGTAAGCCGCCGAGGAAGTTTTGCCAAGGCGGCAGAAGACCTTGGCATAGGCGCGCCGACCTTATCTAAGCGGATGTTAGCGCTGGAGGAGAAACTCGGTTATCCGCTCTTACTGCGTAGCGCCAGAGGACTTACATTAACTAATCATGGTCAGGCGGTGGTGGATAAAATGGCGGAGTCTTTGCTCGCCTTGCAAGCGCAAAGTGAGGCGCTATCAACACTAGAAGCGTCCACTTTCCACCTGTTATGTCCGCAAAACTTAATGATTGGTCCTTTGTATAATGCGCTGCAATCGTTTCAGGCCCAGCATCCTGAGATCCAATTGCATGTGGAGCCTGCCAATAGTGTGGCCTTACTCAGCCAAAAGCGGTTTGATTTAACCGTCCGAGTTGGGGAGCTGGATGATTCAAGCGTCTATCAAAAGCGGCTGGGGCAAATTGCGGTAAGAGCGGTGGTCGCCAAGGAAATTGCGACTACACAAACCCTGTTTTTGCCCTTTAAAGCATCGCAACTGCCTGCAACTGATGCGTGGCGAGCACTGCTGGCACAGTTTAGTCACGTCTCTTATGTGGGTGATATTACCTTAGTGCGTAAATTGGTAGGCTCGGCTAACGGTGCTGGCGTATTGCCGATGACAGAAATTGCAGCGTTGGCAGCGCAACCTCAAACCGCATTTAGCTATATCGGTGACTGCCAATTTATACGCAGCATCTACGCGCTTTGGCCAAATCAACGAACTCCACCGACTTACACCAGAGATTTTATTGAGTTACTGCAAATGCGGTGTCAGGAGCTTGATTATCTGCAAGGGGCAGTGATAGCTCTGTAAAGAACACCGCACAACCGCATTTATCCTAAGCTCAGATTGCGCTCAAAATGCACGATATCGACATCAGGCTTTAGCTTATAGAGCTGTGCTAAACGTCCGCCTGACTTGACCTTTTCATCCAGTGCTTCAAACATGTTTGAGGCTTCGATGCGTCTTACCAAGCTCTTGCGCTGAATGGGTTTGGCGATAATGGCTTCGATGGCGGTTTTGAGTTGCCCAATGGTAAATTGATCAGGCAAACAATAAACCGGGATCATGGAATATAACGCCTTTTGCTGCAGCCTTGCCTTGGCCTTTTCAATAATATGCTTATGGTCAAAAGCCACAGCAAGATCTGGGATCTCGCTAAGATCCACCCATCTCACATCATCTACCGAGTCTATTTGCGTTGCCACTTGCTGAGGTGAAATCAAGGCGTAATAAACCAAGGTGACACTAAAGCCTCGCGGATCACGGTTGATCCCAGAAAAGGCTTGAAGTTGCTCTAGATATTGTGGGGCAACACTGGTTTTCTCTTTGATCTTACGCAGCGCGCTCATATCCGTGTTGTCATCCAGCTCAACATCAACAAACCCTCCAGGTAATCCCCAGCGGCCTTTGAACGGCGCATGGGGGCGTTTGGTGAGGAGGACTTTTAAGCTACCTTGCCAAATTGTAAATAACACACTGTCTACTGAAAAAAGAGGCGGGTGAAACTGGGATAAATTGTGTTCTGAGCTCATTGATTTTTTAGTTAATGTCTTTTGGACACAATAAACGATTGTTTAGGTTAAAGCAAAACAAAGGTTTCAATGTTAATAAGCGGAGTATATTGTCCCTGTGACTCTATCTTGGCGTTTGATCAAAATTTGTGTTGTTGTGAATTTGTGTCTTTATGACACTATTAATTTTGAGTTGCAAAGGTTGCTATTTTGAGCTTGTAAGTAATGTAAAAGTCCTTTTATTTTAAATGGTTATAGTAGCTGGAAGGGATGGAAGCGGATGTTGTTTTATTATGCGATAGTTAAAAGCGGTATCAGTAGAGGTAAGTATGACGTTCCTTAACGAGTAAGGCTGTGGCATAGTAAAGTCACTTAAATTATTAGCTGAAAGATCACCCTGCAACGTGGCTACAAATATCCCTCGTCATGCGGAGGTGCTGTGGTTATAAAGCGGCTTTAAGAATCTCAGCATTAACTCGTTAAATTAATCTCAACAATGTCTGACCAATATACTGTTTTATATGTAGAAGATGACCCAAGTAGTGCTGAGATATTAAATTTATATCTGGCACAAGCGGATATGCAGGTTGTCCATTTCGATAACGCCCCAGATGCCCACCGAGCCCTACAAAACCTAACATTTCAACTCGCTATTTTAGATGTCATGCTACCCGGTGGTGATGGCCGTGAGTTACTTAAAGAAGCCGTTGCACGCAACATTCCTACCATTATGGTGACCGCCAAAGTGTCTGAAACCGACCGTCTTGAGGGGTTTGAGCTAGGTGCGGACGATTATGTGTGTAAGCCTTATAGCCCACGAGAAGTGATCTCACGAGCAAAGGCACTATGTAAGCGTAGCTATCGCGGTCAGCAGAGTGCCGATTTGTTGTTTGATGGCTTAAGTATCAACCTTGAGAGCAAATCGGTGACGGTAATTCAGCAAACGCCAGCGTTAACGGCGGTGGAGTTCGAGTTATTACTGACCATGGCCAAGCAGCCGCAACAAGTATTTAGCCGCGCGCAATTAATTGAACAAGTATGGGGAAGTGATGCGCCTATTACGGATCGGGCAGTCGATACTCATTTGGCTAACTTGCGTAAAAAACTAGGTGACAGTAAGGCTGAGCCCAAGTTTATCGCCACTCGTTACGGGCAAGGCTATCAATTTATCGCGCGTAAGGTGTCTTCATGAAGCTAAAAACCAAATTTACCTTACTCGTGGCGCTTTGTACCTTTGCGCTACTCGGAAGCTTTTATCAACTATCTAAAAACTCAGCCGAGCGCACTTTTTTAGCATTTAATAAGCAAAGTGCGGTAACGTTTGGTCATTCATTGCTTGATGATGACTTAGTGGAAGAAGCATTGGCTGGCAACACCTTTGCGAGCCCAGAAGCGACGTTAACGTTTTTAGCATCAACCTTTCCTGAGCAGCTGTTTATTTGGCGAGATGCTAACTCAACAGCGGATGTAAAGATCCTCAACCCCGATCTCAGCATAGACTATGAGCAGGTCAAATCCGGTCATCAATTTTCAATTCATCACCCCGGTGTTGCGGCGTTTGTGGTGCAATTTAATGAGGCGCAATATGTGTTATCACCACAGGGTGAGTTGTTTTGGTTGCCTGAGGTATTGCTAGATAGGTCGTTTGAAAAGGAAGCGCTGCAGCAAGCGATGTTGGATGATTTTATGCTTACTTTGGTCATCTTATCGATTATTGCTGCATTACTTGCTTGGTTGGGGTCGTGGTACTTTTTGTCGCCACTTAAACAGCTCAAACGTAGCTTCAAGGCGATAGAGTCGGGCGAGTTAGACACCCGCTTAGCGCTAAAACGCCATGATGAAGTAGGTGAAATCATCAATAGTTTTAATAATCTTGCGGCTTGGCTACAAGGTTTGCATCAGCAGTATAAACAAATGAATTCCGACTTATCTCATGAACTTAGAACACCACTTAACGGCATTCGTTCGCGCTTGGAGGCGATGGAAGACGGTATAGTGCCAATGGATAAGGCTCAGTTAGCGGTGATAACCCAAGACCTTCACAACGTTAACCGTATTATCGACGACCTGTGTTTGTTGTCATTAACCGAGTCAAAGCAGCTGACCTTGTCATCAACACGAGTAAATCTCTCTGAGCTGTTAACATCGACCTTAGTGCGTTACCAAGCACAGGCCGAAGCGCGAGGCGTGAAATTGAACGCAGATATTCTAGAAGATGTGACCGTGACGCTTGATGCCGGAAGAGTCAGACAGATAGTGGTGAACTTATTAGATAATGCCTTTAAATATGGCGCTGATGGTGGCGTTGTGACGTTAAAGCTCAGTTATCAAGATAATGAACTGGTGATTACGGTTGCTGACTGCGGCCAAGGTATGTCGCCTAATCAACTCGAACAGGTGTTTGAGCGCTTTTATCGTGCGCAGGGGTCGCGCCACGATACATCCAGTTTAGGACTCGGCTTGCCAATTTGCCGTCAACTTGCCGAGTTGATGGGGGCGACATTGACCGCGACCAGTACTGAAAATCAAGGCGCAAGCTTTTCACTTCGATTTTCTCGACTAACTTGATAATTGCTTGACAATTGCTCGGCATAGTTAGCTCAACAACGACATCAACAGTTTGAGAGCAAGATTATGAGAGCAATTATTTTATCAGCATTAGCATGTACCACCGTTGGCTGTGGGATCACCGCGTCTACCGCGCCACAATCGCTCACTTTACCGATGAAGTACACCGAGAAAGGTCATGCCTATGTGATGGCAACGCTTAACCATACGGTTACCCATCCTATGATTTTAGACAGTGCTGCGAATGTTGGTATTTTACCGGTTAATCTGAAAGCAGCACTTGCCTTGCCTGAAGACAAGCTAAGCAAAATGGACGTGCAAGGCGCAAGTGGCAGCTCTGAGCTAGTATTGGCAACGATAGACCACACCAGCGTCGGTCACTTAGCAGCAGAGTCGCTTCCTTATGTATTTAAAGATATGACCCGCTTAGATGTGGAAGGCATCTTGCCTGGAATTTTGGGGCATGGATACATGTCGCAATATTGTAATGTGTTTGATTTTAAAAATAATGAGCTGAGTTTGTATCAAGGGGCTTGCCCAAGTAGCGTGACACAGGGCTTGGAGAGTGAAAGTTTTAAAATAGATAACAATTTCATCAAGCTAACTGCAAGTTTTAATGGCGAAGAGGTGGACGCCGTGCTTGATACCGGCGCTCCAACCAACTACATCAACTCACACCTGGCCAATAAACTAACATTAACGCTGGGCGAAGAAGACATCAGCCGAGGGTTAAACGACCAAGCGACCAAAAAGGTGGCCATAGAATCACTGCGTTTTAGCTTAGGTGACAAGGAAATCATCAATACCGAAAGTCACTTATCGGATATGCCTGTGTTTGAGGTGCTTGGATATAAAGATGAGCCGTTTATCCTGCTGGGTTTAAGTAATTTCAACGACGATAAGCTCATTATCGACTACGCTGAGAACAAAATTTACTTTTGATCCCAACGCTGCTGGCTTGACGCTCGACCAGTCAGTAGCTAATTAAATTTCATATTAATTTAGACAGTTATGGTGTTTACTATAGCGAATAGTTATTTGAATGATCATTCAAGTAAAGTTAGTCTAGCATCCAATGAGTAGTTAACCTGAGGTTAGTTAGATCTCAGGTTATACCAATACAAAATGCACCAAGAGGAGCAACTGATGACTGACTTTACAATCCATACCGTAGAATCTGCACCGCAAAAAGGTAAACCATTACTTGAGAAGTCCCAGCAAGCGTTTGGACGTATTCCGAACCTTCATGGTGTAATGGCGGAATCACCAGAGCATCTGCATGGCTATCAAGTGTTACATGAGGCTTTTTTAAATAGCTCGTTCAATAACGATGAAAAAACTGTGGTGTGGCAAGCGATTAATGTAGAACATGAATGTCACTATTGTGTGCCAGCTCACTCTGCCATCGCAAAATCAATGAAAGTGAGTGATGAATTGGTCAAAGCACTGCGCGAGCAAGCACCGCTGGGCGATGAGAAGCTAGAAGTGCTGCGTACCACTACACTTGAAATGCTGCGTGAGCGTGGCAAACTGAGTGATGCACAAACGAAAGCGTTTTTTGCAGCAGGTTATACTAAACAAAATTTGCTGGAAATCATCTTAGCACTAAGTCAAAAAGTGATGAGTAACTACGTGAATCATATCGCACATACTCCACTGGATGATGCATTTAAAACGTTTAAATGATCCAGATAAGTTATCACGCGAATATAAGTTATTGATACGAAATGCCCGATAATGGTTATCGGGCATTGGAAACTGAAAAAAGTGTCTTTAGACGTCCTTTAGCATAGCAGATAAAAACGTCAGGCGCATTTTACAAAGAACTGGTCTAATGACTTAAGCAATTCTCGGTACTAGTGGGTTGTTACCCCTTGTAGTATTCCTTGAACCAACTCACAAGCTCGCTTACACCTTCAGCCACCGATACTTTCGGTTTATAGCCTGTGGCTTCAAATAAATCAGCAGTGTCTGCATATGTACGATAGACATCTCCAGGTTGCATGCCACGGAAATTCTTTTTCGCTTCGATACCTAATTCAGATTCAATGGCTTGTACAAATTCCATCAAGTTAATTGGGTGTCCGTGACCAATGTTATAAACAGCGTAAGGCGCTGAGCTGGAAGCTGGTGAGCCTTGCTCTACAGTCCATTCGCTATTCGCAGATGGCAAAACATCGGCAATCCTAACGACCCCTTCGACTATATCATCAACATGGGTAAAGTCTCGCCACATATCACCATGATTGTTAATGTCGATAGTCTCACCTGAGAGAATCTTCTTGGTGAATATATGCGGTGCCATATCCGGTCGACCCCAGGAGCCATAAACAGTAAAAAAGCGTAAACCGGTGGTGGGAATTTGATACAGATGAGAGTAACTATGCGCCATTAACTCGTTAGATTTCTTAGTTGCTGCGTAAAGCGATATGGGATGATCTACTGAGTCTGAGGTCGAAAAAGGCACTTTCTGGTTGAGACCATAAACAGAGCTTGAAGATGCATAGATAAGATGGCCTACATTAGTTGCTCTGCATCCTTCTAAAATGTTTAAGTGGCCCACCAAGTTTGAGTCGGCGTAAGCATGAGGATTTTCAATCGAATAGCGTACACCGGCTTGAGCAGCTAGATGAATAACGCGGTGAAACTGGTGGCTTTCAAAGAGCGCTAATGTTTGCTCACGATCACTAATATCGAGTTTGATAAACTGAAATAATGGGTGTTCTATACGTGCAAGACGCGCTTCTTTAAGACTAACTTCGTAATAGTCATTGAGGTTATCAATGCCAACAACTCGGTGCCCTTGGTTTGTTAGCTTTTTCACCACTGCACTACCGATAAAGCCAGCCGCACCAGTTACTAAATAGTTCATTGTTGTTCTCCTCAATCAGAACCGAATAGATCCCGAGTGTAAATTTTTTCAGCGACGTCCCTGATCTCATCAACAACTCGGTTGGCAACAACAACATCACTATGTGCTTTGAATTCACCTAAATCACGGTAAACCGTTGAACCAAAAAACTCAGCTTCCTCTAGCACCGGTTCGTAAACTATCACTGTGATGCCTTTCGCTTTGAGGCGTTTCATGATGCCCTGAATAGAGGATGCTCGAAAGTTATCAGATCCTGATTTCATGATTAAACGATAGATCCCCACTGTTTTAGGATTTCGACTTAAGATCGCATCAGAAATAAAGTCTTTTCTTGTGGTATTTGCATCAACAATGGCTCGGATAAGGTTGTTTGGTACATCTTTGTAGTTGGCTAATAGCTGCTTAGTGTCTTTCGGTAAACAGTAGCCACCGTAACCAAAGGATGGATTATTGTAATGCGCGCCGATACGAGGATCTAGCCCCACGCCTTCAATGATTTGTCTGGTGTTTAGGCCATGGATTTCAGCATAAGAATCGAGCTCATTGAAATAGGCAACACGCATTGCTAAATAGGTGTTAGAAAATAGCTTGATAGCTTCGGCTTCGGTTGCATCGGTGAAAAGTACTGCAATATCGCGCTTTTCGGCACCGTTTGCTAATAGTTGGGCAAACTTTTCAGCTCGTTCACTGCGCTCACCAACAATAATGCGAGAGGGGTGAAGGTTGTCATAAAGCGCTTTACCCTCTCTTAAAAACTCTGGTGAAAATATAAGATTACTAGTATCTAGCTGCTCTGAAACCCGAGTTGTATAACCCACAGGGACAGTTGATTTTATCACCATGACTGCTGTAGGGTTAATGGCTTTAACCTCGCGAATCACGCTTTCTACCGTCTGAGTATTAAAGTAGTTAGTTTGAGGATCGTAATCCGTGGGAGTGGCGATAATTACGTAGTCTGCATGTTCATAAGCTATTTGCTTATCTGATGTCGCGATTAGACTCAGCTCCCTCTCTTGTAGAAACTGAGTTACGCAATCATCTTCAATTGGTGACTGGCGCTGGTTAAGCATTGATACTTTGTGCTCATCCACATCAAAAGCGATAACATCATTGTGTTGAGCGAGTAACACAGCATTTGAGATACCTACGTATCCTGCCCCTACTACTGTTATTTTCATAATCTATATCTCTACCTTTTGATATGAGACGGTTGTGACTTTGATTGCCTCAAAAATTTATAACTCAGCATTTTTAAAGAGTGCAATATACTTTTTCGCCGCATTATTTACGCTGAATTCCCAACCTCGAGCTTGCAACGCTTGAGTGTCTCGGTTTTGTTGTAGTTCAGCTATGATCCCGTCAGCAAATGCTTGTGGGTTTTGCATAGGTACAAGTGTACCCAATTGACCATCTTTTAGAATTTCCCGAGGACCTGCAACACAGTCACAGGAAACGACAGGTTTACCTATGGCTAGCGACTCTACCATTGCATTTGGTAGTCCTTCCCACAAAGATGACATTACAAACAGATCTGCTTTACGAATAAATTTATATGGGTTGTCAGTAAAGCCATACAAGTCTACTTTATCTGCGATCCCTAGTGCTTCAATATGGGTCTTTAATTGTTCTTCAAGTTCACCATTTCCTAAAATAAGCAGTTTAAAAGGCTTATCGGGATGCTGTTGTGTTAGTAAAGCGAATGCTTGCAACATCGTACCGTAGTCTTTTTGCACATTTAGGCGACCTGCTGCTACTAACACAATGTTATTGGAATCAAAGAATGGGTGTTCTACATGCTCTTGTGCAAGAGTTAAGAGGTTCTCTGAGACCACTGGATTATATATGGTATGAGCCTTTTTTTGCAGCGCGGAGCTTAGATTTGCAACGGTGATACGTACGTCATCTGACACACAAAGAACTTTATCTGCTTGTGGGTAGAATAGTTTGATAGCCAGTGTTCTTATCTTGTTCTTGAGCCAGCTATAGGCAATAAGCTTTACTGGCACTGCTTGAATAACATACCATCTGCAATCTTTAGGTAAACGTGCTCTGTGTTTTAGTGCTTGAATAAACTGCTGACCCATACAACATACGACAATATCTGGATTTAAAGATATCAGCTGTGCACCTAACTCGCTCTTAAGTTGTTTGCCTGACACGCCACCCAAAGTATGATAAGTGACTTGCTTTGGCACCATGGCTTTATTTTCACCTCCAGGTTGATTGACAATGAGGTGAACATTAAGCGCGTTTTCTGTATCGTTATCTTTGATGCCTTGCAATAAGCGCATAGTACGCCTTTGCACGCCACCACCAAATAAATCATCAAGGTAAAAAACTACGTTCATTTATTCTATTCCTAAAATGGTGTTCTTAAGTTGCGTAGTGGCATGAACAGCAGAAAAGTGACTACGTGCGCAAACACTGATTTGTGTCCTAGTGACAGTCGAATCATGATAGTAATTCGCGATAGCGTTTGGTAGTGCTTCTGGCGAATCAATGAAATTGCCTGTTTGCCCTGCAATAATGGCTTCTTTGGCACCGAATCGGTTGTAGCCAATGGACCAACAACCACAACTACTTGCTTCCATAAACACTAAGCCAAGAGACTCTTGCAAGTTTGAGAGTAAAACAAAGATATCGGCTTGATTATATGTTGTGGCCAACTGGCGATGATTTAAGCGACCGAGAAAGTGAACCTGCTCAGATAGCCCAAGCGTTTTGATGTAACTCTCAAGTTCAGCCCTGAATGGGCCATCACCAACGATATTCCAACGAATAGGTATATCCAATATCTCACGTATTTTTACTATTTGTTGAGCGACCTCTATGTACCCTTTTTCTTTTACAATGCGGCTAGCTGTAACGAGCGTTAAAGGACGGACTACCTCAACTTCCGGCTGCAATTGAAAACACTCGGTGTCGATGCCATTGCGTATTACGACAGTATTCTGCGCAACAAGTGTCTTTATTTTCTCATCAGCTATGCTGTCTAATAATTTTTGCTTCATGTAATCAGACACAGCAATAACTTTTTGTGCCTTGATACACATATTTAGAAAGGTATCTCGGTAGCGTGCATCCTGAATAAGAAATTCAGGTTCTGAACCATGTAAATAGATGATGCAGCGGCTACAACAATAGCCGCGAAAAAGCGTTAACCACAGCTTCTTGTAATACAGGTCATTTATAATGATTACATCTGATAGCAAAGCGCGAAAAGCAAAAAAGAAGCCAGCAACGCGAGCAAAAGGGGATGCAAAGTGTGTCGCGGCAACGCTTTTGGTGATGTTCAACCCCAATGCGCGCAACCCCGTAAATATCGTTTGCGCAACGACGCCTGCGCCACCAAGCATTGGTGGCTGTTCGTGGCTGAGTAAATACACCGTTTTAGGTTTACTCACCATGTGCTCCAATCTCGCGAACAATACCTTGTAGCTGCGTTTTGAGCTCTATAATGTCCTTATCTGCGTATAATCCTAAAAAGTTTTCAATCTTTTTAGAGATAACCCATGGTTGTATCGCCGCGCCTTCTATTTTGCCAAGTATGAGGGAGTGCATTCGACCCGAAAAAACGGTATCAATAACCGATAACTCGCGGCGGTACGCTTCTAGTGGTAACACGCCATCAATCAACCTTACGTCAGCGCTCACTGCACTAGCACTTAATCGCTGATATAAGTCACGGTTACACTGCGCATCAGTATGCGTTGTGGAGGCAAGCACAATAGGAGTACCAGGCGTGTGCATTGCTAATACTTTGTCGTACCAGACCGTGAGATATTCTTGGTAGCTTTCTACCTTTGGCGCTGACACTTCATGACGATAACGTTTAAATACTGCGTAATCTGTCATTCCAACCATGAGTCCCTTGCGGGTTTCTTGACCTACAATCGGCTGTAAGCCGAATGCTAAATCAGGACAAAACTCAGCGTTAGCGGTAAAGTAATTATCTAACTTAACGACAGACTCATGCTCTCTCACACAAATTCGGGTGGTTGTTGTTAAGGCTTTGCTGATCAGCCAAGTTTCACTGCGATGAAAATGCTCGCCGCATCCTACACCCAATAAATATAGTGGGATTTTATTTTTTTTCGCATAACGTGCCCAGGCATACAACGCTGGCGGAAATGCAGCGCCAGATAAAATGAGCTGTCCACCACCAATAATTATGCCATCGTAATTACCGCTGCAGCTTTGTTTTATTCTGCCTTTATGTTTTAGCAACCACATCAGCAGATAAAATGGTTTGAATTTAAATAGAGTTTTACGCAACTTTTGGCTTAATGTTGGAGACACGCTTTCATCAGCATTACTACCTTCGGGGGCAGTATGCGTGGTAGAGTAGGGTTCACTGACATAGTTGCAACCCGCCTCACTCAATAGTGCTTTTAAGCCTTCATTGATAGCATGATCGCCAATATTGTCTGAGCCATTCTCATTAACGAGCAGAAACGTTTTCAATCTATAACCCCTATTAATTCTTTTTTGCTTTCTTGAGCATTTGAAGAGTGTGTTTTCCTGCTTCTAGCTTTAGAAGTAAAGCGAGAGCTAGGTACATGGCGACAGCTACACTGCCGAGTAAAATTAGCTCGACCCAAACATTTAAAGCTAAGTATTGTTGCGCCAACCACACTGATATTCCAGTGAATGCCGCGATAAGTAGACTCGGTATGAAGTCTGAAAGTTGTTCTTTAAGTGGATAATCCACGAGTCGATTAGCAAAGATAACACTCGGAAAGTAAACTAAATATTGGCTGGCTAATTGCCCGAATAGGATTGCGGTTACGCCGTGCTCATAGGTAAAAAATAATGCGATTAGACCCAAGGCTGCTTTGCACAGCTCTAAATACAAAAACCAATCGCTACGACCTTTTACTTTCATAATATTTATATTGATCGAAGCTAAAGGCATAGCCATGCTAGTTAGACACATAATCTGCAAATAGGGTACCGCTGGTAACCATTTCTCAGGGAGTAATGCTTGAAAAATAAGGTTAGATAACGCGCAAAGTGTAATCAGAACAGGAAAGACTAAAAAAGTCATGATAGACATCACACGTTGGTAGCCATTTTTAAGCCGCGCACTATCACTTTGAATAGAAGAAAGTGCAGGGAACGTAACCGTTTGAATTGAAGTTATGAGTTGTGAAACCAATAACTCGCGGATCCGATCCGCAAAAAAATACAACCCAGCAACCGACGCGCTTAAGACTTTTGCGACTACCATAACTGTAAAGTTTTTATAAAAGGTATCTAGGAAACTCGAAAGTAGGATTTTATAGCCATAATTATAGATTTCTTTTAAAGATTCCATCGAAACGCTGAGGGTAGGTCGCCAATCACTTTGCCACCAAAGAAATGCTGCAATTAGGATTGCTGTAATCTGGATCTGGATAATTAACGCCCATACACCAAATCCTAGATAGGCGAGAAAAACCGCGCTGATACCAGATATAAAAACTGCTGGAAAGTTCGCTCGTAAAATCCGATTAAACTGCATTTCACGTGATAGCATTGCCATTTGAACGACATGTAGAGAGTTAAAAATCAAAGACAGAGCGCTCACTCTAATCATCAGTGTGAGTTCCGCGCGCTGGTAAAAGTCGGCGACAAAAGGAGCACTGAAAAATAGTATAGCGACGGCTAAAACAGCGATGGCAATGTTGGCAAAAAATGCAGTATTGGTATCTACCTGAGAGAGATTTTCTTTTCGGATCAATGCAGAGCGAAAGCCCGATTCCATCAATGTTTGACCCAAAGTTAAAAACAATGCCATCATGGCAACCAAGCCATATTCATCAGGTGTTAGGAAGTAAGCCAACACTAAGGTGACTAATACCGTGATCCCTCGTCTTGCAAGTTGCTCAATAAAACTATAAATCACGCTAAAAAGCGTCTTTTTCTCTAACATCTAGTTCGTTTACCAATAGTTCGAAACATACATGAGTCTTTCAGATGTATGCGGTATTCCAAGTGAGTAAAGTTGAGCTACTTAACAGTTCATATGAAGAAGGTTTCTTATTAAGACTATAAAGTAAATATTCGAAACCCAATATTTTATAGTATTCAGCCTCATTACTCCAGCTGCAACATGTTGACGTCGCGCGTTATCGAATCACGGGATCTAAGTGTAATATGTTCCTTAAATAGGAGGAATTCATAAAGTGTATAAGTGTGTATCTGTAGAAAGCTTTAAATATCCCTTTTTGCCACTGCTTTATCAGAAACATAAAATCATAAAAGAAATGGCGCTAGTTTGGGGCAGGCAGAACGAAAGTGGGTTTGGCGTAGGCGTAACAAAACCAACTTGAATCGCATTATATGTCTAGAGGAGAATGAGAGGTAGGCCTCTCATTCGTTAATATCACTCGCTTTCTAATCCTTCAAGCTGTAAGCCTATCTGAGTGCTTAAAACCCCCGCTTGTGTACGCAATTGTGCATTCAAGGTTGTGAGATCTGTTTGTGCGTCTGTGTGTCTGTAGATAGCACGACTACCACGAACATAGCTGAGAACTAGGCTATTATCGCGAGCAAAAGAATGTGCATTGACGAGAGGCAAGTGTTCAACAATGATTTCACCCGTTACTGTGTAGATTTCTCCTGTAGAAGGAGATTGTAGTTTCAATCCCTTAACGAGCGTGGTGTTATCTCCCTCAAGAGAAACAAAAGCGTGGTTATTAATACTTATTTCAGCACCGTGTGGCGCCTCAGTTAATTCTATCAACACATTGTCGGTCGCAAGAGCTTGGCCACTAAGTAGTATGACTGATAAAAAGAGTGCTTTCATAATGGTTCTCCTTAGTTATGACCAATAAAACGAATTTGCCAAGAGGTAAGCTGGCCATCTTGCGCATTATTTCTGTGTACAGCACGAATGTCCGGTGCGCCACTTACTGGATCAAAGATAAAGGTTTCGTCCTCACTTTGTGTATCAATTAACCGAATGGTCCATTGGCCTTGCGCAGGTTCGCCATAGAAGTGATGCGATAGCATTTGCATATCATTAAAGCCGTTGCGTCCAGAAATAGTTCCTGTTCTTGGCGTCATTAATACGCTGCGAGTACCTGATGGAGAAATAAGCTCAATTGCAACGTCACGGGTACTGGTATGCTCACCGGTTACACGGATCTGTACGGCTTCTACGGTGACATCGTTGTCAATTTGTACCGAACTTTCTGCGCCAGCAAGGCTACCGTCAGGAATGGTGACATTAGCATTAACTTGCTGCCAAGGGGTGACAGTGAAATTACCTCTATCTTCATTATAGAAACGAGCCATATTTACTGCAGCATCAACATCAATTGCACCAAAGCCGTAGAAGCCATGGTAGTTATAACCTGCAGCATTGCGCTGCCATGCGGGGATCGCATCATATTGTTGTGCTTCTCCAGCCGCATTATTAAAGGTCAATGTAACGCCAGGATTGTCCGCATCAATTTTACGCGCTGTAGAGGCTAAGATATGTCTCACATCGCGCCAAGTTAATGCCGGGTTTGCTGACATGATAAGTGCAATTGCCCCTGTTGTGTTTGGTGCAGCGGAAGAAGTGCCGTTCATCGTTGCATTATAATCACAATTAGGATCCAGTGGATGGCTTCCATGTAAGGTGTTACGCAGATTGGTCGGGTTGCTTCCCCAGTCACAGCCACTGATGTCCGTAGAGATTATAGCGGGAGTGGTTGAGCCGTACTCACCGCCAGGCGCACTGACAAAGACGCTTGAACCAACCGTAGAGTATGACGAGCGTTTACCGTCAGCATTATAAGCAGACACAACCAAATTCCAATAGCTGGTATCAATACGCTCTAAGTTAACATCTTGCATTGGTAAGCCATGGTTACGATTTGCAAACCATAGATACCCAGGCCCTAAACCACTGGCATTAAAGCTTTGAGCTTGGTAACCATTACCTGCAGATTTTACGAAAATTGCACCGCGGCCGCTGTGACTTGTAGTCGTGATCTCTTCTTGAGCATCTTCATAGGTCTGTAGCCATGGAGAGAAGTCGTAGTTAAATGTTTGCGGTGATGAAAGGGTTCGGCCATAGCTTTGGTTAAATACTCTAGGAAAATCAAAAGAAGCTTTGTTGAAACCATCAGAATACATGCCGTGAGACTGTAACCAATTTTCCATACTTCCGTTTTTAAGATAGTTAAAGCCAACGAGCCCGGCTCTAGGTGCGACACCACGACCGCCAATGCCATTAAATGCACTGGCAGCAATGATACCTGCGACACCTGTACCGTGACCATCGCCGCTGTTGGCTGGTTTTAAATCAGCAGAATTCGTAAGGAAATCCCATGAGCCTGGTTTTACATTGTTTATAAGATCAGGGTGAGTAAGCTCAACACCACCGTCGATGACTGCGGTGGTTACGCCTGTTCCCATAATACCAAGCGCATGAGTAAGGCTAAGGTTTAGATCTTCTCCTGCAACACCACCTCGCTCAGAAAAAGCATTTTGCCCTGTATTTTTCAAATGCCATTGTTGGTTGACAAGGGGATCACCTGGAAATAATGGGTATTCTTGTTGGGCACTAACAGTGCCATGAAGTATGCCTAGCAAAGTAGCTAGATAAGTTATTTTTATTTTCATGGTATCTCAGTTTTTATTGTTTCTTTTACAAGAACAAACTATATACCCTAAAAAGGGACTTAATGTAAATAGTGGGTTATATATGTATTTTTGTTGTTTTTATTTTGTTTGTTATAAGTGGGGCTACTTTGTGCTTACAGGAATTATGGACGGACGCGTTAGAATATAGCTGAGCACTCCGGCTTCGGTTATAGCGACAGACCACACCACCCAAACAGGTGCGCCACTAAAGCTCAGTGCCAGTAAGCCAACACTCATGCCAACCGCCGCGCCAATCTTGCCTTTTATGGGGATCACCTGATGTTGTCGCCATGCAAGCAGACTCGGGCCAAATTTGGGGTGGGTAAGCAGCCAGTTTTCTAACTTAGGAGAAGAGCGGGTAAAGCAAGCAAGGGCAAGAATAAAAAAGATGGTGGTAGGCATAACAGGCAGTGCCATGCCGATAAAGCCGAGACCAACAAAGACGATGCCAGCAACATGCAGCCAAAAACAACGATTGAATAAGGGGATTTTTTTACGCATAGGCATCCTCATATTTCGGGAGTGCTGAACTGGCAGCGCATCATGGTGACCTGAGCCAACATTGTTAACCAGAAGCCAATTATTAAAAGCATATCACAGCGGCTGAAATTCGCGAATTTTCAACTAAGCTAAAGCAAAGAGATTATCAGTCGGACGTCAGTGTTTGAAATAGCGAATCTGATCTCAGGTTAAGTACAGGGAAGTGGTGCGACTGAAACGTTGAGGAGCAAAGTATGCAAGTAAATTTAGAACGTCTAAAGTCTACCTTATTTGCGCTCGCGGAGTTCGGCTATAACCATGAAGATAAGGGAATTTATCGCCAAGGTTTTAGCAATGAGGATTTTGCAGCGCGTAAATGGCTGATGGAATGCGCACAAAGCGAAGGATTTGTGAGTCGTATGGATGGCGCTGGCAATGTGATTATTGAAATGACCTGTCCGGATATCGCAGCGAAACCCGCAGTGATCATCGGCTCCCATCTCGACAGTGTACCAGCAGGTGGCATGTTTGATGGTACTTTGGGCGTCATTGCGGGGTTTGAGTGTATTCGTATTTTAAAAGAGCACAATGTGCAATTGGATAGGCCGATTTGGGTCATCGGTACCAGTGAAGAAGAAGGGCGCTTTGGCGGCATGATCGGGGCACAAGCGCTCACCGGGAAGTTAACGCCTCACCAATTACTCACAAGTCATGATGCGGATGGCTGTATGCTTAGTGATGCCATGCGCGCGCAAGGGTTAGACCCTATGGATGCACTGAATGCGAGGCTAGAACCTGAGCAAATAAATAGTTTTTTTGAATTACATATAGAGCAAGGGCCCGTGCTTGATCAAAAAGGCATTCAAATTGGTGTGGTGGAAGGGATTTCGGGGGTATTTAAATGGATGGTGAAATTAATTGGAAAGGCCGACCACGCAGGCACAGCCCCCATGGAGATGCGCAGCGACGCCTTTATGGGGTTGGCTGACTTTGCCTACCAGTTAGACCGTATTATTGCAGAGGACGGCACAGATACCACGAGGATCACCGTCGGTAAGGCAGAATTAAAGCCGGGTTTTGCACATACGATTGCTGGAGAGGTGGATTTCACCATCGTCGCGCGTGATATGGACGAAACGGTGATGGAGAACCTTGAAATTGCCTGTCGTAAAGCGCTTTCAGCCATCGCTCGAAAACACCATTTAATGTTTGAATACGAGCAGGTGAGTTGGTTGTCTCCAATGAAGTGTACACCTGAGATGGTGGAATTTATTAGTCAACAGGCAGAGACCTTGTCGCTGAATTATCAAATCATGCCAAGTGGTGCTGGTCACGATAGCCAGTTTTTTTCAGAAGTGTGTCCCACGGGGCTGATATTTATTCCATCACTCAACGGCGTTAGCCATGCGCCAGACGAATGGAGTCATTGGCATGATGTTGAAGCTGGGAGTAATTTACTGCTGCAATGTGTTCAAAAAAGAGCAATAAAAACAAAAGAATAAATGTAAGGCTGGGGTGAAATTGGGTGAGGCTTTACTAGACAAATTTGATCCTTGGGCTAGTCTTTGTTACTACTAGAATAATGTGGATAGCAAAACTTGCGGCGAATTCGGACTTGGATAACCGCAGTTAGGGATTATGAGGATGTGGATCGCCCGAGTAGTAACCTTGGTCTTACTTGCTGCGAGCTTTAATGGGCTTGCCGCCTCGCTGAGGGTGAGCGATGAGGTCGTGACTGCTGGGTTTATTACGCTACACATTGAGCGTACAGGTCCCCCTCTACAACAACCAACACAGCTATCCATTCAACATCTTTCGGAACCTTACTCCCTCTCCCTTTCGCTTCAGCCGACTCAACAAGCGGTAACCATTAGTGGCTTGGCTGATGGTGATTATCTCGCAACCTTAGGTAGTCCCTCTGCTAACTCGGCACAAACGTCGGTCTCATTTTCAGTCAAACATCATCAGTTAACGCTGGCGCTTGCGCTGTTTGTACTGGGCTTGTGCTTATTTGTGCTACTTGTAGGGATGATTATGGTGGGTAATAAGCAAACGCACGATAAGGAAAGCGTATGATAAATGCTTCATTGGCGCTCGGTCTTGCCCTAGCGTTTGCTTTGCTATGGGTATTTTTTGGCTGGTGGATTGGCAGGCGCGTGCAGTCACATAATGAATTTGCGCTGGCCGGTAGAAATGTTGGGTTGGCCTTTGCTTGTGCCACTGCGATGGCAACTTGGGTCACCAGTAATACCACTTTAGTTGCGCCACAGCTCACTTATCAGTTTGGTATTTGGGGCATGATAGGCTACGCCTGTGCCGCATTCGGATTGTTGCTATTTGCGCCGCTAAGCCAACGCATCAAAACTTTACTACCCCACGGCTACACCAGTGGCGACTTCATGCGGTTGCGGTTTGGGCGTTTCTCTTGGTGGGTCTTTTTGCTGATCTCTTTCGTGTATGCCATGAGCTGGCTCGTTAGTCTAGGCATGGCCGGTGGCATTTTGCTACACACCCTAAGTGGCTTAGATTATCACCTTGGTATGTCGATTATTCTGCTGATGTGTGTGGTCTACACGCTCTTTGGCGGTCTAAAAGCGGTGATCGCCACGGACTTTCTACAGGCCATTATTATTTTGGCAGGTGTCGTCGGAATTGCCATTGTCGTGGCGATGAATGTTGGGCTTGAACCAATTCACCAAAAACTCAGTAGCGACCACCCCAAGCTACTCGACCTGCTTTTTCCTGCCGCTGTGATGTTTTTATTCAACAATATCTTTTTTGGTTTAGGAGAAATTTTTCACAGCAACGTATGGTGGTCAAGGGCGTTTGCATTTAAAGGTGGGGTGGGCAAAAAGGCGTATTTTATCGCAGGACTACTGTGGCTACCGATCCCCATCGTAACTGGGTTTATTGCGCTGGCAGCGCCGAGTTTAGGTTTGTATCCCGCTAGCGCCGATATGGTGGGACCCTTGGTTGCAAGCCAAGTGCTCGGCTATACCGGCTCGATCATTCTGTTCATTGTGGTGTTCTCAGCGCTAGCATCGAGTTTGGACTCTTTGCTCGCCGCAACGTCAGATCTCATCAATCAAGATATTTACCTGCAATACATCAAACCAAAGGCGAGCGATAGCGAACGCTTAAAAAGTGCTAAGTGGATTATTGTCATCTTAGGTGTAGTAACTTGGCTTTTGTGTTTACCAAAAATCGCCACGCTGGGTGCCTTGTTGAACTTCGCTGGTGCCTTCGTCGCCAGCACCATTTGGCCTATCGTATTTGGTTTGTACTTTGCGCGAATGACGGGAAATAGCGCTGGCTGGGCTATGTTGCTTGGCACGCTATCTGGCTTGATTGGGTATTTTTATATTGGCTTTTATGTCGCCGCATTAGTTTCTTGTGCGGTGTCGTTATTAATTTGTGTGATTGCTTGGCGTTTTAGTCAGCAATCATTCCATTGGCAAGCGTTGGGCACACAAAGCAAAGTGGAGGATGTATGATCTCATTGGGCGCATTTTCTAGTTTAATTTGGCTGGCCATAGTGCTCAGTTGTTTATGTCCAGTTGTCCTTGTCGTTATGTTCCTTATTGATTTTAAAAAGAGGCAGTTATGGTAAGTGCGCAGCAAGTAGAGTTTAATCGAGCGCAGCCGGATGTTTACGGGGATGCACATCCCAAAGCATTACTCAGAGCGATACAAGAAGACGGGGACAGGCTGCATTGTTTGGAGAATAAGCACATTATCAGTGTCGACCACCTTGACCGAGACGTGCTGATCCAGCTATTCCGCCTCGCCGCGAAATATGAAAGTAACCCTGCAAGGTTCAGCTCGCCGCTTAGTGGCAAAATTTTGATCAGTGCGTTTTATGAACCCAGCACTCGCACCCGTCTGTCGTTTGAAAGTGCATGGCACCGCTTGGGGGGCGATATTATGTCGATCACTGATCGCTCCTCAACGGGCATTGCGAAAGGGGAGTCGCTGCAAGATGTCGCCGAGATGTTCAATAATTATGGCGATTGTGTCGTTTTACGTGACACTTCTGTGGAGTCTATTGAAGAGATGATCCACAGCCTACGGATCCCAATTATCAACGCAGGTAATGGCATTGATGAGCACCCAACACAAGCGATGTCTGATCTATACACTATCTTCAAATGGCGGCCGTCGTTATTACTCCCTGACAGCGAAGCCTTTAGTCCTATAAAAATTGGTGTGATTGGCGTGCCGAGTCAAATGCGTACGGTGCGTAGCCTGCTGAAAATGTTTACACATTTTCCGCGCATTGTGGACGAAATATTCCTGCTCTACGACGAGAGTGTCGAGGAAGCGGTGTCGAGCGACCAATTAGCCCAGTTAGAGGAAGCGGGGGTCAAAGTGTCTATCGGCCATGACTTGAACGCCGTTTTACCTGAGCTTGATGTGGTGTATATCAATTCCATTGCATGGGTTGGTGAAAGCTTCGAAACCTATGGAAAGTCGTTTAAATTGAGCGCAGATTCCCCCTTTAAGCCCGATGCGATAGTGCTTCACCCTCTGGCTCGAGGTGAAGAGCTGTGCACCAGTTTAGATGCCACGCCACACAATTGGTATTTTAGTCAGGCACGTGGTGCCGTCTTTTTACGCCAAGCCTTATTGACCTGTATGGTGCAGCGCGCCAGTACTGTGATGGATGTGATTTAGGGAGATATTATGTGCGGAATTGCTGGTATTTTTTCAACGCAAGCGCAAACACAAGTAGATAATCAATTATTAGTAAACATGGCAGCCATTCAACATCATCGTGGCCCCGACGGTTTTGGCTATAAACAAATGGCTGGCGTGGGATTTAGTCACGCCAGACTGTCGATAATCGACCTCGACGAGCAGCGAGGGCGGCAGCCCTTTATTAGTTCTGATAAGCGTCTAATGTTGGCTCACAACGGTGAGTTTTACGATTACGCGCGGATCCGAGCTGAGCTGGTAGCAAAAGGGGCAAGGTTCCAAAGTAAAAGCGACTCAGAAATTGCTATGCACTTATATCAGCAGCTTGGTCTCGATGAGATGCTGACGCATCTGCGCGGTGAGTTCGCGTTTGCGTTGTATGACCAGCAAACCGATACGTTGCACTTAGTTAGAGACCGCTTTGGTATTAAACCTTTGTACTACACTCAAGCAGACGACGAAATTGTGTTTGGCTCAGAACTGAAAGTGCTGTTTGCCAATCCTAAAGTTAAGCGTCGATTCTCAAGTGAAGGTCTATTTCATCAACTGATCCAAGTCATGGTGCCCGGCAGCACGGCGTTTGCGAATGTACATCAAATCAAACCTGGGCATGTTGTTAGCATCACCAGAAGCGAACAAGGTTTTAGCATTGAAGATAGACCTTATTGGGATGTTAACTTTCCAACGGCGCAATCGTATTTAAATAGCAAAGATGAAGAATATTACATTGATGGCGTGCGCAAACAGCTGCTAGAGGCGGTGCAGTTGAGACTCACGGCGGACGTTCCGGTAGGTTGTTACTTAAGTGGTGGCATAGACTCGTGCGCTATTTTGGGTTTGTCTTCAGCTGCGGCACAAGCACCAATTAAGGCCTTTACCATAGGCTTTGATAGTGCTGAGTACGACGAAACGCCGATTGCAAAGCAAATGGCGCAAGCCACCAAGGCCGATCATCATATTATGTCGTTAAGCGGTGACGAGCTATATGGCCATTTCGAGCGAACCTTATGGCATACCGAACGAACTATTTATAACACGCTTGGTGTTGCGAAATACCTGATGAGCCAGCAAGTTAACGAGTCTAATTATAAAGTTGTGATGACCGGAGAAGGCTCCGATGAGCTTTTTGCGGGTTATCCAGCATTTAGAAAAGACCTGTTTTTATATGGTTTAGATGAACTTGATGACACCGAAAAAGCCCAGTGGCAAACCATGCTGGAAGACAGCAATAAGTTGTTTAAGGGGGCTATGCTTTCCCGTGAGCAATACGATAGTGCAGCATTAGATGAGGTGGTTGGTTTCACACCAAGTTGTTTGCAGCCTTGGCTGTCATGCAGTCACTTTGCCCATCAACTCGTTGCCGCCGAACACAGAGAAATACTCACGGGTTATGATGCAGGCAAAGCGATTGCCGAGACTTTAGATGATGCCATGTTGGAGTCTCGCCATCCACTCGATAAAGCCCAGTATGTATGGATTAAAACTATGCTTGAAGGGCAAATATTAACTTGGGGTGGAGATAGGGTCGATATGGCCAATTCGATGGAGGCAAGGCCTGCCTTTTTGGATCATCACCTCGCTGAGTTTGCCTTTACCATTCCCCCGCAATATCGCATTAAAGATCGTAAAGAAAAGTATGTGTTACGTGAAGCGATGAAAGGGCTGCTGCCAGAAGTACTGTATGAACGAGAAAAGTTTGCTTTTATGGCACCACCGGCGCACTCGGATGAGAAAAAATGGGCGGCAATGCGCGTGCTGGCCGATAAATACTTATCTAGACAAGCTGTAGAAGCCGCTGGCTTATTAGACTTTGAAGCGGTAAATGCGCTATTTGAGTTACATGAATCGCCAGACGCAGATGATTCACTCAAAGTGCAACTAGATGCCGTGATCAATCACTTGCTTGGTGTGCAAATACTGCACAAACAATTTATCGCCGCAGACTTACCTCAATTTGCCGCCGCTGAAGCGGAACGCCTTGGTTGGAGGGCAGCCACAAACTAACGTTGGTCTTATTGGTATGACAGAAAACAAGGAAATAAAAAGGCGATGCGCCAACTAGTGCATCGCCTTTTTCATTTAATATCTAAAATTAATCCCAAAGATTAAAAGTAATAACCGAAGTTAATGTTGAAGCGACGCTCGCTTTCGTCACTATCGCCTGCGATTGAACCACCAATAAACGGCTGGTTTTTCGCGTGAACTAAATCAACATAGGTGAAGAATGCACCCGCAGCAAGTGACACACCTGTGACATTCATCCAAGTGTCTTCAGTGTTATCGGATTTGTCGTAAATAATACCGAAGTCGTTATAAAATTGCAGATCGGTAATTGGACCGAACTCAACTGGCAGGTTGTACGCTACATTAAAGTTCGACATGGTGGCTTCTGCTGCGATGGAATCATAAAATGCATAAGCACCTACTGCCATACGGTTTACATCATCAATATCGTAATGGTATTCACCGTGTTGTAACTGTAAGTTCCAAGGGCCTATGTTGCTATTTAAATGTAGTGCCCACGCGTTGTAATCACCTGCTCGGTCATTACCATCGTGAAGGCCACCGGCAAGGCCAGAGACGCCGATTTCAGTTGTGCCACCGTTGTGTTCAATATGGTACGCGTAACGACCTACAAAGGTGTTATATTCGCCGATTGGTTGCGTTGGGTCGTCATAAACGCCATCGCCCGCTTTACGGAAACCTACCACGTCATAAGAGTAGCGATCGCTGCGGTCATCCACGTAACCGTCCACACCACCTAGCTCATCGTTTTTGAAAAAACCAAGATCAAGCTGCCAGTTGTCCGCCACTTTACGTTTAAATACCACCCCCATGTCGTGGTCGTCTTCAAGACCAATATAATAGGTAGTGTTAAAGAACCAGTTGTGTGAATTGTAAGGTGAGTTACCAAAAGGTACTTTAGTCATACCAACCTGAGCTTGCCAATGGTCGGCAAAGTCATAGTCTAGGTAAGCGTATTTTACCGCAGTCATATAGTCGAAAAAGCGGATTTCGGCATTTAAGCCAAAGCCACCGACATTGCCAGAGAAGTTCAACCTGAAAATATCGAAGTCAAAATCGCCACCACGGTTCTTGTTGTCATCGTCATAAGACGTATGGCTGTAGTTTGTTCTGATCGCGCCGCCGACTTTGATGGTCGGTTTTGTTTCAGCTGCTGCAACTTGAGTTTTAGTTTCAGCTTTTGCTTCGGCTTTTTCAGCCTTAGCGACTTTTTCCTGTTGTGCTCGCGCCTGCTCTTTTTGTTCTAGCTGCGTGAGTTTCTTCTGAAGTTCAGCCAATTGGCGCTTTAGCGCGTCAATTTCTGAGTTTTCGGCAAGCACTGAATTAGAGCAAAGTGCTAGACCTAATCCGAGTGAGATGGTTGAAAGTTTTAACATAGTTGTCCCGTTGTTAAATGGTTGAGCGCAAAAACCTCTTACAAATTGTAGACCACCAAAGCTATCCTTGCAGAAAGCAAATAAATTTATGGTCCTTGATTGAATTATCCATAGTAACACTGCGGCCTATCTGACCTCAAAGTTACCCAGCATTTAACCATACCTAAGATGAATGTAAGACGAACAAGTGATCACATTTGTATGTAATTCTTGCCCAATAGCCTATCCCTCACTATATTTTTACTATCTGTGAAATGGTGTTTATTCATGAATATATCGCAAAAATTAAAGCTGTCTTTCGCAACGGCAATCGCGCTTCCTTTGTTAATCATCGCGGGGCTTATTATCAGTCAAACTAGGCAGCAGGGAATAGAGACCTTCTCGGAGCTCAGTGATCGAGAGGCGCTACAGGTTGAGAATGGCATACAGATGTTTTTTGATGAAATTGCAAAAAACGTAGACTATTTGGCAACCCATGCACAAGTCTTGAGCGCGCAGCAAGACGTGAAAACTTATATGGATTCAACCAGCACCACTCGACTTAATTCCAAAGTAGGAAGTAAAACAGAGCAAGCAGCATATTCGTTATTTGAGCACTTTGGTAACACGCACCCCGGCATTGCCTATATTTACATGGGGAATCAGCAAGGTGGTTATATTCAATGGCCTCTAGGTGAAGTGAATGCAAACTACGATCCTAGACAGCGTCCTTGGTATCAAACAGGGCAATCGGGAAATGGTGAGACGATCCGCACTAGCGCCTATTATTGGGCGCCGGATGATATGGTGATTGTGTCGACGGTAAAAGCGGTTACTGCCAATGGTCAAACCGTGGGTGTCCAAGGTATGGATGTGTCACTGCAAGGGCTGACCAAAATCATCCGCAATATCAAATTGGGCGAGACTGGCTATTTAATGCTAGTGGAAGACACTGGAAATGTGCTGGTCGATGCCAAGTTCTCCGAACATAGATTTAAAAAGTTGGCAGACATTGCGAACGGCCGCTATCGTGAATTGGCTCAAAATAAAGATGGGCTATTTGAGCTCGAAATTAACGGGCAAGACTACTTTGCCAACATCTATACAGCACCCAAATTAGGCTGGAAGTTTATTGGTTTAGTTGAAAAAAGTGAGGTAATGGCTGCAGCCAATGCGATGACGCTGACGATATTGATTCTAAGTGCTGTCCTGATCACCGTATTTTTGTTGCTAGCAAGTTATATTTCTAAGTTGATTTCAGCGCCCATTGTAGAAGTGAGTGACGGTTTAACTGAAATTTCGCAAGGCGGTGGTGATTTAACGCAGCGTTTAGACATTAAAGCTCAGGATGAAACAGGCAAACTGGCGACGAGCTTTAATTTGTTTTTAAATCTCATTGCTGAGTTGGTGACGCAAATCAATGAGTGTGCACAGCAAGTTAATGAAACCTCACGACAAACCGCTTCACAATCTGATCAGCTCACGGGCGCTACCAGTCAACAACAGCAAGCGCTTGAAATGGCTGCCACCGCAATTAATGAGATGGCGGCAACCGCAAACGAAGTGGCGGCAAGCTGCGCCAATGCGGCTGAGCTGGCAGGGCAAACTCAGCAAGCATCTGAGCTGGGCCAAAGGGTGATCACAGAGTCTGTCGAGAGCGTCACAACGTTATCTGAAGTGATCAATAAGGCAACCGCAGACATCATGCAGCTCGACACCGAAAGCGAAAATATTATGTCGATACTCAGCGTGATCCGAGGCATAGCGGAGCAAACTAATCTTTTGGCATTAAATGCGGCAATTGAGGCGGCACGGGCAGGTGAGCATGGTCGTGGTTTTGCTGTCGTGGCTGATGAAGTACGCGCGTTGTCACAGCGTACCTCTGAATCGACGGAAGAAATTGCCTCTCAGCTTGATAAGCTTAGAAAAATGACGGAAATGGTGTCGGGAGAAATGAAGCGCAGCCTAACGCGTACGGAGCAAACGGTTGAACTGACAAACTCAGCGCAACAACAATTTAGTGAAATTACCCAAGCGATTGTCAATATTAGCGACCTTAACACGCAAATCGCCACCGCAGCTGAAGAGCAGCAACATGTTGCTGAAGACATTAATCGCAACGTGGTGGAAATTAAAAATGCTGCGGATAGCGTGAGTGATATCGCTGTGAATACCAATCAAAATGGCGTGAGATTACATTCATTGTCGAGCACACTCACAGAGCTGGTGGGCAAATTTAAAGTATAGCTTTAGCCCAATCCTCAAGTTCCATAAATCGTGAGAGCAACGCTCTCACGGTGCTACCGCATTGGTATAATTGAATAACTTTCAAATTGGATGGATAACAGTTTACTCGTAGTATTTAAGTGGTAAGGTAGGCATATCATTGAGTTGACGTAGGAATCACCATGGAATTATCACCTTCAGTTTCAATCGAGCGCACTGAGTCCGGACTAGAGTATATTTGGGTCGACAGTGCATTTTGCCAAGCGAAGATCTTTTTACAGGGCGCGCAACTTACCGAGTTTACACCAGCAGGAAAAGGCAGTTTAATTTGGGTTTCTGAGGCGGAAGATTACCTTGAAGGTAAACCAGTACGCGGTGGTATTCCAATCTGTTGGCCTTGGTTTGGCGTACATAGCAAAGCTGATTGGCCAATTCATGGGGTTGCTCGCAAGCTACTTTGGCGTGCGCACAGCGTTGAAGAAAAAAGCGATGAAATTACCGTTAAACTCACACTACCGATGACCTTAGTTGAAGCGCAATACTGGCCACACACGTCACAATTAGAGGTTGAGTTTGTGTTATCAGACAAGCTTGAAGTGCGACTGACCAATATCAATACTGGTGATGCGCCATTTACGTTAACGCAAGCCTTACATACGTATTTCCCAACGCCAGAAGTCAGTAATACCACGGTAGACGGGTTACAAGGCGCGAAATATATCGAGTTTGATGAAGGTCCATTTGAGCAAACCGAAGTGGTTAGCTTTGCCCGCGAAACCGATATGGTATACACCCAAGCAAGCCCAGTGCAAACCATCAACACGCCTGCGGGCATTATTGAAGTAAAACGTGAAAACTCAACTTCTTGTGTGCTTTGGAACCCATGGATTGAAAAGTCACAGCGTTTAAGCAACTTTAATGATGACGAATACCACAAGATGTTGTGCTTAGAAGCTTGTAACGTAATGGACGATGCCGTGCAACTTGCACCAGGTGAAAGCCATACCTTAAGTACAATCATCCGTTGGTTATAATTTTATATTCGCGGAGCACACTATGCTCCGCTGAAACCCTATAACAATAAAAATTCTCCCTATGGAAAAGCCCACAATACTGGTTATCGACGATAACGCCGAAGTACGCCTCAGCGCCGTATTCTTTTTAGAAGATCAAGGTTTCAATGTAATTGAGGCGGCAACCCTTGAACTTGCCAAGCCACTGCTCACCGCTAAGCAAGTGTCATTAGCCTTGCTCGATATGAACTTCTCCCGAGATACCACCTCAGGCAATGAAGGGCTGGACTTTTTGCGCTGGCTACGTGACTCCAATCTTAATGTGCCTGTGATCTGTATCACCGGTTGGGGAAATGTCGCGTTAGCGGTGTCTGCAATGCAGCTTGGTGCGAGCGACTTTATCGAAAAGCCATGGGACAATCAGCAGCTGCTGCAAGCCGTGCAGCAACAACTCAAAATATCATTAAAGCAAGCGAATATCGTAGCAAAACACAGCGAGCGCGGCGCGTTTCAATGGCGCTCTCAGGCGATGCAATCTTTATATAAGCAGCTTGCTAAAGTAGCAAAAACCGACGCTAGGGTACTACTTACCGGCCCAAGTGGCGCGGGGAAAAGTCATTTAGCTCAGTGGTTACACCAACAATCTAATCGTTCAGCAGGACCTTGGGTTGAGGTGAATATGGGCGCGGTGCCAGAATCATTATTCGAAAGTGAGATGTTTGGTCATAGCAAAGGGGCGTTTACAGATGCAAAGCAGCATCGTGTTGGTCGTTTTGCAATGGCAAAGCAGGGCACATTATTTTTGGATGAAGTTGCGACTATTCCACTTCCTTTACAAGCAAAATTACTGCGGGTGCTGGAAAATGGCAGTTATGAAGTTGTGGGTAGCAGTCAGACGCAACAAGCGGATTGTCGACTTATTTGCGCAACCAACACCAATCTTGACGACTTAGTGAAAGCCGGTGAGTTCCGAGAAGACTTGTTATATCGCATCAATACAATTGTGATTGAAGTGCCGAGGCTCGCCGAGCGGTTTGGCGATATCGTGCCGTTGGCTGAGTATTTTGTCGCTAAATTCTGTGCGCAGTATGGTGAGCCAATTCGTGAACTTAGCCCTGCGGTTAAAGCTGTGTTGATTGAACACAATTGGCCCGGCAATGTGCGTGAGTTAAGTCACGTCATGGAGCGTGCCGTGTTAATGGCGGAAGGCTTGCAGATTGAGCTCAGTGATTGCCAACTACGCTTTACCGCCGCACCTAAAGTGATCAGTGATATGCCAAGCAAGACTTTGCAACAAGTGGAGCAAGAAATGGTGGAGCAAGCGATGCAACGCGCTCAAGGCAATGTCGCAGAAGCCGCTAAAATACTTGGACTCACGGCTTCTTCTCTTTATCGGCGTTTGGAAAAATATGGCCTTAAAACATCTGGCTAGCGTTGAGTGGCGGCTTGGGGCCTACTGTACGCTGTTAACCATTAGCTGTACGGTTTTACTGACTTTGCTGCTTCTGCAATTACAGCTAGAGATAACGTGGGTAGCTGCCGTATCGGTGAGTGTGTTGGGGCTGTTGGGCGGGTTACAAAAAATACTGCTGTCTCACCTTAAACGCATTGCCATGCGTGCTAATTGGCAGCTGGAAGCGATTGCACAAAGTGATTTTACTCAAACTATTAAGCCACATTATACAGCGGGCGTGGTAGCCGAATTTGAACAGCGCTTACTGGCCTTAAGTGCACAGCTACACAGTCAAAAGCGCCGCTATCATAGTCAGCAGTTTATCATTTATCAGCTAATAGACAGCCTTAATACGCCTATTATGATGTTTGACGAAAAACTCAAACTTGCCTATGCCAATTGTGCATTTGAGTCACTTTATCATCGCCCTTGGTTAGAGTGTAAGGGAATAAGCGCGGCTCAGTTTGGGCTGGTGCAACAAGATAATCACTGGCATTTTGCAGATACAGCGCAGCAATCTCGGTGGCAACTACAAAGTAGTGAATTCTTTCAAGAGGGTAAGCAGTTTTCTTTACTTGTCGCACTCGATATTACTAAGGCATTACGTAAAAAGGAGCTGGCTGCTTGGCAACACTTAATCCGAGTAATAAGTCATGAGATCCATAACAGTTTGACGCCCGTCAGCTCCCTAGCGCAAACCTTATTAGCAAGAGCAAAGGACGAAAAAGAGCAGCATGCGCTAAGTGTAATAGGTCAGCGTTGCCAGCATTTACAACAATTTGTGAGCCAATATGCCAAAGTTACGCAAACCCCAAGGCTAGATCGGGAGTCAGTCTCTATCATGCTGTTACTGTCTTCTGTTGCTGCGTTATTTGAGGATACCGACATCCAAGTAAATTGCACTGTGAATACGCTCAATCTCGATAAAGCCTTAATTGAGCAAGTGCTGATTAACTTAGTTAAAAATGCCATTGAGGCCAGTGGTGAAAGTGCCAAGTTGACGCTACATGCTTATTATCAGCAGCAACAAGCGGTGATTGATGTGCAAGACAATGGCCCGGGCTTTGCCAACCTAGATAACATGCTTACTCCTTTCTATTCCACCAAAGAAGGTGGGCAGGGAATAGGTTTAACCTTTAGCCGCACCATTGTAGAGTTACACGATGGACAACTGAGTTGTCACAACACAGACTCAGGAGGATTAATAAAAATCACTTTGCCTTGTTGATAATAATTATCATTAGCATATAATTAAAGTTCCTTCAAAACCTTGGCAAGGAGCTACCATGTTAGTCACTTATCTGCTGGCCAGCGGCTTTATCTTTATGGCGTATAGCTACTCCAAATCATTCAAACCACACGCGCACACTAAGGCAAAGTTGGTGGTGTTATTGAGCGCGGGTTTAATCGCCGCGGCAAAATGGCAGGCGGGGTTGAGTTCAACCGTGGTATTTTTTGTGTTTGCAGTGTCTCTTGCGGTACTTAGCTTGTTTATCACCCTTGCACAGCCACAAAATCACTGAAAAATTACGCGCATTTAGAGCAACTCAGATCTTGCTTGCCCCAAAATAGACGTTTTAAGGTGTAACGTGCGCAAGAAATTGTTACTAAAAAGCACACTTTTTCTTTACATCTCTTGTTAAGCTAGCGCCACCGGATTTATTTAGGAAAGGTAATGCGAGCGCTACTGATAATTTTTGTTGCTTTTACGAGCTTTGGTTTACAGGCTAAGTGGCAAACCATCAAAACCGAAAACTTTAATGTGCATTATCCTCAGGCGCTTCAGCAATGGGCGTATTCTGCAGCAAATGAGCTGGAGGTGGTGCGAGATAAAGTGCTGGCACAACAAGGTAGAGCCTTGAGTGAACGCGCAGATGTGATTATTTACGATCCAGAAAATGCGGCCAATGGCTTTGCATTACCCAGCACAGATAAACCAATGATGGCACTGCAAGCGACGCCGCCTCAAGCTGATTCCGTCATCGCAAATAACACCAGTTGGCAGCAGTTGCTCATTTTGCACGAATATATTCATCTCGTTCATCTATCACAGCCTAGCCGTAATCAATGGCGACAACATCTCAGAGATTGGCACGATATTACCGACTTGCTCGATGCGGTATTACCGCGTTGGGTCAGCGAAGGCTATGCTACCTTGCTGGAGTCTAGATTAACGGGACGAGGACGTTTATACGACAACTACAGTGAGAGCATTGTGCGTTATTACGCGCAGCAAGGTGCATTACCGACCTATAGCGCTTTAGATAATGGCGACAAGTCTTACCTTTCCAATTCCATGGCATACTTAGTAGGCGTACGTTTTCTAGCATGGCTTGAGGATAATTATGGCGCACAGACGTTAGATGCAGTGTGGACAAGAGTGCAGGCGGTGGAATCTCGCAGTTTTGAAACTGCATTTAGTGGTGCTTTTGGAGCGCCGGCCAGTCAGTTATATCGTCGCTTTATTGTTGAATATAGCTATCAGGCCATGCAGCAGGAGCTGGCCTTGGTTCCGACACAGAGTGAGCTTTGGCAGCGGTTCTCATATGCTGCTCGAGATATTGCATTCTCTCCAGATGGCAGTCAGTTTTTGGTGGTAGAGCAAAATCGTAAACGCCAAGTTACACTCAATATCTACGAAAACAAAGAAAATGTAGAAGCCATTGAGCAATTTAATAAGCGCAACGAAGCGATATTAAATGCCGATCCTAAAGATATTGTGGATATCGCACCTGAAGTCTTTCCAAAAAAGCGGCTTGCGCAGCTTGATGCTCACAATTTTGCTGGTATCTATTACCCCCAATGGCTGAATGACAGCCATATTTACTTCGTTGCAAAAACGCCAGCTGCAGACGATACCTTTATCAATGATTTGTTTGTCTGGAAAGTTGGTACTGGAAAGCCGAAGAAACTAACCGAAGGCGCGGGTATTCGTCGCTTTAGTATTGTTGATGCCAATACCATTATTGCGGAGGTGTCTCGTTTGGGTTACTCACAGCTAGTGACCATAGAGTTGGACTCAGGCAAGCAAGCGCCGATCACCACAAGCAAGCTTGGGGATGTCCATGACTTTCCTGTGCTCTCTAATAAAAAGACGACATTGGCCTATGTGCATGTTACTCCTAACAGGCGCTGGCAACTTGTTGTTAAAGATCTTAGCCACGATACAACTAAAATTGTTTATTTACCCAAGTCACATCAATACCTTTCGGGGTTAACTTGGTCTCATGATGATGACAAGCTGTACTTTATTTCTGGAGTCGCAGGCCATTTAGCGGTGATGCGTTATGACGTGGCGAGTAAAATACTTGAGACCTTACCTGCAAGTGCTAAACCGCTTGAGCAAATTATTACTCATTCACAGCAGTTACTGGTGAGCTATGCGACCCCTGAAGGGGTCAAGGTTAACAAAATAGTTGCTCCGGCTTGGCGCACCGTGAGTGTGTTGGAGCAAGTGGATGAAGCTGAGCTAAAAGAGCTGCATCCTCATCAATTACCTGCGGCTAAGATAGATCAAACCGCGCTGCCCAGTTCTGATTATTCGGTGTTCGAACAGTCTTATTCTGTTGCCTTATCCGGTGCATTAAATAGCGCCTCTTTTGATAGTTTGGGCGTGGCATTAAAAGGGCAGGATGTGCTGCGCCAACTTGCTTGGCAGCTTGGAGCCGAGAAAAGTATCAATAATGGCGCGTTGATGGCTGCATTCGCCCAATTCGAATATCGTCATGAAAACTGGAAAACAACGTTTGATGCTGGATATCAAGAGCTAGAAGCGGATAAGCAGTCTCACTCGCTACAAGCAAACACCTCGAATGAACGCAGCTTTAAGCAATTTGCTTTGTCATCTAGCTATCGTTTTGGTGAAGCATTGAATTACCTCGCTCCTGAATTGGGGGTTATTCGTGTGCAACATGGTGAAAAGACATGGAGCGGCGGGCGTTACGGCTTTAACGGTCGAGCAATGTGGGATACGCAGCAGCATGGTGTAGCACTGCAAGTCTCAGCAGCTCAGTGGCTAGGTGAATTAGATGGTTTTGATTATCAGCTGAGCTTGTTTGCTAAAGCATGGCAAATTCCATTCTATGCATCGGTCGATAGCCGCTACAGCAGCGAATTGCCTCTATCTGTGGGCGGTGGAGCGCTTACCAGCACTAGTATTAGTAACAGTTTACACGCTGTCAGCGAACCTATGTTGCCGCATCTATTTGCAACGGGAAGCCGCTATTTAGGCTATGAATTTGCAACTTCATGGCAGCAGGGCAAACCTAAGTTATTTTATAAGCAGCATCAGTTAGATGGAGAAGTGATTGGGCAAAATTACGGTATTAAGATGCGCTTACCTTTGTCTCGAGTGATATTAGATAAGGCCGCTGATTTTGCTCCTGCCGGATTAACCGATCTACAGTTTAGTGCTGGAGTTGGTCGTATAGAGGGGCGTAATATGACCAATGAAAACCGTGTTTGGTTTAGTGTTTGGTATGAGTTGTAGGTAATCGTTGCGGACTGCTATCAAACAATGTGCGAGGCTAGCCCCGCACATTGTTTGATGTGTTATAAAGTGCTGAGATTAATTATGGTTCGCTATAATCTGCAAGCCGGAGTAAGCATTATACCCGCGGATCATCACCCAATAACGACCTGCACCTTCATTTAGGGTACAAGATTCGCTGTTACCATAACGGTAAGGGCGACAAGTCCAATTGCTGGTTGTTGGTTCTGCACCTTTAAGTACGTACATATCAGCATCACCAGTGCCACCACTTGTATTGAATGTAACTGTATTCGTGCCTGCAGGGGTATCGTAATAGAAGAAGGTTTCACTGCCGCTAGCACCAGCAAGCCCTGTTTTGGCTACTCCCTTGATAAGCTTTTGCTCTTCACCTGGCAGCGTCACGGTGACTTGTTGTGTTGTTGACGCAGTGTCACCATTACTATCTGTCACGGTGAGTTCTACGGTATAGCTGCCAGAGTTTGTGAAGCTATATGACGTTTGCGCGCCTGAAGCGGATGCGCCATCACCAAACTGCCAGCTGTGCTGTGTAATAGAACCATTTGGTGAACTAGAGCCTGAACCATCGAAGCTGCAGCTTAGGTCATTACAGCTGTAAGTAAATAATGCAACGGGCAATGGATCGGTAGTGCTGTTATCGCCAACAGGAATTTGGCCACCAAAGTGACTAGAAACCTGAGGCCAAATTAAGCTGATTTTAGCGCCTTTATTGGTACAGCCACCTAAGTGGTGTAGCGCAACAACATTATTGGTTGAGGCTGCAAGTACAGGCGAGCCTGACGAGCCGCCAATAGTGTCGCAGTAATAGCCTATATCTGTACCGGTACCTCGACCATTCGCCGTTGCTTGGTTAACAGAGCACAGTCCATTGGTGTCTTGATCAGACTCAATCGACAGCTCTTTAGGATTACCTGAACCATGTTGAGGAATGTAAATACGCTCGCCTTGCGATGGATTACGCACGTCTAAGCCAAAATAACCAAACGGCTGGGCCTTAGCGAAATCATTGATGGTAAACAGCGTATAATCTAGTGTGTAATCTGTTTTAAGGAAGTCTTTACCTGTGACCTTAACCACAGTTTCGCGCTGGCTGCCGTTACAGCTCGTACTTTGATAGTTAAACCATACCTCAGTATTCGCCAGCTCTGATGCTGATCCCACACAGTGATTATTGGTAAACATACGGTTATCTGCACCAACACGCCAACCCGTACATAAACCACTGCCGTTCATGAGCAGTCTGGCGACTGGACGCGAGCGCTCGAATTCCACCGGGTGCGATTGCGCCCAGCACTGCACGTCTTTGCGTTCCATTGCGCCACAAGTTGACATGGGCGTCACATCGGTCAAGCCCTCAACAGTTGCTTGCCCTTCAGTACCATGATAGTAAAAATCGACTTCGGGTGTTTTGCCTGCATTACCTTGGCCTGGAGTATATTCAATGATGACTTTATCAGCAGAGACTGACATAGCAGAAAACTGTTTAACGCCGTCATCGCCGAGGCTTGGATCAACCGTTGCTGCGCGGAGGTTTGCTTGGGTGTATTCATAGCGCTCGCCACTATCCTCCGAGCGAACAACGAGTTTACCGCCGTTTGCAAGGGTGAGGTTTTTAAAGTGTAATTTGATGTAGCTTGCATCTGGGTGTGAAACTGTTTGCACAATAGTTTGTGTAGACGTTGAAGTGCTTGTAGCACTGTTTTGAGTAATAAGTGGAAGGTTTAGATCGTACTTTTTACCAATCATTGCTTTGCTAGCTTTGCTGGTATATTCCATCATCTGAGCTTCCGTTAGTGGCGCTTGTGCCATCGCGATACCTGATGCTAAACCTAATGCTGTGACAAGAATGTGTCGTTTCATTGTTATTCCTTTTGAGTGTGTGATTATCCAACTTGAGATAAAAAGTTGGGCGTCGTTCAATACCGAACCAAGCCTTGGGTGCACTGTAGAGCACGACCAGTTGGTGGTATGTTTTTTGAACATCCACACACCAAAATAGAAACAATAATTCGTTTTGTAAAGTTTTATATATATTGTTTTAACATAAGTTTTACTTTATTAATTCCATGCCGGCTGATAGTTAGATGTTTTCATGCCGCCGCACTTCTAAGCCTTCTAAAGTGTACTTATTTTTATACGGTTGTATTTGAGCCTTGCCAAGGGGTGGGAAATAGATTCTATAGGTTATGTTGTATTTTTATGTTTAGTTCTTAAAATGCGCGCCTTCAAAAATAAAAACCTTAAAAATCATGATTTTACAAAGTGTTTTTAAGGGTTTTACAGCACTTTAACTTAGCAACAATTTAGACATTTGGAGTTGGCATTGAGCGAATATTTACCGATCGTTTCTTCTTTCGTTTTGGTTTTAAGCTTTGTTCCTTTGATTAGGAAGATCCGTAAAAATCGCAGTGTATCAGGTGTCTCACTGTTAATGATGAGTTTTGGTGTTGCACAAAGCTCTTACTTTATTGCCTACAACATTTTCTTTGAACGTTTTTTTATGGTGCTGCCTTTCGTGATTACTGGCTCTTTAAGCGCACTTATTTTATATTATTTTATTCGCTACAACGCAAGTTCGAAGCAGCGTAATCAATTAGCACTCTTACTTGGTTTGTCGACGCTGCCATTTGGGTTTTTATTGGCAAAGAACATTGAAGCTGCTGCGTTGCTAAATGCGTTAACTTACTTAGGGCTAGTGATGAGCTCAATTCGCGTTATGCCGCAGACCTATAAAACAATTAAAAGCGGTGATGTGTCTAACTTAAGCGCTAGGTATTTCTCACTGCAGTTTTTAGCGGGCGGAATTGGATTGGCAGCTGAACTGAGCTTAGCTCATGTGAGTGTCGCTCACGTGTTGATGTTTGTGATGATTTTACTGACTAATGCCGCACAATTAGGCTGTATTCAGTACTATCGCTCTAAACCCGCTTTAGCGTAGTGATATAAACAGACAAAACAAGGGCTAGCAAATTGCTAGCCCTTAACGTTTTCGCTCATTTCACTCGCGTAATACAAAAATTTTCGAGTTACGCTTCTAACGCTTTTGTGATCATACGATCAATATACGCTTTATGTGCCTTAGTTGCCTGATCGGCACCCCAAGCTGTGCTCTTATCCAAAATACTCTGCAGTTGGAATAGTGCAGCGGCTTTTGCCAAATTGTCGTATTTGCTCGCTTTGCTCAATCCTGCAACATTAATTAAGCGAGAAACGTACTCAATTTGTAGGTTCTGGCTTAAGGTAGTTGCATTCTTATCAGCAACGAAAATAGCGGCAGTCAGGTCGTTCATCACCTCGTTTAGGCTGTATTCGTTACCATAGTACGTAGAGTCGCTGATACGTTGTAATACATTCGCGTGTAGTACTTGGTCTAGTACCGACTTTTGCATGCCAAGTACCATCTTATGGACTTTAGGATCTTCGTTCTTACCATAATGGTTAAAGCCACGGCGCTGCGCTTGCATGTAGTTGTAAAGAGGCTGCATATTTTCAAGCACGGTCGGTGCGAAAACCATTTCCTTAAGCGCGGTCATAGCCGCTTTTTGGCGCGCAAGTGGTACTGGTGTAAATGGTTTTGTTTCACCTTCTGTGCCTACTACGCTGCGCTCAACGTATACACCGCCAATTTGGCGTGAAATCACAGTTGCTTGAGCACGGTATTGACTAAACAGCATATTCGCAGAGGTTAATAACTGTTGGTTAGACTGACCTTCAACACGCGCTTTGTCTTTTAGTTCGGTGAATAAATGGTTGACCAGAGTCATGCGGTCAACCCCGTATGTCACCGGATCGGATGATAAGTCGCCAATCATCACGCGAGGATCAATATGACGCCCCGGCGCACGCATATCGTCGGCATCGTTGCCAAAAGCTAAGCCATGTTCGCCAGAACGAGATAAGATCTTTTCAAGGCGCTGTTGCTCTTGGGTGTCATCGTTAAGTGCTGTGCTGTAACCAAATTCTATCGCCCAATCATCATACGGACCTGGTTTGGTTTGGAAGATATCACCTTGGTCAACGCCTAGAGGGGCAATGTTAGCTGGCGCGTAGTCCATCACAGAGCCGGTTACGATACCTTGTGTTTTTGACTTGTCGTGTACTTCTTTAGGACCCCACAAAATAGAAGACTTCATGTTGTGGTTTAGGCCTAAGGTGTGTCCTACTTCATGAAGAACCAACTGTACTAAGCCCTGTCGTAGCATTTCTTTGCGTTCGATGTCAGCACCTGTTGCAAGGCTTGCCGTCATCAATTGACCTTGCATTTCATGTCCAAGCGAACAGTGTAGTGTATCGCTTGATGCCTCTGCACCATGGCTCATTTGACCTTGTGAGTAGAGTGAGTCATACATCCAGCGGTTACGCATAAATACATACTCTAGCATGATGTCGGAACCAAGAATTTGGCCAGTAAGCGGGTTGGCAGTTGCTGGACCATAGCCGCCAAACGGTGGGCGAGGTGAAGAAGTCCAGCGCAGTACATTGTAGTTGATATCACCCGCATCCCAAGTGGCATCGTCAGGTTGTACTTTTACAACAATGGCATTCTTAAAGCCGATTTTCTCAAACGCACTATTCCATCCTAGTACACCATCACGAACCGTGTCACGCCATTCGACTGGTGTGGTGTTTTCAATCCACCACACGATAGGTTCAACAGGTTCAGAAAGCGCCGCGCTTGGATCTTTCTTCACTAAGTTCCAACGCTTAATAACGTCTTTATACGGCGCCCAATCTGGTGAAGTTTGCACGTCAAACTGATTGGTGAAGTAACCGATACGTGCATCATCGTAGCGAGGTTGGTAGTCATTGTCTGGCAGTGCGACAAAACTATGTTGTACTTTTAGCGAGACAAAACGTGAGTCTGTCACTGCATTTGAACCTGCAACTTTTGGGTTTGGGTTACTAAAGACATAATCAACAACGATATCTAAGTTGTTGCTATATGGACGGTGCTTAACGATTCGAGATTTCTTGTCGTCTAATTTGCCAAGGGCAAAGCGCTTGCTTGCGTTCTTGTCATCTGCACGTTTCCAAGGAGATACTTTATGCAGTGACTCACTTAAAAATAGCTTATTTGCTTTGAATAAAATTTTACCGTCTTCAGCTTTTTCAATTTCGATACTGGCGAGTACGGCTTCACTGATGTTGGCATCGCTCGCGTTCGCAATAGCTGAGTTTTCATCAAAGATAAAACGCGGTGTTTTGCTGATAATATCAATGCGGTTAAAGTGTTTTCTAAACTCAATCAGTTTCGTTTCTCGGTAGTTACCTCGAAAATGGCCGACATCGGTAACGCCATCAACAGTATGCGCGAAGTATAAGAACGGAGTATCAAGTTGCATCTCATTGAGTTGCATTAGGTATTCTCCGCTTTCTTTATCCTGATAAAGCGGAAACAGGCCATCAATACTGGTTTTATTTTTGACTAGTGAAGCGATTGTTTTTTCTTCTTCTTTTTTGTCTTTTTTTGCAAAGCTTGGGGCGCTTGCGAAGGTGAGCGCAAGGGCAATGCTTAATGCCGTTTTCTTCATAATGTTGACTCGAAATTGTAAAAATCTGAGTGTACCCAAAACATCAGAGCCTGTCAGAAACTCAAGGTAAAATGAATGTAACAAAAGATAAACGACATATTGGCAAACAAAGTTAAGATCTCTTTCCAATTCCGAAAAGCTGTGTTCGATTTCGAAATATCAGCCGGTTTTGATATCTGGAATTAAGTTAATTTATTGAAATGGTTATTTATTTTTATTTGGCATGGTTCTCGCTATCAGTCGACAGTCAGTGAGGAGGGGAAATGGATCTAGTCAAACCGGCAAATCCAAGAAAAACCAAACATTACATCGTTGCTGTCTGTTTAATGGTGGTGATAATTGTTTATTTACTGTGGCAACAATGGGCGTCTCATTCTAGTGTGATACGCGCAGAGATACTGGTGGCGGAAGTGAAACAAGGTCCGCTTACTTTATCAGTAGATAGCTTTGGGGAGTTACGTAGTGCTGAGCAGTTTTTATTAAACGCGCAAAGTTCGGCTATCGTTAAAACTATCCACCATAAAGCGGGCGCAATTGTGCACAAAGGTGAAGCGATCGCCGAGCTTGTGAGCCCAGATCTGGCGTTACAGGTTCAACAAGCCAAACAAGCTCTGCGCCAGTCGCGGACAATAAAAGAGCAGTTGCTACTCACTCAACAACGGGAGCTGTTAAACGAACAAACACAGCTGATGCAAAAACAAGGCGCGCTTAAAACCTTAGTATTGCGTCACCGTGCGGAGCAAAACCTTGCACAACAAGGCATTATTTCCGCGCTGAACTTTGCCCAAACTGAAACCAGTTTGAGTACCTTGCAGCATGAAATTAGCATGCTAGAACAGCAAGCTAAACAGTTGCAAGCACTACATGGCTCGGCGCTTATTCTTGCTAACGAGGAAATCAATATTCGTGAACAAGAACTCAATAACTTACTAGAAAAACAACAACAACTGGAGATTAAAGCCAGCACTTCAGGGATCATTGAGCGCATGCCTCTGGCGCTTGGGCAACGAGTCAATGTTGGTGACGAATTAGCATTGATTGGCTCTAACCAGTCGTTGATGGCGGTATTGTCTGTGCCACAATCCCAAGTGCGCTGGGTTGAAACTGGGCAAGACGTGATGGTGAACATGCAGGCCAACAAAGTAAAAGGCAAAGTGCTCCGAGTTGACCCCGTGGTGACAAACAATAGCGTGGAAGTAGAGGTGAGTTTACCAAATACCTTACCGAAGCAGGCGCGAGCGCAGCTGAGTATCTCTGCCAGCATCGCCATTAAGCATCTTGCCAATGCCACCTATGTTCAGCGCCCTGCCAATGCCAAAGACAATCAAACGCAGACCTTATTTGCACTGACTAGTGATGACACCGCAAAGCCGCTAGAAATCACCTTTGGTGCTTCAACGGGGAAATATATTGTTATAGATTCTGGCGTTGAAGCCGGGAAACGATTAATCATTTCTGATCTAGCCTATCTTGCCAGTCTAGATGAGACAATCTTATTAAAGTAGGAATATCAAAATGATAGTGCTTAAAAATATCAATAAAGTGTTCGAAACCGAAGAACTACAAACACACGCACTGAGAAATATTTCACTGGAAATAGCAAAAGGCGATTTTATTTCGATCTCTGGCCCATCAGGATGCGGTAAATCTACTTTGCTATCCATCATCGGTTTAATTGACCAAGCAACAAGTGGTAGCTATACGATTGGTGCTCATGATGTGACAACTCTGACGCTTGATCAGGCCGCTGAGCTTCGCAATGAGCATATTGGGTTTGTCTTTCAGGCTTTTAATCTCATTGATGAAATTTCGGTATTCGATAACGTCGCTTTACCCCTAAAGTATCGTCCTGAGAAGTTGAGTAAGGCTGAAGTAAAGCTCCGAGTCGAGTCTTGTTTACAAAAGGTTGGACTGTCGCATCGCGTTCAACATAAGCCAAATCAGTTATCAGGCGGGCAGCAGCAGCGTGTCGCGATTGCTCGTGCTTTGGTGACCGAACCAAGCATTCTACTGGTGGACGAACCGACGGGTAACTTAGATTCGAAAAGTGGTGATCAGGTGATGCAATTAATCGCTGAATTGCATCAGCAAGGCACCACAGTTTGTATGGTGACGCACGATCCACGTTATGCCGATATGGCTCCAAGGCAGGTGAAATTGTTTGATGGTGAGCTGTTAGGCACAGTCGCTTCTGCTCAACCTGTTAGTCAACGAGCATAGAGAGGGCACCATGCAAGTGTTCAACTTAGACCGTGCAAATATTTACCATGTTAGTGTGGTGACTACGCTGAGCTGCGTATTCGTTGTGATGCTGGTCGCAATGGGGATGTTACATAGCCTGTATTTCTCACCTCTACCATACCCGGATTCAGAACGTATTGTTAAACTTGAATACCCGATGTTTGATGAAAATGGCAACGAGAGCAGCGAAGCCTTTAACTACCCATCATTGATGCATTTATACGAGCATAAACCTGCCGCCATGGAGCAACTGGCGATGGTGCATTATGCCGAGCAATTGCTTACCTCAGACGCAGATGCGCCTCAAGTTGAATCAGCTTATGTCTCGCCCGAGTGGTTTAGTATTTTTGATATGCCGCTTGCGATGGGGCGGGTTATTACCGAACCTGTCGATGAGAGCAGCCCTGTGGCAGTGCTTAGCTTTCAAGCTTGGCAAAGCCACTTTAATGGTGACCCTGATATCTTAAATAAAACGCTGCGTTTGGATGAGCAAGAGTTTACGATTGTCGGGGTGGCTGCTGAGCGGTTTTATGAACCTAACTTAAAAAAGCTCACGCACAACACTGCGGTATGGCTACCTTGGCAATACAACCTAACTTCAGAGGAAGCTAAACCTTACTGGTGGAACCGTTATGCGCTTAACTTGATGGTGGGTAAACTGGCTACAGGGATGGAGCATGAACAAGTCAGCCTCTCGCTTTCCAACGAAATGAACACACTTTGGCGCAGCAAAGTGAGCGACAGTGAGTATTTTGCGAAGTGGCATATTGGCATTCGTGCGGTGTCGCTGAAATCAATTATGCTCGGTAAGTCTCCCTTATTGTTATTTGGAATGTTTGTGGTATCGCTTGGTTTACTTGGTATCGCGCTATTAAATATCAGTAACTTATACCTTGCAAGACTCAGTCAGATCCAGCGCCGGCTGGCAATTCAAGCGGTGGTGGGAGCAAAAATAAGAGATATTGCGCTGATGCAGTGGTTACCGCTGCTAGCACTTTGCTTAGTATCACTCGTGGTTGCAATTGGCGTGTCTTATGTTATCTGCCAGTGGCTACAAAAAGAACTAGTGGGACTGTTGCCGCAAGCGCAGCTGATTTCGTTAACCTGGCAAAGTGTGCTTGCACTGGGATTGGTCGCTTTATTGACGAGTTGCTTATTGTTGTTAGCTGGAATGTCAGCAATTCGCTTTCGTCACTTAACGCACATGCTAAAACAAAGTGGTAAGGGGAATGCCGTTGTTGTGAGTGCGCGAGTGCAACGGATCATGGCGGTGAGTCAGTTAAGTATTTCTATTATCTTGACCTTCTTCTGCTTTAATGTCGGTGTTGCTGCCATATCTCATCTCAACAATGCTTATGCGGTAGATCTCAAGAATAAATACGAAGTCACGTTTTATGCTCCTGACACAATGCCGAGAGACGAATACCGAGAAGTCATGCGTCAAGCCAGTGAAGCCCTAGGGAATACCGCAGAAGTAATCGCGGTGAGTCGAAGCCGTTCACCCATCGGGCAAGGCGTTGGCACTTGGTCATTGCAAGAAGTCGAGACGCTCAAACGAGTGCATCCGGTTGGCCGAGTTGTGGATAGTGGTTATCTTGCGTTTTTTTCTTTGCCGTTACTACAAGGTCAGTTTTTCGATAGTGAAGCGGTGCGCCGCGGTGAGCAGCAGTTAATTATCAATAAAACCTTTGCAGAGCAACTAGGTGGAGAGGAAAAGGCGCTAGGCAAGCGCTTGAGTTTTAACATTACAGACGAAGATGCGGCGTTTGAAATTATTGGTGTCGTTGCTGATTTAGCCGTGCCTGGCGAACCCGTACTGCCCCATGTGTATCGAGCAGTACAAGGAAGTAATACGGTGTTAATTAAGACTCAGCAGCCTGTCACTAAATCCCATTTTGCAGCGCTGCTGATGCAAGTTCATCCAGCATTGAAAATCTTTAGTTTTAAATCACTTACTGCGCAGCGTGAGCAATACCTGTTGACTGATACCTTGGTTACCTATGGAGCACTGTTTATCTTCGCGTTGGCGTTGCTGCTCGTGATTATTGGCCTGTTTGGTGTCTTTCGTTATAGCCAATCACTTAAAGCTTCTTATTACGGTACGAAAATGGTGCTGGGTGCTAAGCATAGCGATCTAACTCAAGAGGATCTTATCACCCACTTTAAGCACATAGGTATTGCGTTAATGATTTCCCTGACCGGGTGTTTATTATTGTCGCCATACTTTCAGCAAACATTTAATGTGGCAGAGTTTTCGATTGCGGCTGTGGGGATAGTGTTAGTGTCGAGCTCGTGTTTGTACTTTTCACTACAACAACTACTGCGCAGGCCACTCAATTCATTAATCAACCCATCTGAATTAGTGAAGGGATAAGCATGACATTATGGCGTAAGCTATTGAGGCGATTGAGGTATAGGCTTAGGCTAAGTCTGATGTTAGTCGTGTTATTGAGCGGCGCTTTCGCCGCTATGATGATGAGTATTGGCTTATCATGGCAAGCTTATCAGTCGCTACCTTATCCGCAAAGCGATAAACTCGTTTGGCTGCAAGGGAATATGTTAGATGAACATGACAAGACGATCATGGAAAATGCTATCTCTACGCCTGTTGCGTGGCAGCTTGCTCAAGATCAGCAATTGTTTGATAAAGCCTCCGCAGTATTGTATAGCCACAGCTTATTACGTGGTTCAGTGGTTGAGCCAAGGATTGAGACAACTTACGTCAGTGATGATTTTTTTTTCGCTCTTTAATATTGCTTTAAAAGAAGGGAGGTGGCTTTCCCAAAGTAATGAGCTTGGTACAGCACCTAACGAAGTCGTTGTGACAGCGTGCTTTGTGCAGCAATATTTTCCTGATGAAAATATTATAGAACAGAGCATTCAACTTGATGACCGTCGTTATATCGTGGTGGGAGTGGCCGCGTGCGATGAGTCCGAACCGCAGTTATATCAATCTAACCGGATGAGTGAGGTATTTTTGCCATTCACACTTATGATGGGTGACCGTATTACGGGTATGGACCACTTGGCGGTAAGAAGCGACTTATTTCTTGTGGGTCGCATAAAACAAGAAAATGCGCAGCTGCAATTAACGCTTTTGCAGGCGCAGTTTCAAACTGCATTTGAGCAAGCTCAATTAGAACAAGGGATATCTGGTCGTGCGACGCTCAGATTTTCGTTGTCACCACTTGCTGATAAATTAAAAGGGCAGCTAAGAACAACGACGCAATGGTTAGCATTTGCAGGCGTTGGGCTGCTTGTCATCACCTTAGTGAATGCATTTTCGCTCTACTTGCTAGACTTTAAAGCCAAACAAAACCAGCTGGCACTGGCGATTGTACTCGGTGCTAAGCGCGGCAATCTACAACTCGAACAGTGGCGTTATATTGCCTTGATTTTTTTGTTTGCGTCATTGCTTGCTATAGGGATAGCGAATGCTGGCGTTTGGCTAATGCAGTTTTGGTCGAAGGAGACCCTAGCCCATGCAGTTTGGCTCAAACTACCTTGGTGGAGCTTTTTATTGGTAGGTGCTTTTGCTCAACTCTGTGCACTGGTGTTTGTAAAACTGGCAATGTCTCAGGTGTCATTTAAGGATATTCGTAGTCAACTAAGTGGCTCAGGGAAGGGGCAGGTCAAACAATTGCCTAAGTCAATGAGTCAAGCCTTACTCGGATTGCAAATCGGTGTGGGCATAGTCACAATGAGTTTTGCATTTTGGCTATTGAGCTATTTTGGCGGGCAGTTGAATACCTCAAGTGGTTTTAACTCAAATAATCTTTATTTTGTTGAGTTACAGCAAAGTAACTACGATCGCAGCTCAGATGCTATTCAAGCAAGATATAATCAAGCTATGATAAACTTGTCGGCGCTTAGACAGCACCCAAGCGTCGAGAGTGCTGCTCTGGCTGGCGTATTACCCCACGAGTTTGTATTTCTGGAGCCGCTAAGCTTAGTTGATGATGGCAGCGACTCAGTCGTCGCTTATTTACAGCTCAGCGGGCCAAATTACTTTATCACCTCAGGCCTAAGGTTTATTGCTGGTGGCGGATTCTCTGAGGATGACCTAGCTATCAATAGTTCAGGGAAAAAAGTGGTGCTCAATCAGCTTTTAGCACAGCGCCTTGGCGTAACAGCAGCAGATATCGGCATGACCATCTACGACAGAAATCAGCGCCCCGTTACCCTTGTGGGTATTGTCGAAAATACCTTTAGCCATACGTCTCAAGCACAAGCCTTAGCTTATCTACCTTTTAATTTTATTAGTGGAAATATTCTGGTGCGAGCCAAAGCAGGAGAGAAATTAGACTTGCATACGGTTACCGCCTTGTACAAACAACAAAACCCAAGCCAATCTATTTTAAAGCTCGTCGATATCAAATCGCGGATGCAGCAACTCAATAAAACAGCCATGCTGAGCTTTTTAGCTGGGCTGGTGATCGCACTGATGATGTTAATACAGGTAGTGGCAGGTATGTATGGTTTGCTCGGCTACCTCGCCATATTGAGTACGCCAGTCTTCTATATCAAGCGTTTAGTCGGTGCTAAGGTACGTGATGTTCTTATTGAGCAGTGTTGGAGTCGGGCTTCTCTCGTGTTAGTCGCAGTTGTTATTGCAGTTTTCTTGTCTTTAGTCGTGGCGAGTACGTTTGGTATTTTGAGTCCACTGCTTGGGATCTATCTGTTGTTCGCTATCGTATTGGTAGGCAGTATAGTTCTAGTGCTTGAGCTTCATCATGTCACTAAGCAGATCTAGGGTGAAAAATGTGACAAAAAGCCGAAAAAACTGTTATATAAATCACAAAAATCGTACTTGAAAAGGCCTTTTTAAATCAATGGCTTTGGTACTTGATTGTTTGAAATAACTTTATAATTTTTGCTGTTTTTCGATAGTTATAAAAAGTTGTTCTAAAGGTGTAACAGATTCTTACAAATGTCACATCCGAGAACGCGCTAAACTTGGTACTATACGGTCAGGAAATTATCAATAGGTACTGTCATGCAAGCTAAAACTTTAAAATGGATTCTACCCTTTACCGTGCTTATAGTGGGTGTTGTCGGATTTATGTTCGTCAATGCCGTTGCTAAGAGTGAACCTGAGAAGCAAGAAGTCGATTCTCGTCCTGTTGTTGAAGTTGAAACTCTCGCTGCGCAAGATCACCAAGTTGTGATCCAAAGCTATGGCGAAGTAAAACCGCTAGAAAGTACACAACTTTCTATTCAAGTATCGGGCGAAGTTGAATACTGGCACCCTAACTTTGTTGAAGGCGGTGTGGTACAAAAAGGCGAAGTGTTACTGCGTATTGAGCAAGATAACTACGAAGCCGCGTTACTACAAGCAGAAGCAGAACTTGCCAGAGCTCAGGCGCAGCTTATCGAAGAGCAAGCACAAGCTGATGTAGCTGCTGATGAAGCAAGAAGATTTCCAAATAAAAAGCATACCGACCTATTTTTACGTAAACCGCAGGTCATGAGTGCCAAAGCCTCAGTAAAATCGGCAAAAGCTGCACTGCAGCGTGCAAAGCGAGACCTAGAAAACTGCGAAGTTATCGCGCCTTATAACGCACTAGTGGTGAAAAAAGACGTTGGTCTTGGCCAGTTCGTTTCTATGGGGAGTTCAGTTGGTACTGTCAATAACATCGAAACGGCGGAAGTGATTATTCCTATCGCGGGTTTTGATTCTGTGTTTTTACCTGAGCGAGTGTCAGGGCTTGCCGCTACGGTTTATCAGCGTGGTGTGAATGCCTTCACTCGTGAAGCTGAGATTGATAGAGATTTAGGTACTGTTGACCAACAAACGCGTATGAACAACCTGGTGGTACGTATCAATGACCCGTATGGTCTCACAACGCGCCAGCCAGCGATAAAATACGGCACGTATGTACAAGTTAGCTTTGCGGGTAAAACGTTAAAACAAATCTATCGTCTACCACAAGATATCGTGAATAATCAGTCGGTTTGGTTACTTAATCAAGATAACCAGCTTGAGCCACGAAAAGTGCAAGTTATCCGCGAAGAGGGTGAGTTCTTCTTAATCGGCGATGGCATCACAAGTCGCGATAAAGTGGTCATGACACCACCTGAATATCCACAAAAAGGCATGGAAGTTAAAGTTGCTGGCACGGACTCCTCATCAAAGCCTAGTAGTCAGCCGGAAAAGCTGTAACAGCAAGGAGCGACCATGAGTGATATAGAAAAAACATCGCAGCGCGGTATTATCGCTTATTTTGCGAATAATACGGTAGCGGCGAACTTGTTGATGGTCTTCATACTGATAATGGGTTTTATCAGTTATATGACTATCCAAAGACAAATGTTTCCAAACTTTGAAATCAATTATGTGACGGTGTCAGCTGTGTATCCTGGCGCGTCTCCTCAAGAAATTGAAGAGGGGATTTTGATCAAAATTGAAGAAGCATTAAAAGACGTTACAGAAATCAAAAAAGGGGTTTACCGTGCCGCTAGAGGCAGCGGTAGTGCGCAACTTGAAATCTATAAAGATGAAGACTTAACGGAAGTAGAAGATAAAATTCGCTCGCGTGTGAATAGTATCGCGACCTTCCCAGCATCCATGGAGCCCGTGCAGGTTCAGCTTATAGAATTTCGTCAAGACGTGGTGAACGTCGCACTGGCTGGTAATCTACCGTTGAATGCACTCAAGCCAATCGCCAAAGAGATCGAAGATGAATTACTCGAAATTCCAACGATTTCATTGGTTGACCGTTCAACCCCAAACTATGAGATTGGTATTGAAGTTGATCCAGATGCTCTGCGCCGTTACAACCTAACGATTAGTGATGTAAGTAGCGCAATTAGACGTTATTCAACCAACATTTCAGCAGGTCAAATCAGAACTGAATCAGGCATCATTGCAGTGCGTGTTGAAAACCAAATGTACCGCGGTAATGAGTTTAGAAACATCCCTGTTAAGGTCGGTGATAACGGCGCCAAAATTTATCTTCAAGATATCGCAGAAATTAAAGATGGCCTGACTGAAGGTGAATATTACTTCCGTTTGAATGGTGAAAATGCGGTATTCCTGTCGGTTAAAGCGACCAAAGACCAAAATATGATCCCAATCGCGAAAGCGGTACATAAATATATCGAAGAGAAAAATGCTAAGTTACCCGCAGGCTTAAGATTAGAACCAATCGTTGATATGACGTACTACCTGAACGCTCGACTCGAGATGATGAAGAGCAATATGTTACAGGGTGCGTTACTCGTCGCAATCATGCTGACTATTTTCCTACGCTTCAAATTAGCGCTCTGGGTAATGATTGGCTTGCCGGTGTGTTTCCTTGGTGCATTCCTATTTATGCCAGCTCTTGGGATCAGTATTAATATCGTATCGCTATTTGCCTTTATTATGGTACTTGGGATCGTGGTGGATGACGCCATTGTCATAGGGGAGTCCGCCTACTCCGAAATTGAACGCAAAGGCCACAGCGTTAAGAATGTGGTGATTGGTGCTAAGCGTGTTGCAACACCAGCAACCTTCGGCGTACTAACAACCATTGCTGTGTTTGCACCTATGTTGTTCTCATCTGGTCCTGAAAGTGCATTCTTTAAGTCAATCTCGGGCGTTATTATTCTGTGCTTGGTATTCAGTTTGATTGAATCCAAATGGATTTTGCCAGCGCATATTGCTCATACTAAGATTAAACCACTGCGTCCAAACAGTCGTCGTGCTGCATTTAACAAGAAGTTCTTCGCATTTGTAAACGGACCATACAGACGCTTTATTCAGCGCTGTGTTGATTGGCGCTGGACCGTATTATTAACTTTTGTGGCGATGCTGGTATTTAGCTTTAGCTTAGTGACTTCGAATTTAGTGCGCTTTATTCCATTCCCGAAAGTGCCAGAGGATTATCCAAAGATCGAAATTACCATGAACGACAATGTCTCGGACGAGCAAACCATTGCGGCAATGCAGTCTATTGAGTTAATGGTGCGTAATGTCGATAAAGAGATTGCCCAAGAGTTCGGTCAAGGTATGGTTAAGGATGTATATTCTTGGAACCAAAGCCGCGCTAAGGGCTCAGTGTTATCGACGTTAGTTGACGAAGAGCTAAGACCATTTACGGCTTTTGAACTTGCACGCCGTTGGCGCGAGGCAATGCCAGAGATCACCGCAGTGAAATCAATCATCGTGTATGACAGTGTTGGCGATCAAAGTGGTGGTGAGGGCGAATTTGGCTATCGCTTGCTAGGTTCTGACATCGAGACCCTCAACGCGGCGGGTAGGCAGCTTATTTCAATGTTGCAGCAGCAACCTGGACTATTTGATATCAGCTCAAGTATTGACCCTGCGAGTAAAGAAATGCAGATCGCGCTTAAGCCAGTGGCTTATGAGCTTGGCTTGCAACTTGCTGATGTTGCGATTCAGGTTGGCAATAGCTTCTACGGTGGCGAAGCACAGCGTGTTATTCGTGATGGCGAAGAAATCAAAGTGATGGTGCGTTATCCTGAACTAGATCGTAAAGCTTTGGCTTCACTTAAGCGTACTATCATCACAACGCCAAAAGGTAAAGAAGTGATGCTAGGCGATGTCGTAGAGTTTACCGAGAAGCCGGGTATCAATTATATTCGTCGTGAAGATGGCTTTAGAACGGTATATGTATACGGTAGCATCGATGAAGAGCTGATTGAGCCAGATGCCGTGGTTAAGAATATCGAAGAAAATATCTTACCAGAGCTACTAAAACAGTTCCCAGGCGTCAAAACTAAGCTAGGTGGTAGTGTGGAAGAGCGTCAAGCGCAAACCAGTGAGCAGATCTTATTCTTTGCCGCTGGTATGTTGATGGTTTATATCCTATTGGCTGTACCGCTGAAGAGTTACGCACAACCGCTTATCGTGATGTCGGTAATTCCGTTTAGCTTAGTGGGCGCGCTATGGGGTCACTTAGTGTTTGGCTTAGATATGAGTACTATGTCTATGTTTGGACTAGTAGCCGCTGCAGGGGTTGTGATCAACGACTCCTTGGTAATGACGGACTATATCAACCAAGCACGTGCTGAGGGCGTTAAGCTTAAAGAGGCGGTTATTGAAGCGGGGTGTGCACGCTTTAGGGCAATCACGCTAACCTCAATCACGACGTTTGCTGGTGTAATGCCAATCATCTTTGAAACGAGTCTACAAGCAAGATTTGTTATTCCGATGGCGGTATCACTTGGGTTTGCAGTGCTATTCGCAACGCTTATCACGCTGGTGTTAGTGCCGGCCCTATACATCATCTTAACGGATATGCAGGGTGCGGGTTCACGCTTAAAAGCGAAGATCAGACGCAAGCCTAAATCTGGCGATAACCAACTAGAGAAAGCAGAAGCTTAGAAACTCTCGTTTACACTCAATAATATAAAGGCCGCGCAGTGATGCTCGGCCTTTTTTGTGTATTAAAAACCTAATCCGTTTCCGAAAAAGGGAAATTAATAATTTCTTGCTATACCTGTTTTGGGTAATTTAATATAATTGCAAAAAATTGTTTAATTGAGGGGTTGTTTTGAAAGTATCACTTATTTCAGGCGCTATTACATTTGCTCTGGGGGTCATCAGTGCATCAGCTAAAGTACAAGCAAGTGATGACGTTGAACGTATTGAAGTTAATGGCTGGAAGCACGAGAGAGAATGCGTAATTAATGTACGTAGTATGAGGCAGGCACGATGTTTCTCGGGGGGCTGGGGTGGCACATCAGGTGGGGTTTCTGGTGGAATGGGAGTAGCAGCTAGCGGCGGTGAGTCGAGCGATGCATCAAAAACAGAGTCAGAACTTGATGAAGCTGCGGTAGACTTAACAGTCGCTGCAAAGTAGCTGCTTAATGCGTTAGAAGAGCTAAGGGCAAGAGCTCGTAAAAATAGTATCCTGGTGAGAAAAATAGAAAAGAAGATTGATGCAATTAACTTATTAATTGCAGCAGGTGGGCAAGGCTTACAAGGCATTGCTCATGCTATAAAGGGGGAAAATGGCGAGGCTATATCTGAAGCACTAACACTTGTTGTCGGAGCGGCGGCTGGAACATCTATTGGAAAAGCCGCAATTTTAGTAAAAAGAGCTTCGCACTCAAAAAAGTTTGCTATAAGGATTGCTGAGATCATAGGTAGTTACCATGTGGGAGCTGCTTTTGAAGAGCATATGGATAATCTTCTGCAACAAGAACTCAATATTCCAAACAATTGGAGCAACCCTCCTCAACATTACGAAGGCCCAGAAACCGTTACAGATATAGTTTGTAGCATGATGAGTGTAGTACATAGACCTGATGAGCCACCTTGCCGAGGCTATAGAAGCCTAGATACTTTAGCTGCGTCAGGGCATTTTATAGTACTTGATCTGGCACAGGATGGAGTAGAGTGGTCACTTAATCCAAACACCAACTCCATTACAGTGGGAAGTGCTGATGCATTATTGATCGTTGATGCAAATCAAAACAATCAGTTAGATAGTGCAAGTGAGATATTATTCAGGCCATTTACAGAGACTCAAGACACTATTTCTCTATTAGATTCAAACCAAGATGCAATACTCGACAAACTTGATAATAATTATCATTACCTTAAGGTTTGGCAAGATGCTAATCACAACGGGGTGATTGATGTTGGTGAAGTCATTGCAGCAGCAGACAAGTCTTTAACGATTTACCTTGATGAAATGAGTGCAGGGAATAGAAATCAGCAAGGACGCATGGATGTTGAGGGGACTGAATATGCTATTTCAGTGATACGTATTGGCTTTAAGCATGAGTAGTTAGTAGATCTGTTCGCTCACAATACTTACTAAAAGTAAGTATTGTGAGCTGATAATATTTCTTATCATTTGTTAAGTAATAAATTTTCTGAGGTTTATCCTATGCAGACAAAAATTACGTTTACAAAACGCTCCGTCTTGCTGCCGCTGCGAGTCGGTATTGTCACCTCTTTCTTCGCTGTGATGGCATATTACGCACTTACGATAGAAGGGTTTCATCCAGATGGTTCATCAACCGCTAGTGTTCGTTTTAAAGGAGATGTTACTCTTTTTTTGATTGGCATTGCGCTTTGTTTTATTGTGTACGATATCTTAAAGGCACCTCGCAAACTAGAAATTGACTTAGAGCAAGGGCGCATTTATTTTTATCCAAAATTTTCCAGCCGTGTGCAAATTATTTTGCTAAAACCAGCCTGTGTGTTAGCGATTTATCGTCATCCTAGACATAAAAATCAATTTGGTTTGGAGTTGTATGATTGCCCAAACGACACAGAACCAAAATTAAGCTGTGCGTGTGAGTGGAAAGCCAGTGACGCTGAAGCTGCGTTGTTTTGGCAAATGGCAAAAGAAAAAAAGAGGGCGGTTGAGCCTGCACCTAAGCCATTCTGGTTGCTAATTTAACGTCTTAATATGCGCTATCCCAATAGAGTTGATTATCAGTGATTAGAAAATAAAGGATAGTATGATTCAGTGCGTTACATTAAAAAAAAGCTTTAGACTTCTACCTTTGCGAATTTTGGCATGCACTATATTTTTTGCATTGGGTACTTATTATGCGATAACGGTTGAGGATGTCGTTTCTGGCAATTCATTGACTGTGGATGCTAGTTTGGTAAGACCAGCAATAATAGTGATGCTACTGCTCACTGCAGGTGTCATTGTTTATGCAATCATTAATCTGGAACACACATTAATCCTCAACTTTGAGAATCGTGAAATTCACATTTATAACTGGCGCTCACCACTGCCGAAAGTGTATAGAATGACGAGCAACAATAAGCTTTGTGTTTATCGCCATCCAAATAAGCAGGATCAATTTGGGGTTGAGCTACTTTCTGTAGAAGATGAAGAAGTTTATCTATATTCGAGTTTTGCCTGTAATTGGCTTGTGCCTAAATCACAAGGAGAGCAATTGTGGCAGGTTGCAAAGTCTCAGGGTGTTGCTGTAGAGGAAACACCAGAAAGCTTTTTAGATGGTTGTTAATTCCTAAATTTGCTGTGATACACTGGCGAAAAATAACGAATTTAGGATGACAACTTGGTGATGGAAAAAACTCAACCGCTAGCCAAAAAGCAGCCGAAATCCTTGCTGCACCATAATCATGAACGTATCGACAACTACTACTGGATGCGTGATGACGAGCGTAAAAATGCTGATGTGTTGGCACACCTCAAAGCAGAGAATGATTACTGTGAAGCGCAAATGGCGCCTCATCAAGCGCTGCAAACCCAGCTGTTTGAAGAAATGAAAGGTCGTATCGTAAAAGACGATAGCTCAGTGCCCGCAAAAGATGGCAACTATTGGTATGTGAGTGAAGTGAGTGGTGATGAGGAGTATGCTAGATATTATCGCGCATCACAAGAAGATTTGTCGGATAAAAAACTTCTTTTAGACATTAATCAGTTAGCCGCTGGCAACGAGTTTTATGACATCGGTGATATTACTGTAAGCCCAGATGAGCAACTGCTTGCCTATAGTGAAGATACCGACGGGCGTCGAATTTACACCATCAAGTTTCTTGATTTAAACACCAATACATTACTGCAAGATGTGCTGTATAACACGGAAGGTCAGGTAATTTGGGCGAACGACAATAAAACTGTATTTTATGTCAAAAAAGACGAGCAAACGTTGCTCGGCTTCCAAGTGTATCGTCATGTGTTGGGAACGCCACAAAGTGATGACATTTTGGTGTTTGAAGAGCAAGATCGCCAATTTTATATGGGATTGGGTAAAAGTCGTGACGAAAGCGCTATTTATATCTATCTTGCTGCGACGGAAACGAGCGATCAGTTAATACTGGATGCAAACGATCCTTGCGGTGAGTTTAGCACTCTTATTCCAAGAGAAATTGGCCATGAATATGGTCTTGAAAAAATGGGAGAGTTCTTTTACATCCTTAGTAATAAGAACGCTAAAAACTTCCGTTTAATGCGTGCAACAGGGGCAACCGTTGGTAATGTCGAGCAATGGGAAGAGTTGGTTGCCCATCGCGACCATGTACTGTTAGAAGGCTTGGAGCTGTTCCATAGTCACTTTGTGCTGACTGAGCGTGAACAAGGGCAGATCCGTTTTGTTGTCCATGATTATCAAGGGCAGAGCTATCACCTTGGATTTGATGATGCTTGTTATTTTGCTACGGTAGGAAATAACCCTGAGCCAAGTTCAAGTAATATTCGTATCCACTACTCGAGTATGACAACTCCCAGCTCAGTGTACGATTGTGATTTAACCACTGGTAAGAAGACGCTGAAAAAGCAACAGCAAGTGTTAGGTGATTTTAAACCTGAATATTATCACTCTGAACGTTTGCATATAACCGTAAGAGATGGCGTTAAAGTCCCTGTATCTTTGGTGTATCGAAAAGATAAGTTTAATCAAGACGGTAGCAATCCACTATTGCAGTATGGCTATGGTTCTTATGGTATTACTATCGACCCTAACTTCTCTAGTCAAATTCTAAGCCTGTTAGATAGAGGGTTTGTATACGCGATTGCGCATATTCGAGGTTCTGAGATGCTTGGTCGTGAATGGTATGAGCAAGGCAAAAAAGCGCATAAGCAAAATACCTTTAACGACTTTATTGATGTTACCAAGGCCTTGGTTGAGCAGGGCTACGGCCATAAAGACAAAGTGTTTGCATCAGGCGGGAGTGCAGGCGGCCTGTTAATGGGTGCAATTGCAAACCAAGCTCCAGAGCTGTATTTAGGGTTAGGCTGCCATGTGCCTTTCTTGGATGTGTTAACTACCATGTTGGATGAGTCAATCCCATTGACAACCAATGAGTATGATGAATGGGGTAATCCGAATAATGAAGCGGACTACCAGAATATTTTAGCGTATTCGCCGTATGACAATATTGAAGCCAAAGCCTATCCAAATATTCTAGTCACCACAGGTCTGCACGACTCGCAAGTGCAGTATTGGGAGCCAATGAAGTGGGTTGCTAAGCTTAGAGAATATAAAACGGATGATAACGTGCTGATCTTTAAAACCGACTTGGAAGCAGGTCACGGTGGTGCCTCAGGCCGATTTAAAAGCTTACATGAAAGAGCACTAGAAATGGCATTCTTTATCAGCTTATTGAATGGTAGGTCGTAGCTCTAACTCGACAACAGCGAGATAAAAGATCGCGAGGTAAACTCGCTCCTACCAGAGGAAAACCTAGGTAGGAGCTGGCTCGCTTGTAGGTCGTAGCTTTTAGCTCGACTTGTACACCCTAGCCTTAATCTTAGTTTAAATATGCTTTAAGCATCCACACCAGCTTCTCTTGCTCTTTGATATAGTCGCTCATTAGCGCAGCTGTCCCTTCATCTTCGGCTTCGCCCGCCTGCGCTAGAATCTCACGCTGCATAGAAATAAGCGTTGTGTAGCCATCAAGCAGGGTTTCTAGTGCTTGCGTACCATTGCTGATCCCTTTTGCTTCTTGAATTTTGCTGGTTTCCAAATAATCAGAAAACGCATGCAATGGGTTGCCTTCAATTGTCAAAATACGCTCTGCGATTTCATCGACTTTCTCAAGTAATAGCGTATAAATTTCTTCAAATTTTAGGTGTAGTTCAAAAAACTCACGACCTTTGATGTTCCAGTGAAAACCACGGGCATTCATATATTGAATTTGGTAGCTGCTTAGTAGCGTATTAAGTGACGTTACTAGCGCTTGGCTCTTTGCTTTGTCTAAACCGATAGAATTAATGTTTGTCATGCGATGCTCCTTGTTGATTCACAGTCAGTATGGCGCAACCTTAGGTGATTGCCCAATGATTAAAATCAAAGTGTTTAATCGGAAAAATCAATTAATAAAATAAAAACATATTAAATATTAATACAATATGACGTTGGGATGAGTGCATTAAAAAACAAGATGAAACCCTAAAAAGCGCTCAACAATAACAAGGTGACATGAGTACTCGTTGGGAATAAAGCTTGCCAACTTTTCCCAAAATATAACCAGAGCGCGTAGTTTTTGATCTAAGACAAGCGTTTAATCTCGTTCGTCTTTTGGCGGTTTTAAACTTGATTTAGGTCAAAATATCACCGCATCATAAGCGCATAATCATTTCATCAAGACACAAAAAACGCGGTGTCTACTACTGGAGGAAATGAGTATGAAAGGCAAAACAAAATCAGAACATAAAATGGAACTCGTCGTCGTTGTTATCGCTTTAGTGGCTTTTGTTGTTGGGCTCGTAGGTCACTTAGCTGGCGCAAGCATCGCAAACTCAGATACCTTTGGCTATATTGCAGCGCCAGTGCCGTTATTAGTTGGCTTGATCGCAGTGATTGCTTACAAAGTAGCTGCAAGCGCAGAGCACTAAGGCCTCCCTAACAGCTCGCAGATATAGTCCATTACCGCACGGGAATATATTAAGCTGGTATGGCTGAGATGAAATACTTTGTGCTCGGCCATGCCACTGAGCTTGGTTTCTTCTAACAGCACTGTGCCATCCGACTGGCTACCTTTTTGTAGCAGTGGCATTAGTCCAATGGGTAAGTCACCGGCAATACTGTAAAGCTTGGCGTCGAAAGGCCAATCTTGATTGTTAGATAATAAAAATTCCACACTGTTTTTTAACAGTAGCTCCAGTCCTTTGTCGTGCATATGCTTGGCAATGGCACTGCCTTTATGTGGTGTCCCCAAGGTCACCACTTTTTTTACTTGCTTGCTCGCGGCAGAACCTCGTTCTAAATATGCTCTTGCAACTAAGCCTCCCATGGAGTGGCAAACGAGGGCGGCGGGGCGATCGCCAACAAAAGTATCAATAGCGGCGCAGATCTCATCAATATCTGGCGTTAATGTGTTATAGCTTAAATTGAGAATACGGTAGCCCGATTTACCTAAGCGAGCGCTAAGCGGCCGCATCACAAAGCCAGACATGTACAAGCCGTGTAGCACCACAATGCTCTCGATTTTGGCGCTCGCGGTAATATTGAGTGGAATAGGAGCGTGGTTCATACCGCCTCTTTAAACTTGAATACTTCTAAGCCTTGCGCGAGTGTACCACCCTCACTTGAATACTTGATGTATAAATCAATCCAAATTAGAAATTATTATTCTAACTAATCAAATTGCCACTCTTGCTTGTAATCGTACCTAAAGCCAATGGAGATGGAGTCCATATCGATTTGGTTGTCGAAGGACTTGTTCAAATACTCCAAGTGCACTCTGAGGGGCGGTGTTGGTAGCCACTCAAGTGTAACATTGTAGCCATCGAAGCTTTGATTAAGCGGATCATGACTGCCGTAACCGTCATCAAAATCAAAATATCCGGTTTTGAGTTTATAGTGTTTTGCGAGTTGATAGGCCAACGAAAGATCAAAGGTGTGGCCTTGTCGAGAATCAAGAGCTTCCACGCGTTGATAGTCTTTGTTCTGATATGCCATTGCAGCGTAAAAGCGGGAGGTAAATTGGTAAGCCAGCGCACCAGACCAAAGTTGGTTTTCGCCAATATGTTGCTCGTTATCGTACACATCGTTTTGTTGATAAGTAATCGCCGCGTGTAAACCTGCGTTATCGTAACTTAACCCTGTGTTGAATAAATCCGTTTGATTATCGCCCTTATCACCATTAAATTGGCCTGCGGCGATAAACGTCATTGGCCCCAATTCGTAGCGGTAAGTGACTAAATTATCAACGAAAAAAATACTCTCTGGATCGTAAGCAAATGGGCTACTGGCGTGATTAAAAATATCAACGTATTCGGCAATAAACAGATACTGTGCAGGCCTTTGTTTGCCAATGCCAAATCGACCATACGGTGTGCCTAGTGCAGTATAAGCACGGCGTGACTTGCCAAAATTTCCTTCATTGGCGAGATCGATGCCCCATTCACCATGAAGTTCGGCCTGCCAGCCCGGCATAAATTCATGAGTTACTTTAATCCCTGCGTGGGATAAGGCGTCACGAACATCCCAGTTACTTGCGTCATCTTGATTGATTACGCCAAATGTCGGGCGTATTGTGGCATAGGTTTTGAGCGTGGTTGAGGGCTCGCTAGGTGGTTTTACCGGGTCACTTTGTGGTGTTGATTTTGCCATTGGAGCTGCGGCCTTTAGTTCGCTATTTTGCGTCATAAACCGAGCTTTAAGCTCAGCTAATTGCCGCTCAAGATTTTCAATGTCGGCCATGGTGACAGGTCGATCGGTTGCCAAAGTTGCTGAAGAAGTCAGTAAACAGGCTAGGCCAATCAGTGCGGTTGAGTTGCTCAAAGTAAAATTCATGGTTTTTACATCGCTCAGTTGCCAATAATCGAATTATAGACAACACTTTTGATATTCGAGCACTTTTTATTCAGGCTGTTGAATATGAAGATCCGCACTAAGTTCTCTGTGACTTCTGCCATAGTGATCTTATTGATCATCACGACGACGACGCTTTCTACTTACTGGTTTGTTAGCGATTCGGTGAAAACCAAAACCCATGCCTATGTAACAGATAGCACGCAATTGCTGGCTGTGAGCATAGAGAATTGGCTGGCTGGTAAAGCAACGCAAATTAATGTGATAAAAAGTCAGTTAGAGCAAAACTTTAGCGATGATAACTTTCAACAAGCACTGAATACACCAGTGTTTAAAAAGGAGTTTCTGCTGGCTTTTGGTACTTTGGCTAATGAGGAAGGGCTCAGGTCGAACAACCCCGCTCGCAAAAATCCTCCAGGCGTCGATTTTAGAGAGCGAGCTTGGTATCAGCTTGGTAAAAACCAAAATAAAACCGTTTATACCAGTCCATATACAGACGCGGCGACAGGTGAATTATTGCTGTCGGTGGTGTCTCCCATCATGGTGAACGGTAATTTTAAAGGGGTAATTGGGGGAGATTTAAGCCTAAAAACCATCGCTAATAGTGTCAATCAGGTTAACTTTGATAACACGGGCTATGCCTTTTTGGTCGACAAGTCTGGTAATGTAATTTCTCATCAACATGCCGAATTTAACGGCAAAAAATTGCAACAGGTATATCCAGCTTTACGCTTAGATAGCGTAGATAAGTTGCAAGAAGTGGATACCAAAGAAGGCAAAAGGTTGTTTTACTTACATTCGCTTGATAACACCTTTGGTACGGACTGGTATTTGGCGGTATTAATCGATAAATCAAAAGCCTACAAAACACTGACTGAAATTACAATAAACTCCCTGATCATTGCTATTTTAGCCGTGGCTATTGGAGTATTCTGCGTACGGACGTTAGCAATTCACTTACTCCAACCATTACGGGATTTGGAATCTGCAATCACCGGCATGGCAAGTGGGGGCGGTGACTTAACTCAGCGCTTAAAAATTGTTAACGAAGATGAGTGCGGCACGGTAGCGCGACAATTTAATTTGTTCTTGGGCTTTTTGCATGGGTTAGTAAGTAATGTAAAAGAACGTGCAGACGACGTGCTGATAAGCAGTGATGCCGCCAAAGAGCTGTCGACGCATTCTTCACAGAAACTTGATCAACAAGTTAGCCTAATTGAAAACCTCGCTACCGCGATGAATGAAATGAGTACTACCTCGACCGAAATCGCAGGTAACGCGCAGCAAGCCGCAAGCTCTATCACCTCTGTAAATGAAAAGACCTCCGAAGGGCAAGAAATATTCTTTAAAGCGCGAAGCCAAATTAATGCTTTGGCTGACGATATTACTGCATCGTACGAGTTGAGTACGCAACTTGCAGAATACAGCCAAAATATTGAGAATATTCTTTCGGTCATCAATGGCATTGCAGAACAAACCAATCTACTGGCACTTAATGCTGCAATTGAAGCCGCACGTGCCGGAGAGCAAGGTCGTGGTTTTGCGGTTGTGGCCGATGAAGTGCGTTCTCTAGCATCAAAAACACAGGAATCCACCACCGAAATTAAGTCCATGATCGACCAGATCCAAGCCTCGTCCATTCAAGTTCAGCAATCTATGGGAAGTAGCCGAGATAAAACCCAGCAATGTGTGTCACAAACCGAGCAAGCGACACATATGCTAGAAGAAATCTCAGAGGCAGTAAAAGAGCTTATGGATCGCAATATTCAAATCGCAACGGCCATAGAAGAGCAAAGTGTGGTGATTGAAGAAATCAATAAAAATACAATACATATCAACGATATTAGTGTCGAAGTCGGCAGCTTTTCTGACAAACAATACAGCGCCAGCGAAGAACTCGCTAAAAACGCCCATGAACAAGAAGCGCTACTGTCTAAGTTTACGTTGTGAGTTCTTGAGTTTGAATAATCCACTCAACTTTTGAGTGGATTATTACTTAATTGTGGCGTTGGTATCCCTACTATAAGTCTTTTCCTATCAATCCATCAGTATTCTGTTCTAATTACATTGTAAAGTTAATTAAATGTTAATTGTTTGGGGTGGGGATGGAGCAAAGCTAGATCCAAGTGTTATTTGAGTAATAACTCAAAAAATAAATTATAATTGACATGTGTTAAAAGTATGATAATGTACCTGTATTGGGTTCTTTAGCAGTAAAGTAATTACAAAATGGTGGTATTTAATGCAACTAGGTCTACGCAAGATCGATCATAATTATAAGAACTTTATTTACAGATATGTATCTTCGAGTTTCTGTGTTAGACAATTAAAAAATATACTACCAATGGAGTTGGTTTTACATGATTATTATAGTTATTCATTAAAAAAAATAAAAATTGAAAATATATTGAGATTGAGAGGGAAGTTCTATAAAACTATTGATTTTGGTTTGAGGGGAAGGGAACTTGAGGAAAGTGAAATTTATTTAATTAATAAAAGCCTCAGTTTAGAGCTTCCAGGCTATAGGACTCATAAGTCATGGGTTGGTAGGAGTGAAAATGATAAAATTTATATACCACCTGCACCCAGTAAAATTAAAAGTTTAATTAACGATACGCTAAAAATATTTAACAAGGAAAGAGTTGGAAATAATTTAACTTGTAACCTTTTTTTATATTTTAGAATTGTAGCTATACACCCATTTATTGACGCGAATGGAAGGACCGCTCGCTCTTTATTTCTAAGCTTAGTCGAAGAAAAGTATAGCTTATATTGTCCTAGACTTCATCTTTCAAAGAAAACTGAAGAAATGTACAACGAACTATGTTTTAAATCTCTTTCATCCTATGAGAGTTTTGCTAACTCTCCAGAGTTAAGAACACTATTAGAAATGGGAAAGGAGTTGACCAATTACTTTAACAATGAAAAGGAATCCTTGGTTTTTAATGTGGTGCGAGATTATAGGGTGACGGATGAAGAAAGGTTTTATAAATTATTTAATGTTCTGGTTGATAAAGGGGTTTTTATAGAAAGTGTAGAGGGAGTAAAAGATGATTTTTATATTAACCTTAAGAAAAAAGGTGTTGTTGAAGTCTTACCAATATTTGGAAGAGTCGGTAACGTTATAATTTCAAAGCATATTTTCAATTACCACAATAAGTTACATGAAAAGTTAATAAAAGGAATGAAATGAATATAAAAAAGAGTTTGATCTTTAGTCTGATAGGGGCTGCTTTATTAAATGTTGATATCGATGCTTACGAACTATCAAATAGTAACTCGCTATCAGTCGGCTTTAAAAGTGCATATGCTATTGAGAGGATACAAGTAAATGGCGTTGCTATTCCGAAGAGCCGATTTCGGCATTCTGTTAGTAATTTAAGTCGTACATTTGAAACTTTGGGTGATCGTTATGGGTACGATAACTCTAGCTCTGAGCAAAGAGAAAAAGAAGCAAGAGCATTTGATCGTGAGGTTAGATGGCTCTGTGGTAATTATGCAGATCAAAAACCAGACTCTTGTGATCCATTGTTAAAACCAACAATATCAGTAGATGGTTGTAGCTCAGAAATAGGTTCTATTGATATACTTAATAGCTGGGATGGAGTTTTTAGAGATAGCTGCAACAGCCATGATAAGTGTTATTCTACTCTTGATTCAGGACAAAAGAATTGTGACGATCAATTTCACGCAGATATGGCTGCGACATGTAAAGTAAAATGGGAAAAGTCTGCGAAGGGAAAAAAAGATATAGAGTTTAATTATAGATGTAATAAAACAGCGACGCTTTTTGCTAGAGGAGTAAAGGGTTTTGGGAAGTCCTATTATAACTCGGCCCAAGAAGAATCTGCATGTTATGAATGGCACGATAATTTACAAATTTGCAAGCCTATAATTCACGAATATTTTAAAAGCTAACTCACGGCCCCTATTTTTGGGGCTATCTAGGAACGAGAAAATGAATCACTTATCAAAAAATATTTTTTTAATAGGTTTATTTTTTTCACCATTCTCCTTTTCTTCTAATTGTAATTACTTTTATTTTGATGGGTTTGGTGGAAATGTTGAGAGGCCCTATGTTTATTACGAAAGGGATTGGTTCAACGATATTGATATTGAGTCAGATGAAGTTGAGATCACAAAATCTTTAGTTGTTGATGCTGTGGTAAAGGTAATATCTGGGGAAGCTAGTCACCACAATATTGTAACTGGGTGGGACTTTAATACTCTAGAATTAGCCTTGATTTATGATGTTGGTGATGATTATGTAGAAAGCTTGGCTGCTTTAGGTTATCGAGTTTCAAAATCATCTCTTACTATCTTGCTGGAGAATAAAGGTGATGAAGAATTTATAGATTTATTGAAAAAATACTATGATGGTAATAAACATGAGTTGTTAATATACATTTCAGGGAGACGTTTTTCTTTGACCAATTACTTGTTGTCGAAGAAGAGGTTTGAATTAATAAAAAAGTTGCAAGATGAATTAAATATTGATGCCAGTTCAAATTCCTTGCGAGGGGATATGGTTAACTTGGATGGTTATAGTATAAATGAAAGGTTGGTGATTTCTGATTTTATAGATTTGCGCGTTTATGGCGAGGTTTTTAACAGAAAGGAATTGCAACGAAAAGATAGATTGAAAAAGATCAAGTTAGCTTTTGATAATTATAAGCATTATAACTTTTATAATAGGTGTAGGTATCAAGATGTAGACTTTACAAAGGCAAAGTTTATAGGTGCAGTAGGGTTTGGTGAGCTTAAAGAAAAAATAAAAGGTCTTGACTTAGATGGTTCGTTAAAGTTATTTCAAGGTCAGCCTATTTATCAAGATTATGTAAGTTATCTTTTTTCAATAGATAATATAGATGATAAGCCGTCAGTATTCTTAGATGATTTTAAGAGAGTCCCTTCTGAAGAGTTGTATGGTTATGTTAATGATCAAGAGCATGCATACTATTCAAGGAATGGGATAAGTGTTAATGAGTTCTATTTTCTACATAGAAATGGGTCTTGGAAAGAGCAAAAACAATTGTTTAACATAACTAGAGTTGCTGGTTATTTGTCAGAAAATAAATGGCTTATCTCTCGCTTGTCAAAAAATAAATTAGATTCCCTAAGTGGTTTATATCTTTATGGTAAGAATTTTAGTTTCTATTATTTACAAGGTGAGACTGATGTAGAGGAATTTAAAAAGGCTGTAACCGTTTTCGGTGCTCCAAAGTCTGAGTTTGGTATCAATATTTTGGAGTGGTACTCGGTAAAGTCGATGCAGAATAAAAAGTATGAAAAAATTAAGAACTACGTTAAAAATAATTATAGTTATGTTGTTAGGATTCAAAAAGAAATAAATTTATGAATGATAAATTTAACCATAACAATATATTAACTTTTCTATTTATTTTCGTTAGCTTGCCACTTTTAGAATTTGTCAATTTAGCCTTTAATGGTACGTACTTTTCATTGTCATCTTTTTTGTACTTATTAATGGTGGACCTAGTCGCAAAGTCAACTCCACTTGCTTTTTCCAAATTGATGTTGAGTTTTAAAGGTATAAGGTTGATTCGTGAAATAGTAAGAAACTACTTGTACGGCAGTATTATGCTGATTTTTAGTATGTATGTTTGGATTATATACTTTTCGGAATCAAACTTGGCAGTTCTTATCTTGGTAACACCTTATGTCATTTTAATTACAGTCCCTGCACTTATTATGAGCTGTATACTCACCCGATGTATTAGAAAAAATCAGAGGGCTGAAGGGCAGCCCTAATGGGGAACATACGTTAGCAAAATGATTGGGTGAATATGGATGAGGCGGCTTTGAATCGTCGTACTAACAAAGCCATTAACCCAATCCTGTCAATTTATAGTAGAATAACCAACTTAGTGATGAGGTACTGCGGCTGTATTAAAAGCGTTTAGTACCCTATGTTGTATCCTTTACTTATCTCTTGCTTCGTACGAATGGCGCGATGGTAGGTGTGAGTTTGGCAAGGTATTCAACATATGAGCTTTTAAAGTTAATTAATACAGGTGGTTATAATGGCAATACAGTGGTTCCCAGGGCATATGAATAAAGCGCGCAATGAGATCAAAGAGATCATGCCGCAGATGGATGTCATTATTGAAGTGCTGGATGCTCGTATTCCATACAGTAGCGAAAACCCGATGGTAGGGCAGTTACGTAGTGACAAGCCTGTTATCAAAATCATGAACAAAGCGGACCTTGCCGATCCTGAACTGACCAAGCAGTGGATGGAGTATTTTGAACGTGAGAGCGGTGTAAAAGCGCTGGCGTTTGGTCATGATAAGGCGAATGAAGTACAGCGTATTAATGCGCTTTGCAAAAAGCTTGCACCTCATAAAGTGGGTCAAGATAAGCAGCTAAAAGCCATGATCATGGGTATTCCAAATGTGGGTAAATCGACACTAATCAATACACTTGCTGGCAGAATTGTTGCAAAAACAGGTAATGAACCAGCGGTAACTAAAGCGCAACAGCGTATTAAGCTTGAAGACGGCATTATGCTTTACGATACGCCGGGTATGTTGTGGCCAAAGGTTGAGAACGAAAACTCGGGCTATCGTTTGGCGGCAACGGGTGCTATTCGCGATACGGCTATCAATTATGAAGAAGTGGCGAGTTACACCGCTGAATATCTGCTAGGTGCATATCCAGAGCTTTTAAAAGCACGTTACAAGCTCGACGAATTACCGGACTGTGACTGGACATTTATCGAGATGGCTGGCCGCAAGCGTGGTTGTGTAAAGGGCGGCAATCAGGTCGATACGCATAAGATGTCGGAGATTTTAATCAACGAGCTGCGCGATGCTGTTATCGGGCAGATCACGATGGAAACGCCGGAAATGCGAGAGTCGGAAGAAGAAATGGTTGCTGAGTTACGAGCACAAGCTGAGGCCAAAAAGGCCGCGCGTGAAGACGAAAAACGTCAGCGCCGCGCAAGAGCGCGTAAGAATCGCCGCTAAGCGGCGAATTTGGTTTGATTCCGGCCTTGTTTGGCACGATAGAGCGCGGCATCGGCGCGCTTTATAAAACCATCTTCTGATTCATCAATATGGTATTGTGCAACGCCAATACTGACAGTCACTTTGACCTCACATTCCGCCTGCTCTAGAGCAACATGGATCTTCTCAGCAATCGCAATTCCTTGCTCTAACGTCGCTTTGGGTAGCAATACCATAAACTCTTCGCCTCCCCAGCGGCACAGCAAACCGTTGTTTTCTATCTGGCGTTTACATACGTTGGAGAAGCATTGCAGCACTCTGTCGCCTACCACATGGCCATGTTGATCGTTCACTTGTTTAAAGTGGTCAATGTCCATCATCAACATCACTACTGGGGTTGATTGGGTACGCGCTCTCGCTAAATGGTGCTGAAGCTGTGGCTCAAAGGCTTGACGATTAAAGGTATCGGTGAGTTTGTCGTACTTCGCCATTTTTTCTAAGCGTTTTTGATAGTGATTAAATGTCAACTGCGCCACGGCTAATATTAATAGGGTGACGAGGCTCCCTACCCATAAATTGGTTGTGAGTATGTCGCTTATTCCACTGGATTTATCTATTGTTTGCTCAACAATTAAATACCAGCCTATAGAGTCCAAATAGCGCGAATGGACAAACTCGGCATGCTCGTCGGTTTCCAACCGAAATTGATATTCGGATTGATTGAGCAGCGCCGTTGCTTGGGTTGGAAAACGATCATGAATACTGGTGCCAGATAGAGTCTGATCGTTAAAAAATAAGAGCCTGCCTTTGTGGTCAATAAAGTACAGTTTGCGTGCGTAGCTGGCTTCGTATTGTTCGATTAAATTATGTAAATCAGCCAATAAGATACCAACCCCAACAACGCCAATTACATCGTTGTTTTGCTTTATTTTATGATTGACGTAAACAGTGGCTTCGTTGTTATCTCTTGGGTCTATATCAACATTGAGCGCATAGTCAGTATCGCTATGCAGGCTTTCTCGGTACCAATCGTTTTGTTTGGCGCGAATGTCTAACTGCTGGGTGTTACCATCAAAGTGGTAATAAGTGAGGCTCTTGTCATCCACTAAAAAGCTCGTTTTTGCGTGATGTAATGCTCGAGTATCTTCTAAGTAGGTGAAAATAAGCGTAGGGTCTTGCTTTGAAGACGTTAGCCAACGTTTAATAAAGACGTTATTTGCCATTTGCTGAGAAACAATAATTGGAGCTTGAAGCCGTTTTTGTATGTCTAAATCAATCAGATGGCTGGTGAGTGGCAGAGCATCATCGCTCACCCCTTTATACAACGATTGTTTAGCATGCTCGATACTTATCCAGCTGGTGAAAATAAACCCTACCAGCAGCAGCAGGCTTAACAACATGTTATAACGGTAGCGTCGAGCGTTCATATTATTGTTATTTTTGGAAAAATAGAATGATACGGATTCTAGTAAAAGAAAACGATTACACGACATTACAGCTGAACAAACGCTGATAGAAAATGTAGGTATAAAAAAAGCCCTGAGCAGGGCTTTTTGATTCATATCTACCGTCACCGATATGAGCAATGTAGCAAGTAAAAAGTGGTTGCCAGTGATACACATCAAGGGGCGTTGTAGCACATCACCGACAACACGATTCAGGGTCGAATCAGCAAGAGTATGTCCTCTTGTTGATATTGATTATCAATTAGATTAGCCGTTAGGTCAATACCTTTTTGAAAATAATTCTCATTAATATTTGTGCGACTGTTTTTCGGTAAGTGCTGAAAATAGATATAAATTTTGGGCATAAAAAAAGCCCTGAGTAGGGCTTTTTACGTTCATATCTACCGTCACCGATATGAGCAATGTAGCAAGTAAATTGTGAGAATAAACTTAGTCAGGTTTAGGGGCGACTGAATTAAGCTCATTCAAGCCATTAACGTTGGCCAGCCGTGTTTCAGGGTCGAGAAACAAACTAGAGTACTAATGCCAATCTCAAGGTAGCGAATACATCAGGTAGACAGGGCTTTACAACTATCAACCTTACTAACTGAGTTAGCGAAACAACACGTTGCCGTCTTGTTGATAGTGATTATCAGTTAGATCTAACAATGAGTCAATACTTTTTTGAAAATAATTCTCATTAATATTAATGTGGCTGTTTTTCTAGGAAATACCGAAGTAAAAATAAATTTTGGGCATAAAAAAAGCCCTGAGCAGGGCTTTTTGATTTCATATCTACCGTCACCGATATGAGCAATGTAGCAAGTAAAAAGTGGAGTTAGCGTCTAAATACGAGGAGCAATGCAAGTGCCTGCTAACGTCCTTGGTAGTTGTGGATACCAGCCTTGTTTCGGGTCAAGAAACTATTGTGATAACAAGTTGAGCCGTCACCCTCGTCTTGTTGATAGTGATTATCAATTAGATTTGCATGGCTGTCAACGCTCTTTTTGAAAATAATTCTTATTTAGATCTAAGTGGTTGGAATTACACCAAATTTAAATTTATTGAGTGTATTGTTTTATTAATGTGATGGTTTTTGGTGTGTTGTATGTCTTATTTCTGCTTATTCTAGGGGGCAAAGTATTATTCTATATTGAGCTATGCAGGCTCACCGTTTCCAGAGCTTCAGAGAAAAGCTAGGTTAATTCACCACCCACATCTTAGATATTTTGATTAACGCAGCGGTCATACTTTCGCTTCACTCGTTATTTATTTCCACACTACTTTGGGTTTTGTGCATATTGCTAATGATTTTTATGCACAAAAAGCGCTTTACTCAACTTAATCAACTTATTTCCGCAATCTATGGTTAATTGAGGGTTAACAATAAGCTCGTACTTGATAGCAGGTTGTAGTCGCTAGTCACAATACGTTTAAGACAAATGAGTACAGAGCAATGAGAACAACAATAATGAAGCCAGTTGTAGCAATGTCACTAATTGCAGTAACTGCTTGCCCCGTTTTGGCACAACAAGATGAAGCACTAGCCAGCAAGGTTGCAAAGCTAGAAGCGCAATTAAAGGAATTACAGTCCAATAAATCACTGAACCTTGAGTTTGGCGGGCGTGTACAACTCGATTTTAACCATTTTAGTGGTGCATACAGCGCCGATAATGAGGGTAATGCCGCCAGCGACTTTTTTCCACGTCGGATCCGCACCTATGTAGAGAGTGATCAAGGCGATTGGGAGCATAAGTTGCTACTCGATTTTGCTGAAGGCGATGCCGAGATAGTCACCGTAAGAGTGCGTTATACCGGCTGGAACAACGGCCCGCGCTTTCAGTTTGGTAAATTAAGAGAAGATATCACCCTGAATGCGCTCACTAGCAGCAAACACATCAATACCATAGAGCGCAGTTCCATCGCTGATACGTTTTCCCCTTACTTTCGTTGGGGCGCATCAGCTTATCAATATTTTAAAGATTCCGGTTTTCGCTATGCGTTAGGGGTATATAAAAACGACGCTTTTGGTGCATCTGGGCGTGACCAAGATGACCGTCTGGCACTTGCCTATTCGGGGCGTTTGACTTGGTCGCAACACACTCCTGGTAAAACCCTGCATTTAGGTGGTTGGGGTTCGTACCGTGATATGGGCGGTGCAACGCTGGGTAATCGCCTTGCTCGCGGTGAAGTACGCGAAGCCAAAGTGCGCCTCGTGGATTATGCTGCAGGCGGTGATGTAGTTGCCCTTGATAGCATGTCACAAGCCGGGTTAGAGCTCGCTTATCAACACAACGCCTTTATGCTTGAGGCCGAATATGCCACACGCAACTTAGATACCCTCGACCCTACTTCTGCTTTAGATGGGGGAGATATTTCGGGTTATCACTTGTCTTTGAGCTATTTCTTGACCGGTGAACACAAACAATATTCCGCAGGCTCTGCGGTGTTTAAGCAGCCTAAAGGGGTAAAAAATGCGTGGGAGTTGGTTGCGCGTATTTCCAGTATGGATGCTGAAAACGCCAACCAAGGCACGCAAGTCGACGCCTACACACTGGGCGGTACCTATTACCATTCCAGCAGCTTAAAGTTCATGGCTAACCTTGTCTATGCGGATGTTTCAGGAGCTGGAAGTACCGTGTTGGTTGGTGACGAAGATTCAGGATTTGGTTTTGCTGCACGCTTGCAGTATCTATTTTAACGGGAGCAGGTTATGAAGTTTGCATTAAAGCATCTCAAGTTAGCAATAGCTGGCGTGGCAATGATGTCTACTCAGGTATTAGCGGATACCCACTTTTTAATTCCCGGTGGTCCAGGTGGTGGCTGGGATACCACGGCTCGAGCTGTGGGCGAAGCGTTAGTGAAATCAGGGCTTGAGTCCAATGCGTCGTTTCAGAATATGTCAGGCGGTGGTGGCGGCCGTGCTATTGCTTATTTGATTGAATCGGGCAATAAAAAAGGCGATATGTTGATGGTTAATTCAACGCCAATCGTGCTGCGCGCGTTGTCGGGTAAGATCCCCTATAGTTATCGTGATTTAACGCCCGTTGCCAGCGTAATTGCTGATTATGGTGCATTCGTGGTGCGTGATGATTCGCCTTTTAAGAGCTGGAAGGAGGTGATTGCTCGTTTAGAAGTAAACCCCGGCTCTGTGACCGTTGCGGGTGGTTCTGCTCGCGGCAGTATGGATCATCTCGTTGCAGCACAAGCAGTAAAAGCGGCTGGCGTTGACGGTCGTAAGTTGCGTTACATTCCTTACGATGCCGGTGGCAAAGCTAAGGCCGGTTTATTGTCTGGCGAGGTGAAGATGCTCTCGACCGGATTAAGTGAAGCGCTCGACATGGCAAAAAGTGGTCAGGCGCGCATTCTTGCTGTTACTGCGCCAGAGTCTATCGCGGACTATCCAGAGATCCCAACCCTGAAGTCTTTAGGCTATGACATGGAATTTGTTAACTGGCGTGGTTTTTTTGCGGCTCCGGATCTCCCTCAAGCAAAACTCGACGAATATACCGTGAGATTACAAAAACTGGTGCAAAGCAAAGAGTGGGAAGCGGTACGCGCACGCAACGGTTGGTTGAATCTATTTAAGCCACAGCACGAGTTTATTGAGGCGCTAGAGGCACAAGAAGCACAGCTGAAAGTGGTGATGGAAGAATTGGGTTTCGTTAGACGCTGATTAAATTAAATAGGTGGTTGCAGTGAGGTTACTGCATCACCTAAAAGTGGGTAATTCACTATGTTAAACCGAGAATTGTTAGGCCCAGTGCTGTTTTTAATTCTGTTTTCACTCTATGCGGTATCTGCTTGGCAAATCCCGATTATGCCTTTTGAAGAGTACGAGGCGGTAAACTCAGCAACTTTGCCTAAGGTATACGCGCTGATTGGCATTGTTGTTTGTCTTTTGTCGATTGCCGCAACACTGTTTAAAGGCGTCCCTGCACCTGATACACGTGAAAAAGCAGAGACTACCTCCAAGGCAACCATAGCCCAATGTGCAGCACTGATTGTATTGATGCTTATCTACAGCAGTGTGCTTGAAAAACTCGGGTTTATTGTTTCGACCATTTTGTTTTTAGGCTGTGGCTTTTTAATTATGGGTGAGCGACGTAAGCAAATTTTGTTATTGGCGTCAGTGCCTGTGGTTATCGTGTTTTGGGCCATTATGACGCAGCTACTGGGGATCTATTTGGTTCCCGGTGAGTTTTGGAGTTAAGCCATGTTAGACGGTATTTTAGTTGGCCTGTCCACGGCCTTTATGTGGCAAAACTTACTGTACGTAATTGTTGGCTGCTTTGTCGGTACTTTTATCGGCATGTTGCCCGGCTTAGGGCCAATCACGGCGATTGCGTTGATGATCCCTATCACTTACAACATCGGTGCCGACTCCGGTATGATCTTAATGGCGGGCGTATATTACGGCGCTATTTTTGGTGGCTCGACTTCCTCTATTTTGATTAACGCTCCCGGTGTAGCTGGTACTGTGGCATCGTCATTTGACGGCTATCCAATGGCAAAACAAGGACATGCGGGTAAGGCTTTAGCTGTTGCCGCTTATGCTTCATTTACTGGGGGAACGATTGGTGCGTTGATGCTCATGATAGCCGCACCACTACTTGCAAAAGTGAGCTTAAGCTTTCAGTCTCCAGACTATGTGATGTTGATGTTTTTGGGCTTGACTGCGATTGCTGCTTTTTCTGCAAAAGGGCAATTTTTAAAAGCCATGATGATGACTGTATTTGGCTTGATATTGTCGACGGTGGGAATAGACCCTTCATCTGGAACTGAGCGTTTTACCTTTGGTCAGGCAGACTTGCTAGACGGCGTAAGCTTTTTGTTGGTCGCAATGGCAACCTTTGCATTGTCTGAGGCGCTGATCAACGTGATCCGTCCAGAAAAAGCTAATCAAGGTTCGAATGATGATGACACCCCCGTTATTGGCTCAACAAAATTATCTGGCGCTGAAGTGAAAGAAATGGCGCCAGTTGTGGGGCGCTCTTCGATTTTAGGATTTATCATTGGCGTATTGCCGGGGGCTGGCGCAACGATTGCGAGTTTTATGGCTTATGCGACAGAGCGAAATTTGGCACCAAAAGCCATTCGTGAGCGTTTTGGGCGTGGTGAAATCCGCGGCTTAGCGGCACCTGAGTCGGCAAACAATGCTGCTTGTACTGGGTCGTTTGTACCCTTGTTAACGCTTGGGATCCCGGGGTCTGGCACCACTGCGATTATGTTAGGGGCGCTGATTGCCTATGGTATTCAGCCGGGTCCTACGTTAATGCAGGACAATCCTACGGTGTTTTGGTCGGTAATTGTAAGCATGTATTTTGGCAACATTGTGCTGCTGATTTTAAATTTGCCACTGATCCCTTATTTTGCAAAGGCTTTGACTCTGCCACGCTCAGTTCTCACGGTGATGATTTTATTCTTTAGCTTGATTGGCGTGTATCTGGTGTCATTTAATACCTTTGATTTGTTTATGATGGTAGGTTTTGCCTTGGTGGCGGTGGTGCTGAGATTATTGAGTTTCCCGATGGCACCTTTGCTCCTTGGGTTTATTCTCGGCGATATGATCGAACGCAATTACCGCCGCGCCATGATGATTTCGGATGGCTCTATTAGCTTTATTTGGGAGAGGCCACTAACTTTAGGCATATTTGCGCTTGCCATGTTAGTGTTGTTGATCCCATTAAAAGAGTACTTCCAGCAACGAAAAGTTGCGCAGTAACCCAGCAGTGAGGAAATACGTGTGTCGCAATCACAAAAATTAGCACGCAGACCAAAACGCTTAGAAACGCGACTGATCACTTGGGTTGTGGGCTTGTGTGTGATCCAAGCATGCTTATTTACCGCGCTGGTGTATCAGGTTATTACGCAAAGCTTACACCAGGAAGTGGGAGAAAAAGCCTTGGCTTTGGCTAAGGCGGTGGCGGTTCGTGAAGATGTTATGACGGCACTCATAGCAGATAGGGATAGCTCACAGATCCAACGCCTCAATACTAATGTTGAGCTGCTGCGCCAGGCAACTGGCGCAGATTTTATCGTCATTGGTGACACCGAAACGCGACGTATCGCCCACCCAGATGAGCAAAAAATTGGTCGCACTATGGTCGGAGGGGATAGCCAAGCCGCACTGTCTGGAGAGAGTTATATCTCGACGGCACAGGGCAGTTTAGGTGAGTCTATTCGGGGAAAAGTGCCTGTGTATTCTCCCGCTGGTGAGGTGATTGGTTTAGTCTCGGTAGGCTTTTTAGTGCAATCCGTCGAGTCGTTGGTGTTGCAGCGCAGCATTGCCGTTTTTGTTGGAGCAGCAGCGGTGTTACTGCTCAGTGTCATTGCCGCAATTTGGATTGGTCGACGTGTCCGCCAAGCCATTTTTGGCCTGCAACCAGATGAAATCGGGCGCTTATTTGCAGAGCAAGAGGCCATACTGAATACCGTACGGACGGGGATTATCGCGCTTGACCCTGATGGCAGCGTGCGTCGTTTGAATCAACGTGCGTGCGAAATTCTCGAAAAGCCTCGCGGCTTGAGTAAGCAAGGTTTGCACCTGAGCGATCTGTTGCCAGAGCATAGCGACTTCTTGTTGCATAATCCCAATCGCCCTTTAGTTGGTTTTGAGCTATTTGTTGCTGACAAGCGTTTGGTGTTATCGCGGTTTGCGCTGCAAGTGCAAGGTCAACACGAAGGTATTTTACTGAGTATGCGACCCTCCGATGAACTAGAGTATGTGTCAAAGCAGCTCACTAAAGTACAGGCTTTTGCAGAACTGTTGAGAGTGCAAACGCACGACTATTCAAACAAGTTAAATACCATTGGCGCGCTTATCCAAATGGCACAATATGACAAAGCGATTGAGCTGATAGGTCAAGAAAGCCAAGGCTCACAAGCGCAAATTGAAAACCTCCTCACCTATATACAAGAGCCAGTGATCGCGGGCTTATTACTCGGTAAATACCATAAAGCGCGAGAGCATAATGTGGCACTAGAGGTGAGTTCCGACAGTGCGCTGTGCGCTATCCATCAAAAAGAGATGTTGGAACGAATAGTTTCAATATTAGGTAATCTCATCGATAATGCCATCGAAGCGGCGAGAACGACGGCACAGTTACGGCCTGCCAAAGTGGTCGTAACAGTGGATGAAACAGTTCAGGATATTATCTTTGATGTTGAAGATAGCGGCACTGGACTGATTGGTAATGTCGAAGAGGCGTTTACGCCGCAGTTTAGTACTAAGTCCGGCGACCAACATGGTGTTGGCTTATATCTCGTAAAAACAAATCTTGATTCCTGCCACGGAACCTTAGAGGTTGGGGAGTCTGAATTACTTGGTGCAAGGATCACGGTCTTTATTCCCAAGCAAGTAAAAGAGCAATAACAATGACTTATTCTGTGGTGATCATCGAAGATGAAGTAGCTGTGGCACAATTATTAGCGCAATACCTAGTGACACCAGCAACACCAAGTAGCGCAAGGCAAGGGCAATATCGGGTGGTGGCCAGTAGCGACAATGTTTCTACCGCGACGGTACTGTTGAGTGCGATACAAGCCGACTTAATTTTATTGGATATTTATCTACCCGATGGTAACGGTCTTGAGTTTTTAAAGATGCTACGCGAGCAAGGCTGTAAAAGCGAAGTGATGCTGATCACCGCAGCAAAAGAAGTGGCGACGCTAGAAAAAGCGATCCGTCTGGGAGTCTGTGATTTTTTAGTTAAACCTCTGATCTTGGAACGGCTCGACCTCGCACTCGCTCGCTTTGAGGCGCGTCAGCAGTGTTTGGATGGTGCCGATGAAGTGACGCAATCTATGGTCGACACCTTATTTGGTAGTGAACAGGCGAGCATACAAAGTACAGCTAGACTACCTAAAGGCGTTGACCCACTTACTTTGGAAAAAATTCGTACGGCATTTCAAAGTCAGCCCAAGCAGGTGTTTACAGCAACCCAAATGGGAGAATTGGTGGGGGTGAGCCGCTCAACCGCGCGGCGCTATTTAGAGTTTTTGGTTAGTATAGAAGAAGTAAAAGCCGACCAAAGCTACGGTAGCATTGGCCGACCAGAGAGAAGCTATCATCTAAATTAAGGGTGTGCCTGTAGTGACTGCCATGGGATCACTGGCGCATCATTGCTGCTAGGGCGAGTGAATTCGCTGAGATAAGGTGTGGGTCCCGTGAAGAAACCGGTGTTACGTAAGTAAAAACGGTTTTGCTCCTCACCACCTTGATAATCCAAACGGGACCCTTTTCTGGCGGTGGCGTCATAAGTGAATTTAGCCTGATTTAACTCAACCCAGTTACCTTGGGTGTCACGCAAAAACTGGCGATTATAAAATGCCTTACGCTCAAACTGTCCAGCTTCGGGTAAAAAGTTTTCCAAAAAGCTATGCGGTCTTGCAACATAGGTGTTGGTTTCAGGGCGGCTAAAGGCTGCGATTAGCTTCCATTGGCCGGTTTCCGGCGCATAAAAATAGCCGCGATATTCAGTATGGCCTTCATAAGTCGTACTGGGCTCGATATTGACTAAAAAGCGATATGTCGTATCTGGCTGCCAGTTATAACGTAAATAGCTTTGTCCTCCAGAACCTTCATTGCCAAATTCACCGACGTAAACGCCGTCGCCTTTAGCGAGTAATTTGATTTTAAGATTGTCAGGAATCGTGCTCGGATCATCCGTTTGATATGGGCTCCAAACCGAAAACAGCACGCGGCGCTCGCTGGGTGAGTTTACCTGAATACCAAAGTAACCTTCGCCAAAACCATTCGCCATAAAATACGAACCTTGTGGATCATAGCCAGATGGCACCGTCACTTCGTTGTAAAACCAGTTATAGTCCTTTTTGTCAGGTACGGTATAGGAAAGGTGTACTGAAGGGCCGCGACGACCCCAGTAAAAGTCTTCTTTGACATAGTTAGGTGCAGGGGTCATGGCCTCGCCATCGAGACTGAGCCCGGTAATGGCGGGGAAGGTACTGTTTCGCCCTTTGGCTAATGTGTCACCGGCTATTTGGACCGTTTGATAGCCAACTTGTGTCACAGCAAAGTCACCGACTTTAACCTTAGTCGGGCTTTGTCTATCGAGGTTAAGCGTCACTTGTTTATTGTTATGCGTTACCAGCAATGTACTTGGTGCACTTGGTTTCTCAAGGTGTAAATAGAGGGTATAGGTGCCAACGTTATTGGCATAAAAATAGTGATTAAATCTAAGCTGCTTATCCTGCCATGGGGCAATTCCTGCTTGAGTTATATATTGCTTGCTAGCGTCAATATCGTTGTTGACCCAAGCGTTGCCGTAACTGCTGATATAAGCCTCTTGCGCTGAGGCAAATAGCGAGGCGCACAGCAGTATCGGTGTCATTATTGTATTCTTCATCTTAAGTTCCTTGAATGGGGCGCGTTGCCCCATGTTGATTAGAAAGAAGTGTTAATGCCTAAACTGATACTGCGGCCGTAACGGCTCAAGTGGCTCACTTGCTCTTGGGTTTTAATGTATGACCATTGACGCTCATTGGTGAGGTTGGTCACGTTTAGGTCAATTCGTGTCTTTGCCGTAAGATTATAGCTGGCACTGAAATCAAACTGACCATAATCCGCTGCCCATTCCGGGCCGCCCCATGCATCTGGATACTTCAGATAATCATCTCGCCAGTTGTAAGCGATACGCGCTTGGTAGTCATCCTTTTCATAATAGATAACCGCATTGTAAGAATGCTCAGACATTCCAGCGAACGGTAGCTCATCTTTTTCGGGGTCGTCGTATTTACTATCCGTAAATGTATAGTTGATTTGCATACCTAGACCATCAAAAGGTGCCGGTAGCAATTCCTCAAACGACTGTTGATAAGCAATTTCGAAACCTTTGATCTCTGCCCCCGCTTCCGAACGTGGAGATACTTGGGTAAATTCCGGACCGTCAACTTCAACGCCGTCTTTTATGAATTTACCCACTTTTATCGTACCGACACGCCCCTGAGCGATAACAGATTTAATGTCTTTGTAATAGGTTGCAAAGGTGAGCGCACCATAATCAGAGAAGTACCACTCTAGTCCCAAATCAAGTTGGTCTGCTCTAAGTGGTTTGATCCCAGGGTTGGCAAGATTAAGCTCAAACTTACTGAAATTAATTGAGCTATATGGGGTTAGAAAATCGATGCTAGGTCTGGTGATAACTTTAGCCGCGCTGGTTCTAAATAACAGTGAGTCTGTTATTTCTAACTTAAAGTTCATGCTAGGCAGTACATCAGTGTAGTCATCTTCTACGTAAGAATCGGAGTAATAATCGGCAATATCCCCTTCTATACGATAGATAATATCGCCATCTTCGTCTTCTTCTACGTTGTATACCAGACTTGGGTAATCAAAAACGTAGCCATCAGAGGTGATCTCGGTTTTGATTGCTCTTACGCCTAGGTTTAGGTTGTAAGGCATTTCCGACAGCTCGCCGACTAGGTTGGTCTCTAAATAAAGTGCAAACGTTGACTCAGAAAGCTCGTAGGAATCTTTAGGGCTCTTGGTGGCTCTAATTTTTTCATCTGCGGCTTGGGCATTGATGGATTGATAAAATGCATAGAGTTTGTCGTAGTCAAAGCTTGCCCACGGCGCAGGATGCATGCCCGGCTCACCATCTAGGAAGTTATCAAAGTTGGCGGGTACAAGTACATCTGCGGGTAGTCTAAATAAGTTAAGACCACCGAGCTTTTCTACGCTTGAGTTATCAAAGCTGTCGTAATCTGAGTTTTTAAAATAAGCTCCACCATTACTGAACATTGATGGGTTATTTGATTTGCTCACGTCTCTGCCTTTAGTTTGCTTACCGTAATGAAAGCCAAACTTGATGTCTTTGACAAATTCCCATTCCGGAATAAATGTTCCTTCTAGTCTTAACTCTTCAACATCACTTATTACTTCCGTGCCATAGTTGTAGCTGTAGTGAGCACCAAAGGGTTGATCGGCATTAAGTGCTGGTGACATGGTCACATCTGGCAGGAGATTGTCGCCTGTTTGATCTATGGTGATAGTATCAACAAAGCCACGCGCCACGATGTAGCGGTTGTCGCCATCATTGATCCGCTCGGCACGCGACTTAGACACGTCAAATTCAAGCGTTAGATCGTTGGTAGCATACCACTTGAAGTTAAGACCGGCCTGCCAAGTGTCGGTATTGCGAGGCTCAGAGACATTTAGTAGCTCAGCCATCGCGCCGTCGACTAACTCAATGTAGTTGACGTTGCCATCTTCATTAAATTTTAATTCACCTACCGCTGGGATCCCCGGTGTCCAAGGTTCATCATAGGTGACGAAAGAGATTTGATATTTTTCACCGTCGGTTTTGTAGCTTGAGTATAAGCTATCAAAGGTGACATCAATATCATTCGTTGGACGCCATTGTAAGGCGAGGCTTGCACCAATGCGCTCACGTTTATCTTGCCAGTTCGAGTAGCGTACATATCCTGGGATCATTGATGGGTGTACTTTCTCGCCCTCATCTAGCTCGCCATTTCGGTTACTGTCAACAGGGACTCGCACGTCAGTATTTTCTTCTGGATCGTAAAACCCTTGTCCTTCATAGGAGTCTTCGCGTTGTGTTCGCTCGGAATAAACAGCGGTAAATAGGGCGCCAAAGGTATTGTCAAAAAAGGTATCACTGATTAGAAAGGAGGCTTGAGGGTTGGTATCTCCGGTACGTTCTTCGTAAATGGCTTTGGCACTTCCGGCGAGGGTAAAGCCATCCATATCTAACGGTCGGCGGGTTTTTATATTGATGACCGAACCAATCCCCCCTTCTTGTGTTTGTGCTTGTGGTGACTTGTATACTTCTAATGCTTGAACCATTTCAGGCGCAATTAAATCGAAGTTAAAGTCACGGCTTGTGTGTTCAGATGCCATTCTACGACCATTGATGGTGGTAACGTTAAAGTCCCCGCCAAGGCCCCGCACTGTGACGTTTTGTCCTTCACCTGCGTTACGGGTAATGGCGATACCTGTCATTCGTTGTAGCGCTTCAGCTAGGTTTTGATCTGGGAACTTGCCAATGTCTTCGGCAACGATGGCATCCATTACGCCGACAGCGTTTTTCTTGAGAAAGAGTGACTCTTTGATACTGGAACGTACGCCACGTACTTCAATTTTCTCGACTTGTTGCTTGGCTTTATCTTGCTCGTCAGATCCGCTGTTTTGTTCTGTTTCCTGTGCGTGCGCGTATTGGGACAGGGCACAGCTCACGGCCAATCCCACAGCACACAGTTTTAGAGTGTGTTTCATCTTGTTGTCCTGTTGAGTGTTGTTATTATTGCGCCCGCTTTATGGGCGCTTATTCAGGCATTGTTAGTACTTGCTATAGATAGCCTATTTAACCTCTGGTTAGTTATGTGACAATGCCTAGTGGTGCTGCAGTGCGCCATGTGCCCCTGGTGAAATCCGGGAAGTCCTTGCTATTACTTCTGTCTGCAACTGAGTCCATTGAAAGAGGGAAGACCGCTGACCAAGCAGCTGCGTCGTAAACATCCTGATCTAGCGGCTCGCCATTACGAAGGCAGTAAATAATGCGCCAGAACATTAAGAAATCCATGCCACCATGGCCGCCATTGCGCTCTGCTTCAGCTCCCATTTTTTGCCAAAGTGGATGGTCATATTTACCGTACCAATCATTCATGTCGTAATCCCACTCGTGAAAGCTCTTACTCCCGCCGTTTTCAAGCGCGATGCGGTTGGGGAATCCTGCAAATACGCCGTTAGTACCTTGAATTAAATTATGGCGGGAGTAAGGGCGTGGGGTAGTGGTATCGTGCTGTACCATAATCGAACGACCTTTGATGGTTTTAATGATGCTGGTGTTCATATCTCCAGCAATATAGCTAAGTTGGTTTCGTTCATGATTTGCTGGAAATTCACGTTTAGCATAGGCTGCACGACCAAGCGCTGGTGAACTCATGGAGGAGATATAGTCGAAGCGATCGCCACGGTTGATATTCATATATTGAGAAACCGGGCCTAGACCATGGGTTGGGTAGAGGTTACCGTTACGTTTGGTATGCCAATGTGTGCGCCATGAGCCAGTTTTATGCTCAATTTCTTTCATTTGCCAACGAAGTTCATGGATATAAGCTGCTTCACCGTGCAGTAACTCACCGAATAGCCCTTGGCGAACCATGTTTAATACCATCAGCTCGTCGCGACCATAGCAAACGTTTTCCAACATCATGCAGTTCTTTTGCGTGCGCTCTGCGGTATTTACCAATTGCCACGCTTCTTCTATGGTTACTGCTGCTGGCACTTCGACCAAAGCGTGTTTGCCACTTTCCATTGTGTCTACCGCCATAGGCGTATGCCATTTCCAAGGCGTAGAGATGATCACAATATCAATGTCATCGCGCGCCAACATGCGGCGATAGTCCATATCACTCTTGCCGTAAGTCGCAGGTTTTGGTAAACCCTTGTCGACAACAATTTTAACGGCTCTATCGACGACTGCTTGGTGCGTATCGCAGATGGCCTTGATCTCGACACCGTCAAGATGGCAAAAGTGCTTTACCGCGCCAACACCACGTTGACCTACACCAATAAAGCCCACTCGCACGACATCCAGTTTCGGTACGACTAGACCTTGAACTGAATTTCCTTGTGGCTTTGGTGTAAGCGGCGTCTTATTATTGTTACTCGCGCAGCCAACCACTGCGCTTGTTGCTGCGATAGCAGCCATTGATTGAAGAAATCGCCGGCGGTTTAGATCACCCATAATAACCTCTTAGTTGTTCACTCTTGTTGTTAAAAACGAAATGTTATTTTTTGGTTATTATTACGGCAGTTTTATTTTGAACGCAAGAAAAATATCTTTCATATTCTTTCGGTTTGTTTTCAATGTGTTTCTAATTTAACTTTAAATCCTTATAAAACAGGTGTTTATGTTTGTTTTTGTTTAAAGTTAAAAAAATAAATTGAAAGCAAGTGAAAGCTGTGTAGACTAAATTCAACCAAAACGAAAGGAGGTGTCATGCTGAACACCATCGAAAGACGCCACGAAATCGTTCAACTCGTTGGTCAAACGGAACGAGTAGAAGTATCTGAGCTGGCAGAACAATTTGGTGTATCAACCGTGACGATCAGAAATGATCTCAATGCCCTGCATGAAAAAGGTTTGTTGGTTCGCTCTCATGGTGGTGCCGTTGCGAGTTCTAGGTTAACCAAAGAGCTCACCATAACGGAAAAGCACGATCATCATCACCAAATGAAAGTCGAGCTTGCAAAGTTGGTGGCGGGCCTTATAGGCAATGATGAGTCTATAATTCTGGACTCTGGAACCACCACTGAAGAGGTTGCGAAGCAACTTACCGCGCATCAACAGCTAGTGGTGATGACCAATGGTCTTAACGTGGCGCAAGCGCTCGTTGCAGCCGATGGCGTTGAAGTGTTGATGACTGGAGGCTCACTGCGTAAAAAGTCGCTGTCGTTTTATGGCAGCCATGCAGAAGATCAGCTAAAGCAATATCACTTTGACCGTCTGGTGCTCGGTGTTGATGGGTTCTCCGTTGATGTTGGTGTAACAACACACTTTGAACCGGAAGCTGCGCTTAACCGCGAGATGTGTAAGGTTGCAAAGCAAGTCATAGTGGTGACGGACTCCAGTAAATTCGATCGTAAAGGTGTACACCGTATTATCGCCTGCGAAGAAATTGACGTTTTGGTAACGGACAGTGGTATTCCAGCTGATGTTCATCAGCAATTGGTTGCCGCCGGAATTGAGGTACATTTAATAACGTCTTAAGAGGTGATCATATGCGGCGTTTTCAAGCCCTAATCGAAGCCAATAAATCAGGGAAAAACTCAGGCATTTATGCCATTTGCTCAGCTCACCCTTGGGTGCTAGAAGCGTCGATAAGATATGCCAAGCAGGAAAATACGCTGCTATTATTTGAAGCCACGGCCAATCAGGTTAATCAATTTGGCGGTTACACCGGGATGCGTCCCGCGGATTTTATTGTCAAAGTCGAAGAGATGGCCGACGAGCTTGGTTTTGATAAGCAGTTACTGATTTTTGGCGGTGATCATTTGGGACCAGTCTGTTGGACGAGTGAAAATAGCCAAGCCGCAATGGCCAAAGCGTGTGACTTAGTCGCTGAATACGTGAAGGCTGGTTTTAAGAAAATTCACTTAGATGCCAGCATGCCCTGTGCTGACGATCCTGACGTGTTAAGCGATGATATTGTAGCTAATCGCGCTGCCTTGTTGTGTCAAACAGCGGAAGCAGCCGCGATTGCGACGTTTGGTCGTAGTGATATTGTTTATGTGATTGGTACTGAAGTTCCCCCTCCTGGTGGCGCTGATGAACAGATTGACAGTCTACAACCGACCAGCCAAGTTGCTGCGCAAGAAACCCTAGCTTGCCATCGTGAACTCTTTGCAAATAAAGGATTAGCGGATGCTTGGCAACGCGTGGTTGCAATGGTGGTGCAGCCGGGTGTCGAGTTTGATAACACCCAAGTTTTTGACTACAAATCGAATGAAGCGAGTGCATTAAAAGATTTTATTCGTACCGTTGACCGTATCGCTTTCGAAGCGCATTCGACAGATTATCAAACTGCAGGCGCTTATCAGTCGTTGGTTGCTGACCACTTTGCCATTTTGAAAGTCGGGCCTGAATTGACCTTTGCGCTGCGCGAAGGATTATTCGCGCTTCACCATATTGAAAAGCAATTACTACCCTATGTTCATAGTCAGTTTGTTGAGGTGGTGGACGAGGTCATGCTGGCAGAGCCTACGAGTTGGCAGCGTTTTTATCACGGCGAGTCACAGCAACTCCGTTTCTTGCGTCAATTTAGCTTTAGCGACCGTATTCGCTATTACTGGCATCAAGACGCGGTGCAAAAGGCGTTAGCAACTATGCTCGAAAACCTAGCGCAGCAGACTTTATCATTGCCGCTTATCAGCCAATATTTTCCAGAGCTATATCAACAAGTACGCCGTGGTGAAATAGAAAGGGACGCCAAAGCGTTGGTGATTGCCAAAATTCAGCGTGTTGTGGCTCGCTATTCAAATGCGTGTTTTGCCATGGAGAAAGCGTCATGAACACTTTGCTAGGACACGAAATTGCGCAATTAAAAACACGAAATGCCTATTGGACAGCAAAAGAGATCACCCAGCAGCCACAGATGTGGCAAGAAACCGCTCAATTAGTCGCGAGCATAAAGCCTAGGCTTTTGGTGGAGTTAGCTCCTTTTCTAGATGACCCAGATACTCAGGTTATTTTGACGGGGGCGGGTACATCCGCTTATATCGGTGACGCTATCGCCACTCATCTTAATGCACACATGCGCCAAAGTGTGCGGGCTGTGAGCACAACTGACTTAGTTGCTGCACCACGACAATACCTAGCGACGGATAAACCTTGTTTATTAGTATCTTTTGCTCGCTCTGGCAACAGTCCAGAAAGTGTGGCGGCCGTAGAGTTGGTAACACAGCTGGTTAGTAACAGCCAGCACCTTTTTATCACCTGCAACCGTGATGGAAAGTTGCATCAAGCAGCGCAGCAGGCAAGCAATGCAACAAGTATATTGCTACCAGAGCCTACGCTTGACCAAAGTTTTGCAATGACGAGTAGCTATTCGTCAATGATGGTTGCAGCGCTACAATTTTTTGCGGCGGATGACGGCTCCGTGGATAAGTTGATCAATGCAGCGCAAAGCATGTTAGCTGCGACAGAGCAGCAAAATATCCGTGCATTTGCACAACAACCATTTGAGCGTTTGGTGTATCTAGGCTCAGGTTGCTTACTGGGATTTGCAAAGGAAGCTGCGCTAAAAATGCTTGAGTTATCGGCAGGCCAAGTAATGAGCGTGAGCGAGTCACCGCTTGGGTTCCGTCATGGTCCAAAATCACTTATCAATAGCAAAACTGTCGTGGTATGTTTTATCTCAAGTGATGGTTATACCAGCTTGTACGATCAGGATTTAGTTGCTGAATTGCAGCGTGACGGTACAGCCATGACGGTGCATTCACTTTGTCCTAAAGTGCCACCACTAGAAGATGTGTGGCAAGGATTACTGTATATGTTGTTTGCACAGCAGTTAAGTTTCTATAAAGCGCTGAATCTCGGTATTTCACCGGACAATCCTTGCCCGTCGGGGGAAGTGAATAGAGTCGTGCAGGGCGTAGTCATTCATCCATTTGGGAGTGAAGTATGATTTATGGAGTGGATGTTGGCGGGAGCAAAATTGAAATTGCGGTGTTTGATGAAAAGCTACAACGCTTAGAGTCTTGGCGTGTGGCGACACCAAAGCACAGTTATGAGGCGTTTTTGGCGCAAATCGTCACTTTGGTGCAGCAAGCCGATGACAAATATGGTTGTAAAGGACAGGTTGGTATTGGTATGCCGGGGATAGTAAATGCGCAGCAGCGCGTGCTATCAGCAAATGTCCCTTGCGCCAATGGCAAAGAAGTTAAGGCTGATCTCGTTGCAAAACTGGTACGGCCCATCGCGGTCGAAAATGACTGCCGTTGCTTTGCGTTATCAGAGGCCAGTCTTGGAGCCGGTAAGCAATATCAAAAGGTCTTTGGGGCAATAATAGGCACCGGTGCTGGAGGCGGGTTTTGCATTGATGGTGCGTTGTATAAAAGTGCCCAAGGGATCGCCGGTGAATATGGCCACCATCCGCTTTCTGCGGTGTTACAGCAAAAATATCACCTGCCTATTTTAGCGTGTGGCTGTGGGTTGCAAGGGTGTTTAGAGCGCTATGTCGCAGGTCCAGGGCTTGCCGGTTTGTATCAACATTTCACTACGCGGAAGCGTTCCTCAGAACAAGTTATCACAGCGATGCGGGCTGGAGAAAGTGAAGCAATCCATGCGTTTAATTGCTATATGGATCTGTTGGGCTCGGCGTTTGCAAATTTAATCAAAGCATATGACCCTGAAGTTATCGTGCTTGGCGGTGGCATGTCGCTTATCGATGAACTTGTAGAGGCGCTCCCAAAAGCCATCGAACCTCATGTATTTTCAGCGGTGTCAGTACCAGATATTGTTAGAGCCAAGCATGGTGATGCAAGTGGTGCATTAGGCGCGGCCCTATTAGGGAGCAAAGTGCATGCTTGAACAGCTTCGTTATATTCGGCCTCGTCGTATCTATACCCCTACCAGCGTCCTTGAAGCGCGCGTTGCGGTAATAAAAGGTGAGCGTTTTCACGCGATTATTCCAGCGGCGGAAGCGCCTGATAATACCGAATGTTATTCTAATTTAGATATGTGGCCTGGGTTAATTGATTTGCATATCCATGGCCGAGAGGGGTGCGATGTTATTGATGGCAAACTCTCCAGTATAGAAACTATTAGCACCTCGTTGCTCAAACATGGCGTCACTGGCTTTTTGGCTACCACGGTGACGACTACGTGGCCACAAACTATTGCAGCGATGAAGGTTATTGGAGCCGCCTATAAGCAAAAGATGCCAGGTGCTCAGGTGCTAGGCGGGTATAGTGAGGGCTTGTTTTTTAGCGAGAAACACAAAGGTGCCCATAACGAAGCTTTCTTTAAGCCGCTAGATGAAGCCTTAATTGATGAAATGATTAGCGCGGCTGATGGTGCGCTTAAAGCGGTGGCACTCGCGCCCGAAAAGGCTAATGGCGTTAAGATGACACAGTACCTAAGTAAACATGGGGTGCGAGTGATGTTAGGTCATTGTGATGCGGATTTTGCGCAAACCAATGCCGCTTTGGCACATGGGGCCTGCGGCGGGGTCCACGTGTTTAACGGCATGCGCGGCATTCATCACCGTGAGCCGGGCTGTGCTGGTGCGTTGTTACTTGATAGCCAAGCTTTGGTGGAAGTGATTGCCGATGGTATTCATTTGCACCCTGCGATTTTACAGTTGATCTACCGCCTAAAAGGTCAGCATAAGGTGGCCTTGATCAGTGATTGTATTAATGCTGGTGGCCTTAAAGATGGTGAATATCAATTGGGTGAAATGCCAGTTGTGGTCAAGGATGGCGTGGCGAAAACTCACAGCGGCAGTTTGGCCGGCAGTACACTAACACTTGAAAAAGCAGTGAAGAATTTAGCAGAATTGGCCAATATTCCGCTTCTAGAAGCCATCAATATGGCAAGTTTAGTACCCGCAACTTATTTAAATATGGACAATGAACTTGGTAGCATTGAAGTGGGTAAAATAGCGCATTTTTCTTTGCTAGATGATGCCTTCCAAGTCCAGCATGCCAACTTGTTCGGAAAGCAGATATTTTAAACAAAAACCCAAGCTCACCGCCCTGAAATTGACAAAATACAACGGAATTTTCTTAAATACAGCGGCCTAGCAGTAAGCGATACGGTAAAAATAGGTCACAAAGTTTCGCATTAGAAACTTTTTCGCGAATTGATTGCATTTTAGACGACTTCAAGGATGATGTTCGCTACAAGAGGTGATATACTCCCGCCGAATAATTTTTCTACTTTAAATAGAGTAAAACAATGGCAGATTTATCGAAATACAGAAACATTGGTATTTTCGCGCACGTTGATGCGGGTAAAACTACCACCACTGAGCGTATTCTAAAGCTTACTGGTAAAATCCACAAAACTGGTGAAGTACACGACGGTGAGTCTACTACTGACTTCATGGAGCAGGAAGCTGAGCGTGGTATTACAATCCAATCAGCAGCGGTAACTTGTGAGTGGAAAGGCCACCGTTTAAACGTTATCGATACTCCTGGACACGTTGACTTCACAGTAGAAGTATACCGTTCACTAAAAGTACTTGATGGTGGTATCGGTGTATTCTGTGGTTCTGGTGGTGTTGAACCACAATCAGAAACTAACTGGCGTTATGCGAACGAATCAGAAGTTGCTCGTTGTATCTTCGTAAACAAACTAGACCGTATGGGTGCAGACTTCTACCGCGTAGTTGATCAAGTTGAGAAAGTACTTGGTGCTAACCCACTAGTGATGACGCTTCCAATTGGTATCGAAGACCAATTCTGTGGTGTTGTAGACGTACTTGAGAAGAAAGCATACGTTTGGGATGACACAGGTCTTCCTGAAAACTACGAAGTACAAGACGTTCCTGCAGACATGGTGGACAAAGTTGAAGAATACCATGAAATGCTAGTTGAGTCTGCTGTTGAGCAAGACGACGACCTAATGGAAGCATACATGGAAGGTGAAGTACCTTCTATCGAACAAATCAAAGCGTGTATCCGTAAAGGTACTCGTGATCTTGCGTTCTTCCCAACTTTCTGTGGTTCAGCGTTCAAAAACAAAGGTATGCAACTTGTACTAGACGCTGTTGTAGATTACCTACCTTCTCCTACAGAAGTTGAGCCTCAGCCACTAACAGATCCTGAAACAGGTGAGCCTACTGGTGAAGTAGCAACTGTTGACGCTGATGCGCCACTTAAAGCGCTTGCGTTCAAAATCATGGACGACCGTTTCGGTGCGCTTACGTTCATCCGTATCTACGCTGGTCGCATGAAGAAAGGTGACACTATCCTTAACTCTGCAACTGGTAAAACAGAGCGTATCGGCCGTATGGTTGAGATGCAAGCGGACGAGCGTACTGAACTTACTGAAGCACAAGCGGGTGACATCATCGCTGTTGTTGGTATGAAGAACGTTCAAACAGGTCACACGCTATGTGATCCTAAGCACGAGTGTACACTTGAAGCGATGATCTTCCCTGATCCAGTAATCTCAATCGCTGTTGCACCTAAAGATAAAGGTGGTAACGAGAAGATGGGTATCGCGATCGGTAAGATGGTTGCAGAAGATCCTTCATTCCAAGTTGAGACTGATGAAGATTCAGGTGAAACTATCCTTAAAGGTATGGGTGAGCTTCACCTAGACATTAAGGTAGATATCCTTAAGCGTACATACGGTGTAGACCTAATCGTTGGTCAGCCTCAGGTTGCTTACCGTGAAACTATCACACAAGAAGTTGAAGATAGCTACACGCATAAGAAACAGTCTGGTGGTTCTGGTCAGTTCGGTAAGATTGACTACCGTATCAAGCCTGGTGAAGTTGGTTCTGGCTTTACATTCAAGTCTACAGTTGTTGGTGGTAACGTTCCTAAGGAATTCTGGCCAGCAGTTGAGAAAGGCTTCAAGTCAATGATGGACGAAGGTGTACTAGCGGGCTTCCCAGTACTAGACGTTGAAGTTGAGCTATTCGACGGTGGTTTCCACGCAGTTGACTCGTCAGCAATCGCGTTCGAAATCGCTGCTAAAGGCGCATTCCGTCAGTCTATCCCTAAAGCGGGTGCACAACTTCTTGAGCCAATCATGAAAGTTGACGTGTTCACGCCAGAAGACAACGTAGGTGACGTAATTGGTGACCTTAACCGTCGTCGCGGTATGATCAAAGACCAAGAAGCTGGCGCAATGGGCGTTCGTATCAAGGGTGAAGTACCACTATCTGAAATGTTCGGATACATCGGTCACCTACGTACTATCACGTCTGGTCGTGGTCAGTTCTCAATGGAATTCTCACACTATGCACCATGTCCAGCAAACGTTGCTGACGCGGTAATCGCAGCTGAGAAAGAGAAAAAAGCAGCTAAGTAATTAACTACTTATTTTGCATAAAAAGGTCGCCTTTGGCGGCCTTTTTTATTTTTAAATTCAATGCATTACTGCGTTAATGCCCTATCTAAAAGTCGTCACGATTATTTCATGTTTTATTAATTTTAAAGTTCTTGCTTTAGGAACATTGGCACTTTATCATTAGCTTTTCTTCAATAAATTGGGTCACGTTATTGCGTCGAGGGCTCAAATTTGATTGTGGTTGGGTAAATAAAGGAGATACTCAATGAGAACCCTAGAGTTGGAAATAAACTGGCTTTTCTACGTGCTTACTTTGTCGTTGATCTGGCTTGGTAATGAGCTGTTTTCTATCTTGGCTATTCCCTCATCATTATTGCAAATAGTTACATTAATTTTACTGTTGTTTACTCTAACAACATTGGCACTATCATTAACTGGAAAGCGTTTTCTTCATATAGATAAAGTGGGAGTTAGCTATAACTTTTTTGGTAAGACTCATTATATCCATGCGGAACATATTCAGGCGATTAGGTTACGCTCCTTAGGTGTTTTAAGTATCCCAGAAGTGTATCTTGATGACGGTCGTATTATTCGCTTCTTTAGTTGGAAAATGAATGGTGATGAGCTTTTAAAAGCAGAAAGCTTGATTAGGTAAGTTGAAGCTGTGCAGGTGAAAATTTCACCTGCTCCAAATAATGACGTTTACTTCTCGTTAAGCCAAATAGCAGCTTGCTTTGCAAAGTAAGTCAAAATACCATCTGCACCAGCACGCTTAAATGCTAGGAGAGACTCCAGTACAACAGGCTTCTCAGCCAACCAGCCGTTATCAATTGCAGCCTTATGCATCGCATATTCACCACTGACTTGATAAGCGAATGTTGGTACTCCAAACTCATCTTTAACGCGTCTGACAACATCTAGATATGGCATACCTGGTTTTACCATCACCATATCAGCACCTTCTTGTAAGTCCAAAGCCACTTCACGTAATGCTTCGTCAGAATTAGCAGGATCCATTTGGTAGGTTTTTTTGTCTGCACCTTTAAGGTTGCCCGCAGAGCCAATCGCGTCGCGGAAAGGGCCATAATAACTCGATGCATACTTGGCAGAGTAGGCCATAATACGAGTATGGATAAAGCCGCACTCTTCAAGTGCTTCACGAACAGCGCCAATTCGGCCATCCATCATATCGGAAGGGGCGACGATATCGGCACCTGCCTCTGCATGCGAAAGCGCTTGTTTGACTAGTACTTCCACGGTTTCTTCATTCATGACATAACCATCTTCATCTAAGATACCGTCTTGACCGTGCACTGTGAATGGGTCTAGTGCAACATCAGTGATCACACCGAGCTCGGGACATGCTGCTTTGATTGCACGGATGGCTTTTTGTGCAATTCCTTCTGGATTGTATGCCTCTTCAGCGAGCAATGTTTTTTGCTCTGCTGGTGTTACCGGGAACAAGGCGACAGCAGGAATACCTAGCTCTACTAATTGTTTGGCTTCCTCAACTAATAGATCAATAGATAAACGCTCAATACCTGGCATAGATGGGATCGCTTCACGTTTAGACTCACCATCAAGCACAAACACTGGATAGATTAAATCGTTAACCGTTAGCGTACTTTCGCTCATTAGACGTCTTGAAAAATCATCGCGGCGCATTCTACGCATACGAGTAAGGGGGAAAAGATCGAGTCCTGATTGAGCCACGTTAGTTCTCCTGGTTAGGTTTGAAAGTAACAACGCGATTACGGCCTTGTTGTTTTGCTTGATACAAGGCTTTGTCTGCATTGTCCGTATAAAGTTGTGGGTTATGCGGATCGCAAACCACAGCGCTGTATATACCAGCGCTAGTAGTCATATTTAATGTGTTTTCCCCAAGTTTGATATTGAGCTCTTGGGTTGCGATTCTTAATCGCTCAGCTACTTCACGTGCGCCATCTTCAGCTGTATTTGGGAGAAGTAAAATGAACTCTTCACCGCCATAACGGAACACTTCGTCATGCGGTCGCCGTAAGTGTGACTTAATTAAATTGGCAAATTCGCAAATAGCCTGATCACCAGCCAAGTGGCCATATTTATCGTTAATTTTTTTGAAGTGATCGATATCAAAAATGACGAGGCTCAGTACTGTCTGCTCCCGTCTTGAGCGTCGTACTTCCATTTGTAAGCGCTTATCGAAGTAACGACGATTTTTCACTTTAGTGAGTGGGTCTTCCATGTTCATCCGTTCTAGTTCTCGATTTTTATCTTCGAGTTCTCGTAACGTGACTTGTAGCTCAAAAGTGCGCTCCTCAATATTGGATTCTAAATCATATTGTGCTTGTTCTTGGAGTTTGAGCTTCTCTTTTAATAAGGCATCTTCAGCTTGGGTATGCGCCAATCGTTGTTGTTGCTTAACCAGTTTTTCGTCTCTTTGAAAAATGTAAAGGCGTACTAGTAAATAGCTGAGTAAAGTCGCTTCTATCGCAAAAATACCAAAGTACCCCAAGTGATTTAAAAAGCTTCCAGACTGAACACCGAGTTCAACTGTAAATGGGTAGCTGATCACAATAAAGTGGCAAAGTGCAATCGCAATTAAGATATTGCGGTTTTTATCGCTAAATCGGGTAAGTATGTAGATAAGTATTAGTGCGATAATAAAACTGATACTTTGAGCTAATAAAAGTGACTGAGAAACTGGCAGAAAAGCGGTTATTACGAACAAACTCACTATGACCGCAATGATTCTTTTACGTGTAAGCAGAGGGTGAGCGAGTAACCTTCTTTCTGCGCAATAACTAGCAGTAGGCAACAGTAGTATACTGAGCAGCAAAGTCATGACACCTTGGCCATACTGCTGGAACCACTGCCAAGTAGAATACAAGTAGCGGTAGCCAAAGCCATAAATATGAGCGTTAAATAGCCAGATTATAGCGATGAATAAAGTTGCGCATAGAAAGTAACTTCTTTTGGTAACAAAATAAAGTGTGGCATTAGTTAAAGCGAGTGCTAATACAAAGCCTGCTAAAATCCCAAAAATAAGATTAAATTTACTCTTAAATTGAAGGTATTCGTTAGGCTCCCAGATAGCAATAGGTGCATTGAACACACCATCATCATTGATTTGCAAATATAAATGGCTTTGCGTTTGTGGCTGTAGCTCAAGTGGAATGACTAACGACTCATATTTAAGTGGTCGTCTTATCAGTGGTAGCGCATCACCCATATCAAGAGTAAATATAGGATGGTTTGGTTTAACATGATAAGCAGTCACCGCATCAATGAGGTTATTGTTTATACTGACTAACACCGGTGTGAGAGCGTTATTCGCGTTGTGTATTGTAATCTTTAACCATAAAAATTTCTCAACAGGCCGGAGGCCTTTTGGAACTTGAATGCTTTCATGCCATTCGGCTGGGGCTGCAAGCAATTTAGCTAAAGAGGCGTCTTCACTCAGTGTATAACTTAACTTTATTTGGTGCTCTACCTTAAATGACTCAGAAATAGTCACAGTAGAAAATGCGGCGGAGCTGAATAACAATAAAAGTAAAGATAACACAATGCGCATTATTGGTTTTACCTCACAAACAATTGTTTAAAATTGGTAGTGGTTGTGGATATAACTTCTGAAATGGGACATTGTTTTAAGCGTGCAATTTGCTCAGCTACATAGGATAAGTACATTGGTTCATTGCGGCGAGATTTAGGTTTTGGGCTAATTGTTCTTGGTAGTAGGTACGGCGCGTCTGTTTCCAAAAGTAAACGGTCAAGAGGTATGTATTGAATGAGCTCTTGCAGCGTTGTGCCTCTACGTTCATCGCAAACCCAGCCTGTGATGCCAATCATTAGTCCGTAATCTAAGTAATGGCGCAGTGCGGTACGGTCACCAGTAAAACAGTGTAGTACTCCTTGAACTTTAACTTCTTGCAGTAGCGCAAATAGCGCATCGTGCGCATCTCTTTCATGTAGATACACTGGGTAGTTAATAGCTTCTGCTAGCTGCAGTTGCGTCAAGCACACGTTTTGTTGTATTGGCCTTGGTGAAAAGTCGCGATTAAAGTCCAAGCCACATTCACCAACAGCAATAGCCTTGTTGCTACTTTTTAAAAGAGTGAGGAGGTCATCGTAGAGCGTGTCAGGTGCATCTTTGGCATCGTGTGGGTGGACACCTGCTGTACAATAAAGTTGGTATTGCTCAGCGAGTGAAATACTTTGCTCGCTGCTTGTTAAATCGCAGCCAATTGCTAGCATAGATTCTATGCCTGCTTCTTTGGCTCTAGTAATTACCTCGGCCAAGTCGGATGAAAATTGCGAGCTGGTGAGGTTTACACCAGCATCGATCATCTTGTCCATTAGTTAACTCGTTTAACTCGCGTTGTGCGGTTTGAACCCGCTTTTTTCATCAAAAATGAGCCGAAAGAAGCACGCTCAATAATTAATGTGTCGCCCTCGTTGGCAAAAAAGGTCTCTGATGAAACTTGTCGCCATACTTGGCCATTGTCTAGAGTGAAGACCATTTTATTACGGCCTTGGGTAGAGGTTTTAACTAGTTTAGCCGTAATTTCTTCGATTTCTTCGCTTGCTGCTTTAACTTTATGCTCTAAGCCAAAACCATCTTCTTTCGACTCTATTTTTTCTACGCTTCGCGCTTCACTTACCTTATTTTTACTTGTGATTGCTTTGCCAGACTGCGCTTCAGTGATTGGTTTATTTGCAATCACATTGTCATAGCACATGAGCCGCTTAAAATCATTCTCAATCAGGGTACAAGCTTGTAGAGCCTGTGTATTGATCGGCTTTGCAGCGCAAAGAGAGGTAAAGCCAACTGCAAACAGTATCATGGTTTTTTTCATTCTTCTGACTCCTGTTGTTGTGGTTTAGTGCTATAAAATCTGGCTAGAATGAGCCCCAACTCAAACAAGAGTAGCATAGGTAGTGCCAATAAAGTTTGAGATAGAACATCAGGGGGGGTTAAAAACATTGCGATGACAAAAGCACCAACGACAACATAAGGCCGTTTCTCTTTTAAACTCGCAGGGGTTGTCATACCACTCCAACATATAAGCATGATGGCAACGGGAATTTCAAAGGCGATGCCAAAAGCAAAAAATAGCTTCAGGATAAAGCCAAGATAACTGCTAATATCTGGTGATAATGTCATCATCTCCGGTCCCACACTGGTAAAAAAACCGAGAATGATAGGCATGACAACAAAGTAGCAAAAGGCAATCCCGCCATAAAATAGTAGTACACTAGAAAGTAATATCGGTATAAGCATCCGCTTTTCATGCTTATATAAGCCTGGTGCGATGAAGCCCCACACTTGATGTAAAATAAATGGCACTGCAGCGAATAACGACACGAATAATGTTAGTTTAAAGGGGGCAAAAAACGGTGCTGTAACATCTGTTGCGATCATTGTTGTATTGCTAGGCAAGCTATTTACTAGCGGCGCCGCAACAAACGCATAGATATCATTGGCGAAATACACCAAGGAAACAAAGATAACGAAAACGCTCATTAACGCTCTCATTAAGCGGTTTCTTAACTCAACAAGGTGAGCTATAAATCCACTCTGGGCTGATTCTGTCATGTAACTTGACTCGTACGAATATAATGTCAATTGGATAAGAGAAAAGGTACTGCTGGATGTCTAAATATCCAAAACTAGAACCCATTCTAACTATCTAACTGGTAGATTGATTAGTCTTTATTTTTATTATTTTCGGTTGATTTATAAGAATGTCTGACTGATTCAGCCGCTTCCTGTAATTCTTGAACGGATTGCTTGAGTTCGGGGGCCAAATCTTGCATTCCCTGTTGTTCCGCTTTCTTTAAATTATTATGTAGCTCGTGAACGCGTAACTCTTCACTTACTTCAGCTTTGACTGAATTAGCGACAGACTTTACCGTTTTTATCCATCTCGCTACGGTGCGGATTGCAACGGGAAGACGTTCAGGGCCAAGTACAATTAGACCGACGATAAGAACGACCACTAACTCCCACATACCCATGTTGAATTACACCTTATCTTTTTCTTTCTCTGATACAGGTTGTGCTTGCTCAGTTGTTGTATTTTTTAACTTTTCTGGCTCAGAGTCGGTCGCAGTTTGCTCATCCGATACCGCCTTTTTAAAGCCTTTAACTGCACCGCCTAAATCACTACCAATACCGCGTAGTTTTTTAGTTCCAAATAACAAAACAATGATGGCTAAAATAATAAGTAATTGCCAAATACTGATCCCACCGAATCCCATAATAACTCCATTGATACTTACTGCTTATGAATAATGATTATACGCCTAGCGAGCAAAAAATCACCCTGTTTTACGCCATGCGCCAATAAATACTAGCACGGCAATAATCGCAAGTAGGCTACTTGCGACAGGTTTGTCAAAAATAAAGCTCAATCCCGATATTATTGCAAAACTACTCGCTGCTAAGCCTAACAACAGCGGCTTTGTAGCAGTATCAGCTTTTTGTGTGACAGGTGGAGGTGGGCGGCGCTTGAGATTTTGATAAATCAAATCTGGCAGTTCAGGCATTTTTTCAGCCCAAAATGGTAAGTTTACATATAGCTTTTTCGCCACCGCGAAAGGGCCTACTTGCTCTTGTACCCAATGCTCTAAAAATGGTTTTGCTGTTTTCCACAGATCTAACTGCGGATAAAGCTGACGCCCTAGACCTTCTACATACAGCAGGGTTTTTTGCAATAATACTAATTGTGGTTGCACTTCCATGTTGAAGCGCCTTGCCGTGTTAAACAAATTCACTAGCACATGGCCAAAAGAGATTTCTGCAAGCGGCTTGTTAAAAATAGGTTCGCATACGGTGCGAATGGCAAACTCAAACTCTTCTACGCAGGTATCTGCAGGAACCCAGCCAGAGTCCACATGAAGCTGTGCCACCTGACGATAATCACGATTAAAAAAGGCGATAAAGTTTTCGGCCAAATACCTTTTATCTTCACGGTTTAAGGTGCCGACTATGCCGCAATCTATGCCAATGTACTTAGGGTTATGAGGATTTTCACGAGCGACAAAAATATTGCCAGGATGCATATCTGCATGGAAAAAACTGTCACGGAAGACCTGTGTGAAAAAGACTTCCACGCCGCGCTCGGCCAGCAATTTCATATTGGTGCCTTGCGCTAACAAGGCTTCGGTGTCTGAAACCGGAATACCGTAGATGCGTTCCATCACCAGCACGTTTTTACGTGAATAATCACTATATACCTCAGGGATATACAGTGAATCTGAGTCTTCAAAGTTGCGTCTGAGTTGAATTGCGTTCGCGCCTTCTCGCATCAAGTCTAGCTCGTCGAGTAAGGTTTTTTTGTATTCCCTAACAACTTCCACTGGGCGCAGACGTTTTCCTTCGCTGAGTAAATTGACAACGATTTTAGCGAAACGCTCCATTAAAGAGAGATCGGCATGGATTTGTTTTTCGATATCGGGACGAATAACTTTGATCACGACATCCTTCAGATCTTCTTTGTGTTGTAGCTTGGCAGCATGCACTTGCGCTATCGAGGCTGAAGCCAGCGGTTTTGATTCAAATTCAGCAAAGTATTCATGAATATCGTCGATTTCTAGCGCTTGTTCAATGAGCTGTTGTGCCATCGCGGGGTCAAATGGTTGAACTTGATCCTGCAAAAATGCAAGTTCTTCGGCAATGTCTGGTGGCAGTAAATCTCGACGGGTCGAAAGCATCTGGCCGAACTTGATCCATACCGGCCCCAATGTTTGTAGCGCCAGGCGCAGACGAGTGCCTATTGGTTTGTCTTTATGTTTGTTGCGCAGCCAAAACAAACTCGCTCGAGCGAGTTTACCATACCAAGGCTGCTTATGCGCAGGGACGATTTCGTCTAAACCATAGGTTAAAAATGTTTTGGTGATCTGATGCAAGCGAAGTAAAGACAACCTAATTTCCTTTGTTCTGCTGAAGTAATGCGCTGAGGCGTTGATTTAAGCTTTCGACTTGATTGTTTAATGTTCTCACTTGCTGCTTAAACTGTTGAAACTCGAGCGGGTGAGGCGCAACCTTCAACTCATCTTGAAATAACCCAGTTAGTGTTGCTTTGGCTACCTGTCCATCTTGCTTTGCGCGATGCGCTAACTTATGAAAGGTATCTACGGCAACTTGTGCGGGCCCATCACCAACATATTTGGCGAGGTGTTCCGCCCAATCAATATCAAGTGTTGCTAATGCATTACTATATAGTTGTGCGAGCGCCAAATCCCCTTCAAGATCGAGCTTATCTTGACGGATAAGCGCAGTGAGTTGGCTTGGATCTTTGAGCTCAAGCAAGGTTGGTAAATCGGCACTAATTGAACAATCGGCTTCGCCATCAAAAGGACATAAAACGTGAATGTTAATGCCTGTGTAAGTAATAGCTAAACAAGTATTTTGATCTCGAATATCAACACTGAGCACTTTGTGTTGGCCTTTACTTAGCACATGCTTTAGCTCAGGTGAGAGTTTAAGACCTTTGTTTAAAGCCGTCTCAAGTACGGCGCCAAGTAATGAAGCTAACACAGCAACTCCTAGAATTTAAAGCCGCGATGAAGGGCGACGATGCCTCCGGTCATATTTTGGTAGTCAGTTTGTTCAAAACCGGCTTCATCCATCATGGATTTTAGCGTTTCTTGATCTGGGTGCATGCGAATAGATTCTGCAAGGTAGCGATAAGACTCACTGTCATTTGCAACTAATTTGCCCATTGCAGGTAATAGTGTAAATGAATACATATCATACAGCTTTGCCAGCGCTTCATTATCTGTCTTTGAAAATTCAAGTACCAGTAAGCGTCCACCTGGCTTTAGTACTCTGTACATTGAGCGCAATGCTTTATCTTTATCAGTTACGTTACGTAAACCAAAGGCAATAGTGATGACATCAAAAGTATTATCGTCAAATGGTAGCATTTCTGCGTTCATTTGAACGTATTCAATATTGCCAACAAGTCCCGAATCGCGTAATTTTTCGCGGCCTACTTTAAGCATTGAGTCGTTAATATCACCTAAAACAACTTGTCCTTTATCACCAACTAATTCGCTAAATCTTGCGGTTAAATCACCCGTACCGCCAGCAAGATCAAGTACTTTGTGACCAGCGCGTACACCTGAGCAGGCAATAGTTTGACGCTTCCACAAACGATGGATACCGAATGACATCAGATCATTCATGATGTCGTATTTTGCAGCTACAGAATGAAATACGTCTGCAACCATAGAGGCTTTTTTGTCGGTCTCGACTGTTTTGTATCCAAAGTGGGTAGTATTGTCTTGTGACTCTTTCATGTGGGTTCCATCATTACTCTGCAACTATGCTTGCTAGTGTACTTGATTGGTAGCCGTAGGTGCAATTTCTTATCCGTATTGTATTGTTGAAAATGCAAACAAAAGAGGATATTGCGGATCAGTGACTAATATAACAGTGTTGGCCGAGAGAATGTGCTTTCTGTGCAGCGTAACCTGCGCGTTTTGCCAACATATTAAAGTCTTGCTCTGGTGCAAGTTGGGCTATCCCAAGGGCCAGAGACACATTAGGTAATGGAATTTTCCCTTTCGCGCTGACAAACTTTAATCGCTCAACACCTTTACGCACTTTTTCCGCGATAACACTCGCGGTATCTAAATCTACATCGGCAAGGATAACCGTGAATTCTTTTTTTCCTGTGCGACCAGGTAAGCCGCTTTCAACGACATAACGTTTGATATTATTGGCGATACGATTAAGCACAACTTCACCCACAACATCACCAAACCGTGTTGAAAACTCGTCAAGGTTATCAACTTGTATAGAAAGCGCACAGACGGATTTTTGCTGCGATTGCCATAGGGACACTTTTTGATGAAGATAGTGACGCTTATAAAGACCCGTTTGTGAGTCTAACAAGTGTTGTTTACGTAAGTCGAGTAGTAACTTTTGATTACGTTCATAATCTAAACGCGATTTTATTAACGCTTGTTTAAATTGTTTGTGCTGTTTTAGCAATAGCTCAGTTTGTTTGGTGAGTGTTGATAGTGCGCGCTTACTCTTTTGAATGTTGTGTTCATCTAAATTATGCACACATTGACTGACTTGTTGGGCAAAGCGAATAACCTGCTTTTGAGAGGTTTCTGCATTTTCGTGTAATTCAGTCACCAAAGAATCAACACCTTCAAGCAATTCAGATTGTGTTTTTTGTCCCTGATTTAGAAACTGATAGTAGAGTTGCTCAATGAATACACAGTCTATTTTTGTGTGCGCTTTGATGGCTTTGTTGATGGCACAGTCGAGATCTTTGTTCGTGGCGCTAATATGGGTATAAGCAACCTGATAATTTAAAGGCGTGGGCGGCAAATGATGTTGCTCTAAAAACAGGCACACCTGTGTCATTTTTTCTTGGGCAACAGCCATGGGATCATGGAACATCATTTCATTTACCACAACAATTAATTATCAAACGTTAATGAACTACCACCAACTCCATCGGTGTAACTCTTGTCCTAATTGCACTAGACCTACATTAATCTGTATCGTCCGAATTTAAAAGTAAAAAATTTGTCTTTGAAATAGAAAATTTACATTTTTTTGTTGAATTGCTGATTTTCTCATCAATTTTTACTAGGTTGAGTAAATTGTATTCGATCTGAGATATTCGTGATTCTGTCGAATTAAGTTGCATCTGTTACGGGACTCTCCTACTTTGACTAGCAGAAAGTTCATTTCACCATAACAAAGCTCAGAGCGATGGATAATCATTATTTTTTGGCTATTTTATCGCGAGCTGAGTAACAACAAAGTATCGAGGAAGTCAGCGTGTTATCACCAAAATTAAAGCTGTGGACTAAGCGTTCAAGCGTCGCCGTTTATTTAACCGTCGCCTTATCAGGTTGTGCTATTACCGGAAGTGACAATAACGCTGAGTTTACTCAAATAGCTGGCAGCGTTATGAAATTTAGAAGTGATAACAATGCCTATGGTCGCAGTGATACAAAAGTAGAGTTTCTGCTACCAAACCTCAGTGCAGAAAAGTTGGCGACCACAAATCAGCAGCGTCTACAGTTCTTGGCTCAGCTCGACAATATCGACACTTCAGCGCTAAGTGAGGAAAATCAAATCAATCTCACTATTTTGCGTGCACAAGTGCAGAATAGCGTCGATGAATATCGTTTTCATAGTCACTATATGCCGCTCACCTCAGAATATGGTTTTCATTCCGGTCTGTCTTTTATGATCTCGAGTCATGATTTTAAAAAACGTGCTGGTTACGAGCTATATTTAGCACGTTTGCAGCAAGTTCCTCGTTATTTCAAGCAAAATATCGACTGGATGAAAGAAGGTATGGCGATTGGTCTGACTCAGCCGAAAGCTGTGCTTGAAGGTTATGAAAGTTCTATCGAAGCCTATATCGTTGATGATGTGACAAAATCTGAGTTTTATGGCCCGTTTACACAAAACCAAGCGGGTTTACCTGATGCTGAATTTAAAGCGCTGCAACAGCGTGCCAAAAAGATTATTCAAGGTGATGTGATCGCTGCATATCAAAATTACCTTAATTTCTTTGTCAATGAGTATCGTCCTGCGGCTAGAACTGAAATTGGAATTTCTTCGACACCAAATGGTGAAGCGTTTTATGCGAATCGTGCTAAATACTACACCACCACGAATATGACGCCAAAAGAGATCCACGAGCTTGGTCTTAAAGAAGTGGCTCGGATCCGTGCAGAAATGGAAAAAATCATTAAAAAAGTAGGCTTTAAGGGATCTTTTGCCGACTTTGTGCAGTTCTTAAGAACCGATCCACAGTTTTATGCTAAAACCCCCGAAGCGTTGCTTAAAGAAGCTGCATATATAGCAAAGAAGATGGATGCCCAGCTACCTAAGCTATTCCATACATTACCAAGAAAGCCATACGGTGTCGCTCCAGTGCCTGCGAGCATTGCACCTAAATATACAACCGGGCGTTACTCTGGTGCACGCAGTGATACTGATGCAGGCTACTATTGGGTAAATACCTACGCTCTGGATAAGCGCCCGTTGTATGTATTAGAAGCATTGACTCTACATGAGGCCGTGCCTGGTCACCATTTGCAGATCTCCTTGAATGCCGAGCTTGATTATCTACCGGAATATCGTCGTAACGAATATATTTCTGCTTTTGGTGAGGGATGGGGGCTATATTCTGAGTTTTTGGGTATCGAAGCCGGGTTTTATCAAGATCCTTACAGTGATTTTGGTCGCTTAACCTACGAGATGTGGCGAGCGGCTCGTTTGGTTGTAGACACTGGCATGCATATGTTTGGTTGGAGCCGCGAGCGAGCGATGAACTTTATGAAAGACAACACTGCATTGTCCTTACATAATGTTAAAACGGAGACTGATCGTTATATCTCTTGGCCGGCTCAAGCGCTGTCATACAAAATTGGTGAACTAACCATTAAGCGGCTACGTCGCAAAGCAGAAAAAGCACTGGGCGATCAGTTTGATATCCGTGAGTTCCACCATCAAATCTTACGTCATGGTTCTGTACCATTGTTTGTGCTTGAAGACCAAATCGACAAATATATTGAAACCACGATGAATCAAGCACGTAAGTAATCGAGATTATCCATTTAATAAAAAAGCCCAAAGTAGTAACCTTGGGCTTTTATCATTTTATTAGCCTAAGCTAGTTTAGTTTACAAAACTAATAATTAGCTGATACACATCATCAGTCGTTCGGCATTTATTGGCATTAATGATGAGCTGTTCACCTAAGTGCAGTGCTCGCTGTTGTACCGCTAAGCGTGCATCTTCATCTTCAATCGCATCTATGTCCGCAACATGTGCGAGACCAATGGTGCGGCGGATCAATTCACACCCACAATAACCAACCGCGTCTTGCAATACCTTAGTGAGGAAGTATTCCGCGTAGCCATCTGCTTGCAATGACAGGTCGCGTGTTTGTGTTTTTGCTAGTTCAAGCCAAGTTACATAGAAGTTAGATAGGGTGGTGGCGATACTATCGAGTAAATACACTTGCATATTTCGACGTTTTGGCAGAGCGTTAATGCGAGCATGTTGGGCACAGTAGTTGAGCAATAAATTGCCGATAAATGAGCCTAAATCAAAGCCAATGGGGCCAAAAAAGCCAAACTCTGGATCGATTAGCTTAGTGTGCTTGGCATCGACGAAAATACTACCAGTATGGATATCACCGTGGAGCAAGGCTTCTGGTGCATTGAGAAACTGGGCTTTGAGCTTTGCCACTTCAACTAATAACGTCTTATTGTTTCTTAGCATTTCCACAGACGATTGCAATGCGGCTGGAAAGTTGTTTCTTTCAGCATCGCGGTATGGGTCGTCGAAGAACAAATCTTCAGTGATTGCGCACAGCTCAGGATTAGTAAACTCGGTGACTAGGGCTTTCTTTTCACTCGGTGTTAAGTAAAAACTTGAGTGATAAAAGCTGGTTTTTGCTAGGTAATTTGCGACGTCTTTGCTGAGTCTTGCAAAGGTGTTCGCTTGGTTTAATTCACCGCGCAAAATGCGTAGATGACCAAGATCTTCCAACACAGTTACCGCAAGCTCTGTATTGTGGTGCAGCACTTTTGCTGTGATATCTGGGCAGATCTCACCATGGCGTTGTAACACACTAGCTTCAATTCTGGCTCTGTCTAACGTCAGTGGCCAGCTCTCACCCACACATCGAGCGTAAGGCAAAGCTTGCTTGACGATGATGCTATTTTCTTGCGTATCTTGCACGCGGAAAACCAAATTCAGATTGCCATCACCAAACTCATAACAAGATAAGGTTGCATCTTTATCAAAGAAGCTTCCTAAATTAGTAATGTAATCAATAACTTTCTCTGCATCAAATTCAATGTAGCTCGACATGTTTCTGCACCTTGTGGATATTTGCTATTAGCATTCTATATTTTTGAATGTTTAGATGTCTATACTTCTTTAGATCTTGATGTAAAATATCATTAGTACACTTTGAAAGAGCGGGATGTCATGAAAACCTTAATTGCACGTAGTCTTAGATTCGAATCGGGCGTGGTACAGGTATTGGATCAATACTTACTGCCACATCAACAGGTGTGGCATGAATGCCGCGACGTTGCGACGATGAGCGAGCTAATTCTGACACTTAAGGTTCGCGGCGCTCCGCTTATTGGTTTAGCGGCAAGTTTGTTAATTGGTTATCTTGCCGAACAGGGAGAAGACAAAAACACAATTGCTCGTTCGATAGATGAACTAGAAGCAACGCGTCCTACAGCGGTGAATTTAATGCACTGCATGGCGAGATTGCGTGAAGCGTTACAAGCGAATGATTGGCAACAACAAGTGATCACAACCGCTGAACAGTTATTTGAAGAAGACACTGCGCTATGCGAGCGTATGGCAAACATAGGTGCAGAGCTTGTGAATGCGGGAGACAATATTCTTACCCACTGCAATACTGGCGCGCTGGCAACGGCAGGTGTAGGCACCGCACTTGGCGTAATTCATCATGCTGCAAAACAACATGGTGACATTCATGTTTGGGTTGATGAAACTAGGCCACTGTTACAAGGTGGTAGGCTCACCGCGTTTGAACTAGATGCATGGCAAATCCCATACACGCTAATCTGTGACAATATGGCTGCGAGTTTAATGGCGGCGGGTAAAGTCGATAAAATCTTTGTGGGGGCAGATAGGATTGCGGCAAACGGTGATTTTGCGAATAAAGTCGGCACTTATAATCTAGCAGTGTTAGCCCATTTCCATAATATTCCTTTTTATGTGGTTGCTCCGATCACAACATTAGATAGCAGCTGTCCAAATGGCGCAGCCATTCCAATTGAACAACGTGCCAAAAGCGAAGTAACTGGTGTCAGTGGCAGCTTTGGTGATTGCCAATGGGCACCCAACAATGCTGAGGTATATAACCCTGCATTCGATGTTACACCAGCGAGTTTGATCACTGGGTGGGTGTTGGATACTGGATTATTTACGGCTGAGGATGTTGCCAAGGGAGAATTTTTACAAAGTTAAACATTTGTAAATTATACAACTACCTAAGTTACTAAACTCTTGTTACAATGTACCCATTAAAGTGATGACTATTTTTAATAATAATGGAGAAGTTATAACAGGATGAAAAAGTTACTTATTTTAATTCTTTCCTTGATGGCGACAGCTGTGTTTGCTCAGCAAGACATACCGTTGGAGGCGTTTAGCAAAGGTAGTGAGTTTTCAAGTGTAAAAATATCACCAAACGGTGAATACCTAGGCTTTATCACTAAAGCTGAAGGAAAAAGTATCTTGGGTTTTCTAGAGCTTGATGGATTTAAGGTTATTCATGCCGTGAGATTCAACGGTAATGCCCAAGTTGGTCGTTATGAGTGGGTTAACGACAACCGTGTAGTACTTGAGAAAGAGTATATCCGAGGGTGGCGAGATCACCCTGAGTATCATGGCGAATTATTTGGTGTAAATGTTGACGGTAGCCGAGGGAGATACTTAGTTGGATATCAAGGTGAAATTCAAACCGGATCACGACTGAAAAAAGCGACACCTCTGTATGGCACTTCCTACATCCTTGACCCTTTGGTCAATGATGAAGATAAAATGCTGATCGTGACTTATCCGTGGTCAGGCTCTAAGGAGCCAGTAACTGTGGTATACGAAGTCAACGTTCATTCAGGTGTTAGACGAAAAGTCTCTATATCTCCGCGTAGGATGGGGCGTTTTTTGACAGATCATCAAGGGGAGGTGAGAGCTGTTGCTTCGACTGATGATAATGGTAACACATCTGTATTTATAAAAAATACAAAAGATAGTGACTGGAAAGAGTTAACACTAGCACAAGATCTTGATGACTATTGGCTACATGGTTTTGATGAATCGGGTAAATTGGCGTATCTATCCGCTGCAAAAGCAGGAGAGCCGCGAGGGGTTTATCAACTGACACTGGAAACTGGCAAGCTCAAGCATTTTTTCCAAGACAAATTAGTTGATCCATCTAAAATATGGCGTGATCCGGTTAATCAAACTCCTTTCGCAATTGAGCTCGATCCGGATTATCCGACGTATGCGTTCGTAGATCAAGATTCAATATGGAGCCAACGACTAAAGTCGCTTATAGCTTCAATACCGGGGAATCAGATCCGCATAGTAAGTGGTACTCGAGATGGCAGCAGAGTTATCGTTTTTGCTGGTAGTGATATTAATCCTGGAAATTACTATCTATTTGATAGCAAAAAAAATCAACTTGGGTTATTAGTCGCAAACCGTAGTTGGATTGATCCTAATAGTATGTCAACGATGGAAGCCATCAGTTTTAAAGGACGTGATGGAATTACTATTCACGGGTACCTCACCACACCACAAGGTAAAGAAAAGAAAAACCTTCCTTTGATTGTTATGCCGCATGGTGGACCTCACGGACCAAGAGATTATTGGCAGTTTGACCCTGAAGTGCAAATGCTCGCGAGCAGAGGTATGGCTGTATTACAAATTAACTTTCGAGGGTCAGGTGGTTATGGAGATGCATTTGAAGAACTTGGCTATAGAAAGTGGGGCAAAGAAATTCAATATGACATCATTGATGGAACCCGTGACTTAATCTCTAAAGGTATCGCTGATAAAAATCGGATTTGTATTATGGGAGCGAGCTTCGGTGGTTATTCGGCACTGCAAAGCGCAATATTAGAACCAGACTTATTCCAATGTGCTGTAGGTGTGGTTGGCGTATATGATTTACCACTGATGTTTGAAGAAGGTGATATTGCTCAGCGTAGTTCAGGGGTCGCATATTTAGAACGTGTACTTGGCACCGATGAAAAGCAGTTAAAGGAATTTTCTCCAAGCTATAATGTCGAGAAGCTTAAGGTTCCAGTCCTTATCGTACATGGTGGTGAGGACCAAAGAGCGCCAATTGAACAAGCGGAATCTTTAATTGATGCACTGAAAAAGGCTGATAAGCCTTATCAGTATTACTTACTTGAAGATGAAGGGCATGGTTTCTATAAACCGGAACATCGTCTGAAATACTTTAAGAAAGTGCTGGCATTCTTAGAAAAGCCCATGCAGTTATAGTAATAAAGTACAATAATAGCCAGCAATTGATGCTGGCTATCATATTTCTCAACTAACACCTTCAATACTTATCTTATTCGAACTGAGCAAAGCTTTTTAAATTCAAGAACAGTTCAAAATCACGCCACATGCTAGGTGAAATCACACATAATCGGTTATGCTTTATCCAAAGCTTAGCCATTCATTATGACAGCTTCAAATGCTCACGATGCAGATTAATTTTCTTGTAATAGAGCGCAATAGGCACTACCGATTATATAAATTAATAAGGGAATCGATGTTTTCACAAACCGTTCAGTTGCAGCCAGTAAACATCTTGCAAATAGTTTTTACAGTGGTTTCGGTGTTAGGAGTGATTTTAGTCTGGAAAATGGATAGATATCGAGGCGTCTTATTTCTTTTCATATATTATTCTATCTTAATGATATTTAATTTATATGAAGAAACACGAGGTCAAGATGGGTATATGGTAACTCCCATTTTTACACTAATTAAAGGGCCAATAGTCTACTTTTTAGTTAGATGGATAATTAATGAAAAGCCTATAGCTTCTAAATTAAAGTTTCTGCATGTGGCACCTGCAATTTTAGCATTACCCTTCACGCAACATGTCCAGCTTATTATTTTGATTGCTACATTTAGTCAAATTACCTACTTAATTGCTTCTTTAAAGCTAATAAAGCGATATCACTCCATATCAATGGCCGTCCGCTCTGACGCACTGTCATTAAAGTTAGATTGGGTTAACAAGATAATTTATGTTTTCTTTATCTTTGCTCTAGTAGATCTTTTAAGGTTAAATTTGCAGCCATTTAACGCCATTGAGATAAAGGCTGGTTGGTATTTTATTGATGTATTGGTGGCGCTGCTTTTGATGTGTTTTCTAGTAGTTAAAACTGCTCATCAACCTGAGCTATTTGATGATATGGTTCCCTATGAAGACTTGAAGGTGAAAGTTTTAGAATGTGAACAACAATCTAACTTAAAATTAGCACAACAATTATGTGAAGATATTACAAAAGTAGTATTAGAAAAAGAGCTTTATAAAAAGCCAAGGTTATCACTAATAGAAGTTGCGAATGAAACAGGTTTTAAGTTGAAAGACGTTTCTTGGTCTATAAATTTTGCCACAGGTTATAACTTTTGTGAATTCATTAACAACATGAGAGTCAATGAAGTTAAGAAACAAATTGTTCTGCCACAAGAATCTCACAAAAGTATCTTAGAAATAGCTTTTGATTCTGGTTTTAACTCAAAATCTGTTTTCTATAGTACATTCAAATCTACGGTAGGAATGACTCCTAGTAAATACCGAAGTTCACAAAAACAGTGAGTTAACCGGTCCTATTTAGTCCCAAATCATGATTTGGGAAGACAGAACTAATTAAAAAACGGATAGTGTTGTAAATTCGATTTGACTACCAAGTGCACCAGCCGTCTCCAATGCTAATTGAAGGCTGCTTCAATGCTAGTCGTAAGATAAACACTATTTTGTAGGTTTTATATGTTCAAAACTATAGCCGTTACACTTTCCTTTGCTTTTTACTCCTTGCTTTTCTCACCTCCAGCATTAGCTGATCATTACACTGTTTTTATCACTAAGAACAACCCCAGAATAGCGAAAGTTAAAGCAGTTCTTTTCCCACATGGTCATGTTATTTCCATGAATGAGCAAAATGTTCATGGTTTGAAAAATGGCTGGGGAGGATTTGTAAGAAACCTCACAGTATTAAATTCAGATGGAGAAACTATTGAGATTTCTGAGGTTGAAAATAGTAAATGGGAACTAATTGGATACGAAAATGGAAAGATTACTTTGTCATATGATGTCGTTTTAGGACACGACACAGTAATTCCTAAGATAAAATTTGGTGATAATGGAGCTGCTTATGCAACAGAAGATGGTGTAATGTGGGCTGGACGTGCTCTATTTATTGCAGGGAAGCCAAGTAAAGAAGTAAATATAAAATTTGAGACCCCCAATTCTTGGGCCATTACTACTCCTTGGGAAAGCGTTAATGATAGTACAACTGAATTCTACGTGGAGGGGACGAGTGATCTGCAAAACTCAGCATTCTTTGCGGGTGAGCATACTCAAGGTTCTTTTAAAGTAGGAAATGTACAACTAAGAACGGCTTTTTCAGGTGAATATACTCGTAAAATGGTTGACGATATAAATCAGAAAGTTGACCAATTTTTTCAATATTACGGAGCTCAATATCAATCACCTTTAAAATCTAGAATGGTTCTTATAGTTTCAGATCGTAATGATGGAGGAGGGGAAGTCATGGGCAAAGCAATATCAATATCGGTAGGTCCAGCTGACAAAAAACTTTTAGATAAAAGTAGCAAAATCCCCTTGGGTATTTCACGGCTAGTTGCTCATGAGCTGTTTCACGGTTTCGCATTCAATCAGTTAGAAGTTGATGATAAAGGTGATAAGTCCGCATTATATGAATGGTTTAATGAGGGGTTTGGAGCTGAGTATGCTTCTCAACTTGCACTATTAAGAATAGGTATAAAAAATGAGTATGAATTTTTAGATGGTATTTTATATAGAATGAAAGAATATGAAGCTGAAGCCGATGGAAAGTTAACTCTGATTAGTGCTGGTGCTGATAAGTCTGATAAATCTACCACTGTTTATTGGGGAGGCATGATTGCAGCTCTTACTCTTGATTTCAAAATCCGAGCCAAAAGTGAAGGGAGACGAAATTTAGATGAGCTGTGGAGATATTTACTACAAAACTATCCAAGAGGTGGAAAAGAGATGAATTTGAATGAGCTATATAAATCAGCAAGTAAATTATATGGAGAATCAATAGCCTTAGAGTTTAAGGATTATGTAACAGTTCCTAATGTTATTCCATTTTATGACGCCGCGAAATTAATGGGGCTGAAATATAATGGTAGGAAACTGCTCAGAGATAGCTTAGCTACTAAAAGTCAGAAATTGTTATGGGAAGAATTTGTTTTAGGGAAAGGAAGTAGTTTATAGATCTAACTTTGTTGAATTTATAATTTTTATTCTTAGTGTGGTGTTGAGATAAGTTGATTTTTAAATGTGTTAGTCCTTTTTAAGTGAAGTAGGTGGCTCGTCATGAATTTAAAATTCTGCTTTTGTGTTTGGTTTTATAAAATTAAGTGAGCGATTATATTTTTATGAAAGAAAGATCGATTTTAGATGTGAAAATCCAACATAACGCGCCAAAAGTAAAGGAGTTTATTGATTTACGATGTATCGTAGGTTGGGAAAAACAAGATACAAAGACAGCTTCAAAAGCATTGGCAAACACCTTGTTTCATGTCGTTGCAAGATTAGATTCAAAGCTTATAGGAATGGGAAGAGTGATTGGTGATGGAGCTATGTTTTATTACATTCAAGACGTAATTGTCGACCCTAAATATCAAAGTATGGGAGTTGGAAATTTATTAATGGAAAAAATTGAGGTGTATTTATCAGAAAATGCAAACGCTGGAGCTACAGTAGGACTTTTTTCCGCAAATGGTAAAGAGACATTCTACAAAAAATATGGATATTTAGAAAGAGATGGTAGTCAGTTAGGTTTTGGTATGTGCAAGTTTTTATAATAAAAGTGTTTTTTATTTGGGGCTTTAATGATGGCTTGTGCAATGTTTGAAACTAAAATATTTAATTTTTTTGGTTTTGTTTTTATTAGCTTTTTTGTTTCAAGTTATTTGTTTGCTGCTGAAATATACCCAGCTGTTACTTGGCTTCATTACAAATCTCCAGAACAGGCTGGCTTTACTTCAGAGCGATTAGATAAAATTAAAAAGTTTTACAATAAGAAGTCCTTCTCAGCGCTTTTAGTAGTTAAAGATGGCGCCATTGCTATAGATTGGGGGGAGAATGACCGAAGGTTTCCTATACATTCGATTAGAAAGAGCTTATTGAGTGCACTATATGGGATTCACTCTAGTTCTATCAACTTTCAAGCAAGCCTTGCAGATCTAAACTGCAATGATAACTCATTGCTGACTGATCAAGAACTATCAGCAAAGGTTTTTGATGTTATATCGTCTCGGTCTGGAGTCTACCTTCCTGCAGCCGCCGAAAATAATGAAATGAGATTAAACAAGCCAGCTAGAGGTAGTTATAAGCCAAGCAAGTATTGGTGGTATAACAATTGGGATTTTAATGTTGCAGGTACTCTGTTTTCGAAAATTACTGGAGAGGAAATTCTTGGGTCAATTGCAACTCAATTGGCAGCCCCTTTACAGATGCAAGATTACCGAGTTACAGACGGATATTATGTAAAGGCTGAGTCTGAACATTCAGCTTTTCAGATTAGGATGTCATCCCGCGACTTAGCTAGGTTTGGTTTATTATATGCTAGAGGTGGGGTTTGGAATGGCAAACAGTTGATTCCTCATGAGTGGATTGTTAAAAGCACTAGCGCTATAAGCAACACGAATATGGGTGATAAATACCCTCCTTATTTCGGCCTTATGTGGTGGGTTGAAGAAGATGGTAGTTTTAGTGCCAGAGGGAATGGAGGGCATACTTTAGCTGTTTACCCTTCTCTAGATATGGTGGTGGTTTTACGTACTGATACATATTTGGAACACACGGTTTCTGCCAAGTCAATTCATAAAATGCTCAGCGGCATTATTTCTATTTCGAAGGGTCAACAGCATTCGAAACCGAGTTTGATTACTGAAACACAACAAGAGGCTGATAAAAAACAGATCCCTGAACTATATCGATTTAATAATGCAAGCATTGCTTTAGATAATGGGCTTTTAGTTAGCATCAACTTCAAGAATGAGACTTTATTTGTTGATTGGGGAACGGGAAAATTTGAACTTAGTTACTTGAATAATAATCGCTTTATTATTTCTGATCTCCATGAGCCACTAGAAATTGAAGTAAATGATGTTGGTGAGCTAATTGACATTAAAACACCTAAGTTGTTTTTTATACAAGCAGCAATAGCTGCTAAATATGATGATTTATTAATCGCGGAAAGCTGGGTTGAAAAAGCCATTAAGATGAACCCTAACTCGCCAATACCTTATGTAAACCTGGCCAAAATACAGATTGAAAGAGGTAATAAAGAAGGTGCAAAAGAAAACCTACAAAAAGCCTTATCTATTGAGGTTAATAACAAGAAAGCAAAAGAGCTTTATCAGAAAATCTTATTAAAGCAGTATTTTTTCCCTGGTTTAATGATTTTGATACTATTTGTATTTTATTTAAGGTTGTATAAAGGTAAGGTGTGATTTTAACTTTGTTTTTATATTTTTAGTTGGTGGTGTGTTAATTTTGATTTTTGTGGTTTCGGGTTGGTTCTCAAGAGATAATTGTGTAAGGTTTTTAAATGAAATATATTGTTGTTTTTATAATGTCATTAATTCTGTCTTGTAATGTTGCTATATCAAATGAGGGATTTTCAAATTACGAAGTGGTAAGTGAAAAGTTTAATTACTACTCAGCTTCACATAACGAAAATAGAGTAATACTAGTTAGTTTGCCTAAAAGTTACGCGTTGGATAAAAAAAGGAAGTACCCTGTCTTATATGTTTTAAATGCAGAGAAAAACCATATATTGGCGACAGAGATTGCAAGCTTCCTTGCATCAAAAAATCAAATTCATGAAATGATTGTGGTTGGTCTGCCTAGTAAGGATAATTACTTTAATGAGAACCTTCCTTTTCTAAACTCAGAGTCATATACCATTTCCGAATTAGCAAAAAAGCACGAAAAATTTATAAGAGATGAAGTCACGCAATTTATAAGTGAAAAGTTCAGGATAAACAATACCAAGTTTATAGCTGGGCACTCAATGGCTGGCCTATTTGTATCATACTTGTTTTTGCAAAACCCTACTGGCTACAATGGACACATTGCAATTAGTCCTGCATTTCACCATGCTAAGCAATTTAGTAAGAAGTTAAAGCTGTACTTCACTAATTCAAGAGTTAATGAGGGAGCAATCTATTTCTCTTTAGGAGGGCTAGAGCACTCTCTAATTACAAAAGAATTTAACCACGTCGTTGATATATTCAAAAGTAATGTCTCGGGTAATTTGTATTGGGGAGCTGAAATTTTGAAATATTCTGATCACAATACAACTAGTTTGAGTGGGATGATTCAGGGTTTGAGTTGGTTATATAATGGACTTTCTCTGACTGAAGAATTTATTTCTGGTCGTTCTTTTGAAGATGTTATATTACATTATGAAAATTTATCAAAAAGAATAGGCTACCCTATTATACCAAGAGAAAACTCTCTCCTAGGAATGGCTTCATTCTGTATGTCTAGAACAAAAGATTACAGTATGGCGAATCTACTTTTGAACCTTTCAAATCACTACTACCCTGATTCTGTTTTGAGTAGGAAATCATTTCATATATATGGGAATTGGATGAAAGGAGGATTGTCAGCTATTTCGAGTTCAACATCTAAAGCTGATGATTTAGATGAATCTATCTTAATATCATTAGCTTACGATCGTTTAAATAGTGATGAAGTAGGAGAAGCTGTTGAGCTGTTAAAGTTTGTTGTTGGCTATTTTCCTAATTCGATAAATGGATTTGATAGTTTGGGTGAAGCATATGAAAAAGGAGGAGAGTATGACTTGGCTAAGCTTGCATATAGAAAAGCGTTGGAGTTGTCTATAGAGGGAGATGACCAAGAATTTATAAACATAGAAAAAAGAAATATTGCGAGAGTTAAAAAACTAAGCGCGAAAGTATTACAGCAAAGTAAGCTATGAAATCGAAACTTAATCAAATGGGAAAAGACGTCGTAGGAATATATGCTAGTGTGATTATTTGGAGAAGCTGACCGTGTTCTGCACTTGGTGCTCATGACTATATGATAACAAGACCCTAAAAAGGTGTTAGATCATTCAGTTTAAGGTAATCAATACACAAACCATAATTGACAGTGTAGTTTAAAGGTGCCTGGGCTTGAACTCAGAGTGTGTTCAACGAGCGGAGAGGCCTGAAATGGTATCAATAACGGCTGGACAACTAAAGATAAACATCGTCTTACAATGTTGATTCAACGGTAATAGGGGTTATACATGATTAAAGGTAGTTTTAAAAGAAAGAGTGTGGAAGATAAAGGAAAATCTAAAATTACCTTTTATTTTTTGTTTGCACTTTCAATTGCTACTTTTCTATTTTTTATGATGCCGAACTACAATAATGGTGATAATTTGTTTCCATTAATTGTAGTGTTTATAGCATATTGTGTAGGTGGGGTAGGTATTTACTTTTATTTTTTTATCCTTCTGGAAGTAGGTTGGAAAAGTAAAGTGTATATAAGTGGGTATTTTTTAATTTTTATATTGATTATTTTAAATTTTATTAATAAGAAAGGGTGAAATATTATGAGTGCTAAAAAAGGTGTTATCTTATTGGCTATAGGAGCTACTATTTTCTTCAGCACGGCACTAGCGCATCTTTCTTGTATTTACTTTGGACCTCAGTGTTATTCATCACAGATGGCTCCTCCCGAGATTATCGAGTCTGCAATGAAAGGGACTCTACTAGCCCCAATCGGAACAACTCTAGTGTCTGCGATATTCATGGTGCTTGGGTTGTATGCATTATCTGGTGCAGGGCTATTGCGCAAACTTCCTTTATCGAGGTTTTGTATTTATCTAATTGCGTTTGTATGCATTATCCGAGGCGTTTTACCTATTCAATTGTATTTTCGCCATACTCAACAAACGCAATGGGGGATTGGTGCATTTAGCTGCAAGTCGTTTTCGTTTATGCACTGTTGAGTGGGCGATTTCAGCCAAATAATGACATCGAATACTATTGTACTATGACTCACTTTTAGCTTGTTTCTATCACCCTATAAAACTCATTGCGTAAACAAGCCTTAACTTGGTATCAGCTCTTATCTTCTGGCGATTACAGAGTACCACCAACAAGCAATTGATGCTTTCTCACCCTTTAATCATGATTGATGGATTTATTATCTGAATTCGCGAGCTATTTCCGTACTCCGAAATGGCTTATAGGCTTAATGCTGTAGGTATAAAACGACATATTCACATTGTTATCGTTATCTAACACTTCACTATTTGTTGTTCCAAAGGCTAAAAATAATTTCATTATATTTATAACTGTTTGACTTTAAAGCTAATAAAAATAAATAAATTCATGATGACTCGATAAGCGACTTAAATTTCTTTGGCTTGTAATCTTGTCGCCAACAACGGGGAACGCTGAACGCTTCTAGCTTTGTTCCATACGAGATAAACGCCAAATTATAAAATAAATGTAAGGATTTTTTATGCTTTTAAACAAAGTTGCAATCGCAGTCATAATGGCCGCAACATTGAACGGTTGTAGTCAATTTCAATCTTCTGATGCGTCAAAGTACGCTGGTGCAACATTAGTGGAACAAAAAAACATTGAGGGCGGTGATATTGGGATCGCTTATCAAAAGTTTGAACTCGATAACGGTTTGATAGTTATTCTTCATGAAGATCATTCAGACCCATTAGTTCATGTAGATGTAACTTACCATGTTGGATCTGCACGTGAAGAAATGGGCAAATCAGGATTTGCACATTTATTTGAGCATATGATGTTCCAGGGATCAAAGCATGTAGCTGACGAAGAGCACTTTAAAATAGTGACGGAAGCAGGTGGTAAGTTAAATGCAACAACCAGTACAGACAGAACAAATTACTTCCAAACAGTGCCAGTAAATCAATTGGAGAAGATGCTTTGGTTAGAAGCGGACCGTATGGGATTCTTTGCTCAAGGTATTACTCAAGAAAAGTTTGAGATACAACGCGCCGCGGTAAAAAATGAGCGCATGATGCGATACGACAACGTCCCTTATGGGCAAGCTTTAGAAAAGCTGCACCAAGCGCTATATGACTATGGTCACCCCTATTCATGGATGCCGATTGGCTATATGTCTGATTTAAATCGTGCGAATTCAAATGATTTGAAAGCTTTTTTTAAACGTTGGTATGGGCCTAATAATGCGACGTTGACTATTGGTGGTGCTGTAACTCCAGATGAGGTTTTACCACTTGTACAGAAGTACTTTGGCTCTATTCCAAAAGGGGAGACTGTTTCAGATGCTGCAAAGCAACCCGGTACATTAGTTGAGTCTCGTTACGTTTCTTATGAAGATAATGTATCACTACCGATGCTTAGAAAAGTGTACTCAACGGTTTATATGGGGCATAAAGATGAAGCTGCGTTAGATGCGATTGGTTATTTTGCAGGGCAAGGTGAAAGCTCAGTGTTATATCGCGAATTGGTTGATACACAAAAAGCGGTAGCGGCATTTGCATGGCATCAATGCTTTGAACTATCTTGTCAAATGGCTTTTGGTGCACTTCCTCATCCGGTGAGTGGTGAGACACTGACTAGCTTAGATAAGCGCATTGATGAGTTAGTTGCAGATTATATTCAAAATAAAATTACCCAAGAAGATGTTGATCTTTTTATCACTAAAAGAGAAGCAGAGATTGTGAGAGCGCTGCAGAGCGTGGAGGGTAAAGTTTCTATGCTGGCTAAATTTGAGACTTTCCATGAGAATCCAGGTTTCCTAACTCAACAGCTTAAAAATGTTAAAGCTTTGAAAGTTGGAGATATAAAACGTGTATTTGAGCAATATGTTGCTAATAAGGCGAATGTTGTATTGAGTATTGTACCAAAAGGAAAGCCAGAACTTATCGCGCAGCAAGACAACTATACGCCGAAGTTTTATGAGCCTAAAGCAACTGAGGAAGTACGAGACGAAGTACAACTTCCCTCGATTACTGATAGTTTTGACCGCAGCATTAAACCGCAGGCAGGTGTTGCAAAAGCAATTACATTGCCAGACTTATGGCAAGTTAAAACTGATAATGGCATAGACGTATTAGGAGCGTTTGATACCGAAACGCCAACCACAACATTGCTACTTCAGATCCCTGCTGGTCGTTTATATGACCCTGAAAATAAAGCAGGGGTCGCACTTTTAACGGTGGAAATGTTGGGTCAAGCTACAACACAGAGTACGCCGTCAGAGCTGGCACAGCAATTGGCAAAATTAGGTGCTGAGATCGCATTCGAAGCGAAGTCTGAATATATTGAGGTTAAGCTATCCACATTAAGTAAGAACTTAACCGCGACACTAGATATCTTGTCAGAAAAGTTGTTACAACCAAAGTTTTCGGAGTCGGACTTCGCGCGAGTTAAAAGCATGGTTTCAGAATATAGTAAATCTGAACGCGATAGCGCAAAATTTCTGGCAGATAGCGCATTATCTCAGGTGATGTATCAAGAAGGAAACTACAGTAAACCTTGGTTGCCGTCTCAAGCAGAGCTTGCGACTATTGAACTTGCAGATGTTAAATCATTTTATGCGCAGCAGATACGTCCACAAGGTAGTAAATTATCAATTGTATCCGATGTTGCACAGTCGAAATTGGTGTCGGCATTAACTAGTGCACTATCACAGTGGCAAGGAAAAGGTGAGCTGGACATGGCGCTTCCTAAATTTGCTCCCCTCGATAGTAATATCGTGTATTTGGTACATAAAGAGAATGCACCTCAGGTCCAGATCCGTGTTGCTCGCCATGCCGCTGCGGAAGATTTAGCTGCGGAGCATTTTAAAAGTCAAATCATGAACTTTGCCTTCTCCGGCAGCTTTAACAGTCGAGTGAATCAAAACCTGCGTGAAAGCAAAGGATATACATATGGTATCGGAGGACACTTCTCTGGATATGGTGATGCCGGTCAGTTTGTCCTCGCTTCAGGCATTAATGCAGCAAACGTTGCTGATGCGCTGACAGAAATCCAACAAGAGCTTAGCAAGATTAGTGAGCACGGATTAACTGATGAAGAAATTCAATTCACAAGAAATTCGATCGCGCAAAGAGATGCGCTGAAATACGAAACACCAGCGGCAAAATTAAACTTCTTTGCGATGATGCATGCCCATAATGTTGATGCTGATATTGTTGATGTCCGAGCTAAAACAATTGAAACAGTTGGCAAAAAAGAGCTTAATCAGCTGGCGAGCAAGTACTTTACTCCAGCCGAGATGACTTATGTTGTAGTTGGTGACACCAACACGCTAAGCAAGCAGCTTGAGGGTAAAGGCTTCACTGTAAAGCAACTGACTATTCAGTAGGTTAGTGTAATCGAAAGGATCCCAACCATGGCGAGCTTATAGAGCTCGCCATTTTTCGTTATAAGCCTATCGGTCGGTAAGCTTTACCTGTTTAGCGGTGATATAACTTTATCTCATTGTGGTATCTCGTGAGGTAAGAAATCAGTAACTTGTCAGCATGAGCATCAAGGTAGTAAATGCTAGATTCGGCATTCACGCTGGCTTTGATATCTAAGATGGTTGTTATTTGTTGATTTGCGTCAAGCTTATATACGTATTGCCGATTATAGAGGTAGATTGCACCATTGGAGGCGGTGATCGTTGGTCTTACTTTTACTTCATTGGTGCGGTTTGCAAGCTCGGATCCGGATATCAAAGGGGTCACTTGAGCCGTTTCTATATTCAGTAACGAAATATTCCGATTACTTGATAAGGTTACTAGGTGATGGTCGTCGTACCAATCAATACTCACGATGTCATCAACCGTAATGATTTTGTTATTTTTGTCATTCAGAAAAGTAACCTCAATAATTTTGTCATCAGTTACCTTGTGAGCCCGCAGTTGAGCAACCTTATTTCCGCCAAGCCGAGTACCACCATTCTGTTCGTTATCGGGCAGAGTTATTAGCACATCAAGAGACTTCCAATCTCTCACTTCAGTTTGTTTGTTGGCGACATGTTTGACGAGAATTTGCTGATTGCTTGGATCTGAGTCGATAATGGAGTAGCCCGAACTTAATGCCGCTATGGGTGAATATCGATGGCTTGAGTCTATATGCATGACCCCGTAAGATTCCACATCTTTGAAAATGGAATCATTGTAGGCAAATTCATTATCCCCAAGGTAAGCCATAATTACTTCGTAAATATTCGGTTTGGCAAAGAGGGTTGATTTACCCGTATTAAGATCGATGACATAGCTGTCATGGTCGTAGCCGTAGGTCGTCATGAGCAATTGGTTTTCTGACATTGGCAAAATGTACGAGGTGGGCTCGACCGCAACTTTTACGGCAGGCAGCTCCGTTAAGCTTTGCATGGAATAGCGTTTGATTTCACTGGTGTTGTGATCAAACCACAGCACACTTTTTTGTTTAGTATTCCAGTTCGCAGCCCATAGCAAATGCGGGAACTCTGCCAATTTTAAGGTCTTTTGCCCTGTTGAAGTGGTCACCAGTAGCTCGACTTTATCACCGATATTACGAGTAAAAATTAGCTGGTGTGACTCAGGGATAATTGCTAAAAGCTGATCCCCAAAACCATGGTTATTCGGTGTTGTGATCCTAGTTTCTTGTTGTTTTTCCATATTATAGCTATAAATCGCACCTAGGTTTGGTACGTCTAAATAGCCTCGTCGACTGTATATCAGATGGTCTTTTCCAAAATCAAACAGTGCGTTAATTAGGCCGCCAGAACAGCGAAAGAGTAACTGGTCATGAGCGCCTGTTTTTGGAGATAACTGGTGGCGGCGGTATTCGCAGATAGGGTTTTCCCCTTCAGATCGGTATAAGTAATAAACCCATGTACTGTCAGCCGACCAACCTAAAATGTTGCTGCCATTCGGCAGGCTAAGTGCTCTTTCATGTTGGGTGGTAAGATCCATGAGCCTCACCTCCCCTAACGCCCCAACTTCATTGGTATCAGCTTTAAAATTATAGGCTAGGTAACGTTGATCCGGTGAGTTATACAGTTTGCCATGATGACCTCGATACCAAGATAGTATTTGATTATGGAAAATCTCAGCGGATGGCTGTGGCTGAGGTGCACTTTTTATCTGGAGAGTTTGCTTTGTGACGAAATATAGCACGGTGATCAAAGCGGCGAGCGCAATTAAGGTGCCACAGAGTATTCGCACTCGGTAAGACTTGCTTGCTTCGCTGTTTCCTGTGGTGTCAGATGTCTTACTAGATAGCTCAATCGGTTCAGGTGCCGGTATCGTGAAACTGTAGCCTTTGCGATAGTGGGTTTTGATCGTTGGTTGAGGTTGCAGATCACAAGCCAACTGCTTTCTTAACTCGAAAATGACTCGGTTAATTGTATTGTCGTCGACAAAGTTAAGTTGCCAAACATGTTCAGCCAGTTCCTGCCGCGTAATGATCCGCTCTTGGTTACCAATGAGATACATAAGTGTTTTAAACAGCAGAGGCTCAAGTTCTTTGCGCTCGTGTTTGTTGTTGATGGTTTGTGTTGCCGTATTAAGTTGCCAACATCCTATATCAATATACTTTGATTGTGTTGCTTCAAGAACCATGAAAATACCAAGTTAGTAATCAAAAAGGCGGATATACAAATTTCGATATTATCAAAGATTTCAAAATAATATTCAGCTGTTATTGCTTATATCATTAGAAATTAATAGTTTCCCATTATTGCATGGTCACAAAACCTTCATTTCAGCTTTAGGGACAAGCTGCTTTACTATAGAGAATTTGAAGTAAGGTAAAGTAGCTAATGAAGGGATGGTTCATTATCGGTGTGGTTGTACTGGCCTTATGCAGCTGCCACTCTATTCACTCGCAAAAAACCTACATCCATATAGTTGCAAGTTGCCCCCCTCAGGTGTTTGAACAATTGTTTATTGATGCGACAGATAGCTTAGTTATATCGTCCTCTGAGGCTGAAATTCCTACCGGCATGCACACTAATACTCTGCTTTTTTCACCGCTGACAATGTCGTGGGATCTTGTGGATAAGCTTTTGTTTGAGTTGAACGACGCGGGATTTAAGTTTCAAGCCGATTTCTTCGGTAAATATAATCACGCTTATCGTGATAACCATATAGGCGTGTATTTTGTTGAAGGTTGTGAGTATTTTATGCGCAAGTGAGATAGATATCGAGTTCACGATGTAATGGGTAAACTATCGACCGTAAAGTGTATAGGTCTTAAGCAATTACCGTTATATTTAAAAAACGATGCTGGTTGCTTTATTTTGGTTAGAGTGTTGCATTTGTGAGTTATACCAATTTGTCTTAATACTTGCTCAATCTGAAGGAGCAAACCTGACGCTAACTATGTTAAAAACTTCTGATTGAGAACAACTAAGTAGAAAAATTTTGCCTTGCTTATATGGATGTAGATACCTTGGAGGCAACAGGACGCGGTAGCCGTGTTATCGACAATGTTTTATCACCTCATAATAGGGTACTTAATTAATCAAGTTGGCCTTAAAGTCGGGATAAATAACTTACTTTGATAATTTTTATTGATATAGCGGTAAGTGGCAGCCTAATAAGTTCTATTAAAAATTTTTTATTTATGTCTTATTCAGTAATGTGAAAGTCTAAGTCGTTAAAGTGTTTGTTAATTCAGTGGGTTGTTATATTTAACTCCATGCTTTGAATTGCTTTATAAAAATTTTAATTTCTAAACCCGATAATCAAGTTCTTACCAATTTGTTATTTGCTCATGATTTTTTGTGGTAAGGTGTTGAAACTAAGTGTTATTTTGTTTTTTTTGAAAGTTTTACTTTCTTCTTTATAAGTGTATTTTTGTGATGGCATCTCTCTATTGTTGAAGACCCACTCAATTATTATAGGTATTGGTGTGTCAAGTTTGATGCTTATAACGCCTATAAAAAGTTAGTCAAATACATACAAACCGTAATAAGGAAATAAAGTGAAAATAAAAACGCTTGTATTAAGCTTAGCAGCGCTTCTAGCTACCCAAAATGTCACTGCCGTAGAAAGAATTGACGTGATAGGTCAAAAGACAGAACGAATGCGGACGCTATATCCGTGGGATGGGGGCAACTCTAGTAGTAGCGCTGGTGTTGGGGGTGGTGGTGGTGGTGGCGGTACAAGCACGACATCAAAACAGAAAACCGATGAAGAAAAAAAGAAGAAATGCTTAGCAGGCATCGACTCTAAAGGAACTTGTGTGGCGGACCGTAAATACACTATTAGTCAATTACATCATGCGTGTATTGGTGCTTCTGGAATATTGGGTATTGCTGTTGGCAGTATGTCTTTAGGTGCAGGTGGGGCGTCAGGTATTGTTGCAGCAGCAGCATGCAACATGGCGAAAGAGGCTGATATGCATACTGTAGGCAGTTATTGTTCAAGCAAAATTGCCAATCAGAAAAAAGCGTGTGCTAGAGCATAGCAAAGGTGATGTATAGGAGCACATTTTGCGCCTATACATCGTTGACGATATATATTAATGCAAGGAGCAAAATATTGAGTAAAAAGTCACTTTTAATTGCAAGCGCTACATTGTTAGCACTGCTCTGCCTTTATTGGACATACCTCGCCTTTGACAACATCGAGGAAAATGTAATAACTCGTGAGCCGTTGCAGTCAAATAACATTGGACAATATCAGCATACAAGCTTGGGAAGTGTTGCAACTCAGCCGGAAGAAACGATCAGTGTGATGTGTAATGACTATGCAAGTGATATTGATGATATGGTAAGCTGGCAAGCTCTAGCTGAGCAGCGTATTCAATATATATTTTCTTCTATGCAGCATCAGGGATTAGGCGAAAACCAGCTAGATTATATTTCAAAAGCTGCGGGCCTAGGTATACTTAGAGGTCGAATGCTAAGGCCTGAATCGAAGTATTACCAATCGGTAGATGCAATCCCTCACTACGCTAATGGTATTTTATCTCAGCGACAGGCTGATATGTTCTGGGCCTACCTTAGAAGTCAAGACATCAAAGGGTTAATAACCGCCTATCAGCAAAATAAAATACAAGCCAGCAAGCGTGTTTCTGTCTACGACACACCTGTGAGTCTCATATTGACGCAACTTCAAGGTGACAATTCCAACGTTATTTCAGAGCTTACCTCGAGCGGTATTTTGGTGACATATCAAGACTTGGTTACAGCCACGCAACTAGGTATCGCTCCAACCCTTATGGCCCAGTTACTCGATGCAAGCGGACTAACACCGAGTGAAGTTTGGTATGACTATGAGTTAGAGCATTATACATCACTAACAAATGTTGCTATTGCTGCAATTAACTCTGAATTAACTACGTTTTGGCTTAAAGAAGGAAGTCCAGCAATTGCTGACCCATTTTCGAATAATGCCCTCGATTTACTCTCACCAGCACCTACAGACAAAGCTGATGAAGTAGAGTCTATCATTCTTTTATTACTAGCAAATGGGGTGCGCCCTTCGAACGAACTTAGTAGTAAGAGGCTTCTTCACTGGCTCTCTGATGGTACTCTCGCGCAATATAAGACCCAGCTTCAACACGTAGAAAATGCAATACCGTCAGAATGGCAAGATGAGATTGAATCGGGTGTCGATAAATTATATCGCGCCGTTTTATCAGACATAGTAGCTCCTGAAAAGTTGTCTAAAGCCCATCCCTGCTTTCACTCTGTCGGGCGAGCAAAAATACAGCTAGTATTTAATCGTGAGCACGCATATGAACAGCTAAATAATGAGCAGTTACAGGCCGTTAATGTTAAAGAGATAAAACAGTCAGCTGAGAGTTTGGTTACTACAGTCACTGAACAGAATACTGATCCAAGCATGATAGTCCGTGTTTTAGGGCAAGAACCTGATTTGCTGAACAAAATGGCAGTAGACCATTATCGTTATGAACAATTAAAAGCTTTGCTGGCGAGACACACCGAACAACAAGCGCAGTTAAGCGATGAAGAAAAAGCAAAGCAAGCCAAGTTACAAGAGGCGATCACAGAAGCCTTTACGCTGGCACAAAAAGGTAATTGGCAGCAAGCTGCAGATCATATGACTGAACAAAATGCGGAAATAGAGCAGCAAGAAATGCTAAACGCTTTATTGACCATGGCCATTTCGACAAATGCCAGTATCGATGAAATAACTAGATTACTTGAAAAAGGGGCACGGCTAGGTCCCCAAACAATATTAAATTTAGTGCGAACGCACAACCTTCCACTAATTAAGGCGCTCGTTAAATATGACTTGGATTTACATTTTGTTGACCCACTAGGTCGCAATGCGTTGCTCTATGCCGTTTTATTACGCACTCCAAAAATCATGACATATTTGCTGAGACATAAGGTTTCAGTCAAGCCAGATCCCTATGGGCTAGATGCCTTAGACTTTGCACTAGAGCAGGTTGAAAATGGGGCAAGTGCCATGGAGTTAGCTGCTGGGAATAATATGAGTTTGAATGACAGCTTTTTCTATATCTCTCAGCTGCTCTACGCGGGAGCCCCTATTGAATCAAGTCACAAACAAAGGGTTGCTGCGTATCAAAATAGCAACCCGATACTATACAAAGAAATTATTTCGGCCTTTCCGAGCTTTAAACTATAGTGTCGTCTTATTTAACCTAAACCAAGCAATAAGCGAATCAAACTTTAAAAGGTATTATTATGGAAAAACAAGAATCGAAATCAATAGAATTAGATGAAATTATTAAGCAATTAGAACAAGCAAATAAGGTTGAACGGAAGAAAAAAATTGAAGTCACAGGGTTTGTTTTCTTGTATCTTGCTCTCTCTGTATTTTTAAACTACTTTCCATACATGTATAAATCTGTGTTATTTGGGTATACAGCGATAACGGTGATGTATTTACTTTTGAAACAGCATCAGCAGCAAACATCAATAAACTTACTCATCAGCGCGCTCAAAGAAATTAAATAATTTTGTATTTTAATCAAATGTCGAGCCGATTAGTTGATAAGGAGGCTTTCTTGCAGTTAGGTACAAAAAGTTAACGCGTTTTAGGGAGAGTATGCGCATTTTAAGGACTTAGTTTTGATAAGTGAAAACGTTCATATCAACGGAAATGTAGATTGAAAGTCAGGCCTCTTCAAGAGTTTACCTATTATGTCAGTGCCATGTTGGTTTACTTGCTGTTGTAATACAAATATTGAAATGAGTCATGAGGTAAAATCTGATGATGGAATTTGGTGTGTATTTTGTTGAAGGTTGTGAGCCTAGCATGAGTAAGCAAGTACTCACAGTGCTTCGTTAATACTGTGAGTATTCAGACTTGGATTAATCAAGTAAGGGAAACTGCTTTGCAATGTCAGAGTCCGTGCTTTTTGCAACCCAACCCTCTTGATTATTGAACAGGCGAATGGCGGTAAATTCTGGATCGCTACCCATATCGAACCAATGAGGCGTATTTTCTGGTACTGAGATTAGGTCACCTTGCTGACATAAAACTTGGTAAACCTTATCGTTTAAGTGTAAGCAGAATAGCCCTTGTCCTTTAACAAAAAAACGTACTTCATCTTCACTATGAGTATGCTCAAAAAGAAACTTTTGTCGCAACTCCGAGGCACTAGGGTTGCCCTTTGCAAGTGAAATCACGTCGACAGTTTGATAGCCGCCTTGCGTCTTTAATCTTTCAATATCGCTCAGGTAGGCATTAATAATGTCGTCTTGTGACATTTCAGCGGTGATATCGGTGCTAGTCTGCCATTGTTCAAAGCGTACGCCTTGCTCTGCGAGCAAAGATGCGATGATGTTTGCGTCTTGCTCTTGTTGTAAAGCTTGGCTTGGATTCTGTACCTGGTAGATAGTCAGTTGACTCATGAAAATGCCCCTTCATCAAAATGGTCAAAGCTTGATATAACTGGATGTTCAGGTGATGTTGCTTGTGCATCTCTAAACAGTTGTAATGTTTGCATGCCAGCGGCCTTTGCCGCGTCTAGCTCGGCAACGATATCGCTTAAAAAGAGTATTTGCTCTGCTTCATACGGTAGGGCTGCAATAATGTTCTGATACGACGAGACTTCCTGCTTGGCACCCACTTTAGTATCAAAGTAGTCGCTAAATAGCGGGCGAATATCACCATAGTCTGAGTGCGCAAAAAGTAGCTGCTGCGCTTTCACTGAACCCGAGGAATACACGTAGAGATTGCGACCATCCGCTTTTTGTTGTGTTAAAAACTGGTAGGCATCTTCGTACAAATGTCCGGTAAAATCGCCGTTTGTATAGCCAAACTGCCAAACGAGACCCTGTAGCTGTTTTAATGGCGTGATTTTTTTATCTGCGGCGATCCACTCAAGTAGTGCGGCAATCACGGTATCAATATCAGCGTTGGCAGTATCCAATTCTGCTCTGACGGCACTAATTTGCTCGGCAACGGCGGTGTCATGCTGATGGTCGCGAATAAATTGCGGTAAATGCGCAGCGGCATACGGGAATAGTATCTCTTTAACAAATGAGATACGGGTAATTGTCCCTTCAATATCTGTTAAAATGACTTTGATCATTGGCGCCCCTCCAATTTGATGCGTTCTAATTCGCAGGCAAATAAAAACTCTAAGCCCTCAATATGACGACGAGTTTCTTGCACTGTGCGGCCCACGGCGTATAACCCGTGACCTCGGATCAATACACCGTGTACAACTGGTGTAGTTTGATGAGATTGCGCCACCCGCTGTGCTAGTCGCTCTATATCCTGATCGTTATCAAAAATAGCAATGGATAGGGTTTCTTCATGGGATTGAATGCCAGACAGTGACTTTTGCATTTCATAACCACGGATCTGAAATTGATCGCCTTGAATAAATCGCGACAACACAGTCGCAGCTACGGAATGCGTGTGTAATATACACTGTGCACCCGCACATAAATCATATAATTTTAGGTGCAATGCGGTTTCGGCTGAAGGCTTGCCACTACCGGCAATGATGGTGCCAGTGGCGTCTAATTCCAGAAATTGTTCTGGTGCTAATTTACCTTTATCAAAGCCGCTGGCCGTGACAACAAAGCCAGAGTCTGTTTTGATAGAGAAATTACCACCAGTCGCGGGAACCCAGCCTTGCTGAGCAACCCAAGCTCCTGCGTCGATAAGCGCGAGTTTTGCGGCTTGTGTGTGCATAGTTAACACCTATAAATTAAATGCGTTTGGACGGCTATACATCTATTTTGAGCAATGATAGCATCCACTCACGATTAGCACCATAAGAAAGAGAGTGTTGCAGTGAAAAGTAAGTTACCTCAGGTTGGAATTAGTATATTTAGCCAAATGACGACATTAGCGAACGAGCATGGTGCGATCAACTTATCGCAAGGCTTTCCGGAGTTTGATGCGCCTGATTACCTCAAATCACAACTGAGCCACTATGTTGGTGAAGGTCAAAACCAGTATTCGCCTTCTGCTGGCGTACCGAGCTTGCAAGCACAAGTTGCGGCATTAATTGAGCGTCGTTATCAGGTGAGGGTTTCAGGACAAGAACAGATCACGGTGACCTCCGGTGCAACGGAAGCACTCTTCGTGGCAATTCAGGCAATAGTATCTGAAGGGGACGAAGTTATTGTATTCGATCCGGCTTATGACTCCTATGAGCCTGCAATTGAACTTGCTGGCGGAAAAGCCGTACATATTGCATTGACCGCGCCACATTACCAAATTGATTGGCAACAAGTCGCAGAGAGTATCAACCCAAATACCCGTGCTATTATCATCAATACACCGCATAACCCGTCAGCTAAAACGCTGAAGCCGTCAGATTTAGAGCAACTAAAACAGCTGCTAAATCAGCATGACTTGTTATTGATCAGTGATGAAGTATACGAGCATATTACCTTTGATGGTTTGCCCCATCTGAGCGCATTAACTGATCCTGCATTGTTTGAGCGTGCGTTTGTGATCTCTAGCTTTGGTAAAACCTTTCATAGTACAGGCTGGAAAATGGGTTACTGTGTGGCGCCAAAGCAAATGACTGTTGAGTTTAGAAAAATCCATCAGTATGTAACGTTCTCAAGTTTCACTCCGGCACAACTTGCATTGACAGATATGCTTGCTGAACACCCTGAGCACGTTGATGAACTGAGTGGGTTTTATCAACAAAAACGCGATGTACTGGTTAAGGCGTTAGCGTCAAGCCGATTTACGCTATTACCAAGTGAAGGGACTTATTTTTTGCTTTTGGATTACAGTGAAATTTCTGATCTTGATGATGTTGCCTTTTGTCGCTATCTGGTGGAAGAGGTAGGGGTGGCGGCAGTGCCACTCAGCGTTTTTTACCAACAAGCACCGGAAGACAAGGTCATTCGATTGTGCTTTGCTAAGGAAAACCAGACATTAGAAGAGGCTGCAAAACGCTTATGTCAACTTTAACCGTTACCCTTGTTCAAACGGATATCCAGTGGCTTTCACCTGAGGCCAACTTTACCCATATTGAACGTTTGCTAGAAAATGTCGAGCCAAGCGATTTAATTTTGCTACCAGAAACATTTGCTACCGGCTTCGCCGTAAAAGAGCCGGATGTTGAGCGCTATGCTGATGCAGCCATCGAGTTTTTACAGCAATATGCTCAGCGCTTTGAAGCTGTTGTAGCGGGCAGCATACTGGTTCCGCAAGGAGATAAAAAGGCTAACCGTATGGTGTGGTGCCAGCCGGATGGAAAGATACTTCATTATGACAAAAGACACTTATTCTGTTTGGGTAATGAAGGCGATTTTGTCGTTGCTGGTGAGCACCGTGAAGTGTTCGAATTAAAAGGCATTAGATTCTTACCGCAGATCTGCTATGACTTACGTTTCCCAGTATTTCAGCGCAATCAGACCGATTATGAGGTTATGGTTAATATTGCAAATTGGCCAGCGGCACGCCGAAATCATTGGGATACCTTACTGGCTGCTCGCGCAATCGAGAATCAGTGCTTTGTGCTTGCGGTAAATCGCGTAGGTGAAGATGGGTATGGCACTGCGCATAATGGTGGTACTAAAGCGATTGACTTCAATGGTAATAGTCTTGTGTCGGCAGTAGATAACCAAGCTGAGGTTATTACCGTAAAGCTAAAACTGAGCGATTTGCAGCAGTATAAAGCTAAATTTCCAGCCCACCTCGATGCGGATAAATTTACATTGGCATAATACACATTGGTACAGGCATAACATGCCCAACTAAAAGGCTTAGTTGGGCATGTTCTAATTCGAAACTCAACTGGCCCTAAGATGCATTATATTGATGCACAAGCAATTCACCTTCTCTACCTGTGGCGCTGTAATCATTTTTTGATAAACGGAAATAGCTCAATTGGGAGCGCATTTCATGGGCTTGCTCGGCCATTTGTCTCGCCGCTGCCATCGTTTCTTCGGTAATTGCAGAGTTTTCTTGAATAAGATCTGTTAGCCTTTGCACCACCAAATCCACTTCTTTAATGGCTTGCTGCTGCATTGAAGTCGACTCATTGATTTTAATGATGTTGTTATTTACATCACTCACGGCTCCAACGATCTGTTGCAGCTTTTCACCGGAACTATTGGCAAGCTCAGTCCCTTGCTCTACCTTTTGATTACTGTTTGAGATAATTTCTTTGATTTGCTTTGCAGAAGCGGCGCTACGCCCTGCCAGCTCTCGTACTTCGTTTGCAACGACAGCAAAGCCACGGCCATTTTCTCCCGCTCGTGCCGCTTCAACGGCAGCATTTAGTGCCAGCAGGTTGGTTTGAAACGCAAGTCCATCAATCACCGATACAATCTCATTAATGTCTTTACTGGCTTTGTTCACTTCAATTATTGCAGCTACGGTTTGGGCAGATAAACTGCCTCCTTCTTTGGCTATGTTTTCTGCGTTTGTTGCTAGTCCTACGGCATCACCAGATTGGTTTGAAACCTTAGTGAGTTCATCTAACATATTACCAGTGCTGGCACTGGCTTCTTCTAAGTTTGCTGCTTGCTCTTCTGTGCGTTGACTGATTTCAGTGTTACTCGCCGCTATTTCTCCGGCACTTTGAGCAACATAATTTGCAGCGGCTTGGATCCCTTCGATTACACTGGTGAGTTTTTTAATTGTGGTATTGGTGTCATTTTGCAAAGACTTAAACACACCAAAATATTCACCATTTACTTGATTACTTAAGTCACCCTGAGCAACGTTGGCCAACACGCTGCTCACTTCGGAGATTGCCCCAGAGACCTGTAAGGTCGAGTCATTTACATTCTCTTTAAGCTGTTGCAGCTGACCTTGTAGTGGCAACTCTATTTTTTGACTAAAGTCTCCTTCGGACATTGCGCCCATTACGCTGCCGAGTTCTTCGATGACCTGATTGAGGTTCTCGACTGAACGGTTGATATCACCTTTGAGATTATCAAGCTGGCCAGACATCGCAGATTGAATGGTGCGGTCGAATCGACCATGGCTAATAGCCATCATCACCGTAGAAATTTCCGAGATAGCAACATCAACGGCCGTCACCGAAGCATTAATGTTATCTTTAAGTTGCGCGAGTTGGCCCGTTGCTACCACATCCACTTGTTGTTTAAAGTCGCCGTTGCTGACGCCAGCCATCACAGTGCCTATTTCTTTCATTACTCTGTCTAGGTTTGCCATGCTGGAGTTGATATCTTGTTTTAAGGTATCTAATTGGCCTGCGAGAGGGGCATCGAGTTGCGCAGAAAAGTCGCCTTGGCGTAGTGCAGACATAATCGTGCTGATACCGTCAATCGCACTGCTAAGGCTGCGTACGGAATTATTTACCGAATCTTTAAGTTGCGCTAATTTTCCTTTAGCGGGCACGGTGACTTGTTCCTTAAAGTTACCTTGCTCAATATTGGTCATCACATGAACAATACCGTTCATAGTCGAATTAATCGATGCCAAAGAATCGTTAATATTATTTTTGAGCTTGTCTAAATCGCCAGACATGGGGGCATTAAGTTTGGTATCGAAGCGACCATTTGCCATATCAATGGAAATTTCGTTGAGCTCAGAAATCGCTCGGCTTAACGTATTAGCACAATGGTTAGTGGCTTCTTTTAAGGTTTCTAGCTCGCCCCGACACGGTACTTTGATGCGGTCGTCAAACTTGCCCGAGGCCATTTGATTCATGACGCGATTAGCCTCTGTGATAGAAAGCTGTAGGGCATCCAGTAGAGAATTAAATGCCTGTGCACTATTGCCTATTTCATCATGACTACGAATGGGCGCTCGCAATGAAAAGTTACCTTCCTGTTCAACTGATTTCATGGTTTCTACCAACTCGTGAACAGGTTTGGTAAGCGTTTTTGAGAACCAGTAGGCGACGATCAGCACTAATACTATAGTGACCGCTAAAATAATCATCAGGTATTGAGAGAGCGAGGTGATAGAAGCAAACGCTTCCGCTTCGTCAATTTCGGCAAGCAGTGCCCAGCGCGTATTAAAGACTTCCACTGGTGTATAGGCAGATAACACGGCTTCGCCGTTGTAGTCTTCAATAACCTGTTGTCCAGATTGATTATTTAATGCTTGAGAGACTGCAAGCGTGGCTACCTTGCCGCGTTCAGGGTATCGAAATGAATTCACCACGGAATGATGTTGTGGATCTAAGAATGAGTCTGAACGCATCAGGCCCTCAGGGCCAACTAGGTAGGTTTCACCACTTTCTCCCAAGCCTTCTCGCTCGGTCATAATGGCATTGATGGCATCAATAGATAGCTGTGCAGCTACAATTGCAATGGTTTGGCCATTCACCACGATAGGTTTGGCAATAAAACTAGCGGGTGCATTATAGGAGGGGAGGTATTGTTTGTAGTCTGCGAAAGCGCTGATTGTTGGATCCGTTGAGTCCTTCAGTTCTTGATAAAGAGAAGCTAGATTACTATTGGCATAAGGACCCGTTTCTAGTGACGTAGCAAAATCAACCTCTTTAAATACGGAATAGACAATATTTCCATTACTTGGGTCAATGATAAAGATATCGTAAAACTCATAAATGTCGGCGATGTTAAGCATATATGGATGGTAACTGCGGTGAGCAAGGTCATAACTATCTAAGTGACCGGTTTCAATAAATTTGTATTTTTCACCAACTGGGTAGGGGTTGCTTGCTAAGTAACGTGCTTGCAGCGCAAGCCCAGACTCTGAAATGTTACCAATTAGCCTTGCCGTGCTCGTATCTTCGGGGTTTTCTTGATTGAATTTAGGTACGAACACTTCATCATAAAATCGAGATAATTTGGCATAGTTAATATCGGCCTGAGCGCTAGGAAAGCTGGTAATAAACTCTTGTGCAATCACAGGAAGTAATGGGTTTGCCGTAAAGGCATCGAGTTTATCCTCAACGGTCTTAAAGTAACGATTAACCGCGCTTTTTTTGATCTCACTAACGGCACCAAGTTGTGAATATACTTGCGCTGTCATGGCATTCGATGCGGTATTAAGTGCGATGGAAATAATTACTATCAACGGCACGAGCGCGACGATTAGAAATGCAAAAATCAGCTTTTTAGTTAAATTAAGAGAGTTAAAAAATTGCGAAAACCCAGACATAACCTAATTCCTTGTTGCTATGGAAGTACCTATAACAGCATAGAACAGTATTGATTAAGATCTAGACAAAAAATAAAAAACCCGGCTATCTAGATAGCCGGGCTTGTAAACTTAACGTTTCACGCTTCAATCGTGCTACGTATTAGTGTTTCCAATGATAGGTATGGGCCTTTTCTTCCATATACTCAGCAGTTGCTGGATGCATTTGGGTTTGTGCGCCATTTTCAAAGAAGAAAGGCTGACGTTTATTGTCATAGTTGCCGATTTCATTCATGGTGGCCGCATCGTAGATACGGCCATTGATCACGGTGTAGGCAACTTTCTCTGAATCACGGATGTTAGACAGCACATCACCATCTATGATGGCAAGATCGGCGAGTTTTCCTTGTTCAATCGTACCAAGGTCACGGTCCATACCTAGATATCTTGCACCGTCGATTGTACCGCTGCGAAGCGCCTGCCAAGGTGTAAATCCACCTTGTGCCATAGACCATAATTCCCAATGTGCAGCTAGACCTTCACGCTGGCCGTGAGCACCAATGTGTACAGTCACACCCTTATCGCGAAGCTGTTTTGCGGTTTTGGCGACATTGATATGGTTATAGTGACGTTCAGGTGCTTTGCTTGGACGAATTGATCTTGGCTTTACCACATACTCAGGAACGAAGCTCATTAAGCGCTCGTTTTCCCACACATTAGTGTGTTGATACCAGTATTCTTCGCCAGAGATACCGCCATAGGCAACAACGAAAGTTGGCGTAAAGCCAACGTTTGTTTGTCCCCACATTTGTTCGATATCAGAGTAAATATTCGGGATAGGTAGGGCATGTTCAACACCGGTATGACCATCGACTATCATGTTCATGTTGTGTTGGAATTTTGAACCACCTTCAGGCACAACCATGATTTCCATGTTCTTCGCCGCTTCCAATACTTGCTGACGTGTCTCACGGCGAGGGTGGTTGTAACTCTTCACTGAAATAGCGCCAGCGTCTTTTAGGCGTTTAACGTGGAACTCTGCGTCTTCAAGGTTACTGATTGGTGTTTTATAACCCGGCGCGTGGCCAGCATATAAAATACGTCCAACAGAATAGGTACGTGGCGCGACCGTTAAACCCGTTCTTTGTAGTTCTGCCATAGAAAATACCTCGGCAGAGTTATTTGATGGATCATGGATAGTCGTTACACCAAAGCTAAGATTAGAATACTGATTCCAGTTTTGCTGTGGCTGTAGGTTATAGCTACCGTAACTGCCATGTGCGTGGGCATCGATAAGGCCTGGGATCACGGTTTTACCGCTAATATCCATTACTTTAGCTGTGCTAGGAACGTCTAGCTCACCTTGCTTACCGACTGCAACGATGCGATTCTCTTTGATTAGGATCACACCATTGTCGATGATTTCTTGTTCGTTCTCAGCGTTACGCATAGTCACTACTTTACCGCCGACTAACGCAATCATACCTTCAGGCTTATCTGCTTTTTGCTCAAAACTCAAGTCGATACCTTCAGCGGTTAGCTCGTCGGTGTTGTCAGATGCACCAGCGACGAAAGCGAAAGTGTCAGTCAGTTTGCGCTGATAAAGTGTGGGACCAAATGCCCAAGTTAGCGCGCTGCTGTCCGCTTTCCAATTTAGGAAATCACCAGAGTACTTTGACACTTGCTTAACTGGGAAAGCTTTCTCACCCTTGTTAATGGATAAGGTTTTACCTGTACTGGTAAAAGGTGCAACAAACGTATTGAAATGCTCGATAAATGCAACATATTGGCCATTTGGAGAGACCTTAAAGTCAAAGACGTAATCACCTTTGAAGTGGCTACGTTCTTCTTGACCATTGAGGTTAACACTTTTTAGTTCGCGATGTGTTTCATCACTCATGGTGGAGAAGTAAATGCGCTCAGAGTCGGCTCCAAAGTGCGGATTGTCGCCGTGTTTAATGATGCGTTTTGCTTCACCGCCGTTGGCATTAACTAGATAAATCCCTGGATGCATTGACCAGTCACCGCTTAGCAAGTAGCCACCAGTTACCTTTTTAAATAGCACGTTTTTGCCATTTGGTGAAAAGCTAGGTGAGATATAGTGACCAGGTTCTTGGGTGATCACTTTACCTTTACCACCGTTTGCAGACACAACACGTATTGCGCCTAAGTCTTTATCACTCCAAGTTGTGTAAACGATAGACTTGCCATCGCGAGAGTAGCTTGGGTAGAACTCAAAGTGGTCGGTTTGCTTAGTGAGGCGTTTTACTTTGCCTGACACAATGTCTTTTACGTAAAGGTAGCCAAGCGCTTGGAATAGTGCAGTTTCACCATCAGGAGAAATTTGAGACCAGCGTGCAAGTTTGACTTTAAAAGTGTCAGGCGCGACATCTACCGCAAAGCGTAGCGCCGGTGTGATTTGTTTTTCAGCGACAACGCGAGTAGGGATGACGTTGACCTCGTGCGATGCGATATTGACGCGGTTGAATACCCCTTTCGCCCAAAAAACGAGGGATTTACCATCCGGCGTGTAAGCAAAAGAAGGTGTGTTACCATGTGCGCCATTGGCTTCTTGTAAATCGCGATCAAGGCCGGCATAAACACGAGTTTCGACGCCAGAGTGTAAATCTTTAATATATAAGGAACCGATCATTTCGTTGCCGTTATCTTCGCGTTTAACAAACGCAATAGATTTACCATCAGGACTGACGGTTGGACGAATAGCACCGCCAGCACCACGGATCACTGTCTCTTCTTCACCGGTTGCTAAATCCCAACTACGAATTTCGAATACAGCGTCGAGCGAGTTTTTGTTATATTCCCAGCGCACGCCAGAGGTCGCATCAACTGAGTAATAGATTTTCTTGCCATCGTGAGAAAAAGCGGGCTCTGCAACGTTCTTTTGCGATTTTGCACCATGTAGACGCTCGCGAACCAACACGCCTTTACCGCCGCTGATGTGATACATACGAATAGAGCCACCTGGAATGGTACGCCCCGTTACTTGACCTTGCTTAACTGCAATGTATTGACCATCAGGCGACCATGCAGGGTTGTGAACAATATTATTCACTTCTTTTGATACCTGACGCAGGTTTTTGCCATCTACGTCCATCACCCACAGGTTATCGCCACCTGCGCGATCGGAGATAAATGCGATGTGCTTGCCATCAGGCGAAAACTTAGGTTGAATGTTCCAGCCCATGTCGGATGTTAAGGCTGTTGCTTTACCACCGCCAATTGGCATGATGTAAAGGTCGCCAAGCATATCAAAGACGATGCTTTTACCATCAGGGCTAACATCTAAGTTACTCCATGTGGTTTCGTTGGTATCGATGGTGATGGTTTGCTTTTCACCTGGTGGGTTGAGCACATCCCAGCCTTTGGTTGACTTCTCTTCTTTTTGCGTGGCTGTAACGGCATCATCAGCGCTGGCTGGCTGAGCCAAACCAATCACAGCAGCACCAATAGCAATGGCTAATGGTGATTTAAAAAATGACATAGATGTTCCCTTAATTTTATAGTTATTGCCCAAGGCGAGCAGTTTGCCTCGGTTAAATTAGCGTTAATGTATATGCTTACTAAGCATGAACAAGTTTTATTATGATGTCGAACAACATGCGTTTAATGACGCTTAACCTATCGCCTCTTTACGAACAAAGTGGAGATATGCAGCGAGACTGTCTTGCCATAGCGTCATGGCTTCTGTGAGTTCATCATGGCAGGATTTGCCATCCAATAAGCGGCGCTCTGCTTTTTTCAAATTTGAACCATAGCGGTTAAACCCGAGTTGTAACGCGGTGCTGGCTTGACGATGAAGCTGTCTAATACATTGATCTTCGTCTTGCTCTAATAGCTGCTGAATATGGATGAGTTTATTACGAGCCGACAACACAAACTCGTTGTAAATCGAAGAGACTTCATCTTCACTAAATCCAGACTTTAGGGCATTTACAGCCGTTTCATCGTATAGGATATCGGGCAACTCGACGCTGACATTGGCTTTTTTGGGAGACTGAGACTCGCTAAGCGCTTGGCGTAATTTTTCTTGCTTTATCGGTTTGCCAACAATATCGCGAATGCCGAGTGCCAAGTATTCTTTTACCTCATCTGGACTGAGGCTAGCAGTAAAGGCTAGGAAAGGGGTTCGTTTGTTTTTATGCTCACAATTTTGTAGCTGCTTTAATACTTCTTGCCCGGAAAGATCGGGTAAGTTCATGTCTAACAACACCACATCGAAATGGTGCTGTATTAGCATCTCGATGGCGCTTTTACCATTGGTTGCCAATTTAACCTTATGCTCATCTTCTGCCATAAACTCAATAGCGATTTTTTGGTTGAGATCCAGGTCTTCTACCAACAGTACTTTCAGACCGGTGATACAGTTATCGTGCTGCGGGCGCTGCTCTACTAAGCTCAGTTCACCAATGTTTAGTAGTAAATCAAAACTGAATGTACTGCCTTTGTTAAGCTCGCTTTGAATATCTAGCTGCGAATTCAGACGGTTGAGTAGGCGACTGGTAATGGCAAGCCCCAAGCCCGTACCACCCTTAACTTTACCTGCACTACTTTGTACGTATGGCTCGGTCAGCTTATTAATATCTTCACTATCAATACCTGGCCCTGAGTCCGTGATACTAAAGCGCACTTTATGCTCAATTTGTTGGTCTTTTAAAATCTCAACTTTGAGCTTTACTTCCCCTTTGTCGGTGAACTTAATGGCATTACCAACAAGGTTAATAAGAATTTGCCTCAGCTTTTGTTGGTCAAAGTAATAGCACACCTGATCGGGCAGTTCGTACACCAGTTCAAAGTGTAGTCTCTTTTGCTCTGCAAGCGGGCTGAGCAATAAGCAAAGGTTTTGTAGCCAACTTCTAAGCTCAACATCCTCTTCGTACAAGGCTTCATCACTTTGCTCCAAACTGGCGTAGTCTAGTACTTTATCAATCAGTAAATTTAGCGACTCTGCAGAGTTTACGATAGCCTCACAGTAGGCCTTGTTGCGACTATCTCTGGTGCGTCCCAATACAAGTTGGGCGCTGCCCAAGATACCGTTAAGCGGAGTTCGTATCTCATGACTGATCGTTGATAAAAACATACCGCGCAGCTCAAGGTCTTGTTGTGCCTTTAATGCAAGTTTATTAAGGTTTTGTTCTCTTTGCTCGTTACATAACAGCGCCATGCCGGTGGCATAAAAAATAGGAGCAAGGACGCCATTGAAGAAAATAGTGATGGTAAACCAGTTCTCTTTGAAAAGCGTGAAATGCGTCACTTCTCCCATTAATAGGGTTCTGCCGGTAAATATCACCAATATAATAAGTAGAATGGTGATATAGACTATGCTGCCGTTAGGGTATTTATTTCGTGCAAAGCGGATAAAGAAATAGAGCAGGAGTGTCGCTTCAACTAAGTGTTGTAAGTCTGAGATAAGGATCCTGTCTCTCAGGCTAGGAGAGAAAATACTGCTGTACATCAACAAGATGAAAAGCCCTGCTGTAACGCCGAGAAACACTTTAAAGGATGGGCCTTTAACCCCTAAAAACTGCCTTATCGCCATACAGTGGATGATGGAGGCCGTGAATAGCAAGGTATTAGCAATGGGAATGGTTTCCCAATTGTCAAAATAGCCGTGTAGTGCAAAGGAAGAAATCGCACAAAGCAAAACCAGAGGGTAAAAAATATAGAGCAGCGTTCCGGGAGTGCTTTTATTCGCTCGCCACGTTAAAAAGGTAAGGAGTGCCATCATTGCCGTCATGACGAGGCTGGTTAGGTAGAGGGTTTTTGGGTCGAGCATTTACCTAAAACTGCTTTTTGTTGCGAAAAAACTTAGCATAGAGGTATTCGTTGAGGCAGTAAAGCCCGTATGAAACAGAAGCTTCGATATCACGATGTCAGCGCTGTCTTCCCCCGCCGACTTGCGTCAGCAGGTTAAAGACATATGAAGCTTAGCGAATTTCGTCAGGAATATTCTGCTGAGCCCATGAAAGGAGTTCGATACGGTTACGACATTTGGTCTTACGAAATGCACTGTACAGATGCGTTTTCACCGTATGTGGACTGATATTTAGCTCTTCAGCGATCTCTTTGTTTTTCGCGCCTTTACTCATTAGCGCGATAATTGCTTTTTCTCGCTTAGTGAGCTTAACAGGTTCGATATCACCTTCGGTTAGTTTATGTAATGCATCCTTATTGAATTGCAACATGCGATTTAACACATTACACATCACGTCACGGCGATACCACAGTTGATCTTCAAGCAACAAACGGATCCCTTTCATTAGCACGTCGGCGTTGTCTGTCGTGTAAAATACACCACGAATACCGCTTAGCAGCGCACGATTGGCAAGCTCCGGGTTTTCATCTAAGTTGAATAGCACGATATCGCATTTAACTTTGAGGTTGACTAGTTGTTCTTTTAATTGACCCCAAGAATCGTTCACTGCGGTTTCGATGAAAAGTAATCGAGTGCCTTCAGGCACATCTGAGATATCAGTTCCGATAGTAACATCCAACCCTTGGGTTTTTAACAAAGGTTGTAACACATTGATACCAATGGTGTTAACCGGTTCTTTATCTAATAACAAAAAAGCACTACTGCTCATTTTTGGACACACTCTAATTTTTCCGATTTCTCAATGCTAACATGGGATTCAGACCTTTTGTATTAGAATTTTTAGTACAAGATAGAGAAATCCGCTATATAACAAAGTGAAATAATAAATCGAAATTATGTACAGAATATGTATTTAAATGTAATTTGTTGAAATAAGTAAGCTTTTAACAATTGCTGTTAATAACTTACTTATTTACATTGCTTAACAGAGAATAATCTAAACTGGTACTTTTTTCGTATTTTGATAAGGCGGCCAGCCCATTTCTTTTCCAGCTAATACATGTAGGTGAAGGTGATAGACAGTTTGACCACCATGATCATTACAGTTCATCACCACGCGATATCCATCTTCCGCAAAGCCGTGCTCTTTCGCTAATTTGGCGGCAACAACATATAAATGACCAACAAGGTGAGCATTTTCTTCCGTTACGTCGTTGATGGTCGCAATTGCTGTTTTAGGAATAACTAAGACGTGAAATGGCGCTTGTGGATTAATGTCTCTAAACGCGAGTGCTTGTTCATCTTCGTAAATGATGTCTGCTGGGATCTCTCGATTAATAATTTTGGTAAAAATAGTTTCTGAACTCATGGTCCTTCCTTATCTGGCATATTGAATTGCTCTAGCATAGCTAACTCTCAAGGAGACTCAATAGATTTAATGCGTTATCCCACTGCACATCAATTAAAAGGGTAGAGATATACGCAGGTATGCAGTAATCTCATGAAAGTAATACCAATTGAATTAATTCTTCAATCAATTTGAAGGGTGAAATATCATATTAGCTTCGTTAAAAATTTCTCATTTAGAACAACTAAATAGCAAAATTTTTGCCTTGCTACTAAAGCTATTTCCCCGCTTCAAAATAGCTCATTTACTTAATACAATTGGTATAAAATGATTTGGTACTCACGAAGGAGTGAATAGATGCGCTTAAAATATACGCTTGCGACCGCTGTTTTACTGTTGTCACCGCTTTCACAGGCTGCGTTGCTAAGTTTTCCTGAAGAAATTATTCCCTTGCAAGTTGATGATAAAACCATTGAACACTCATTCTTCTCCAAAGTACGAGAGCTGGACTTAGCAAAAGGGGAGTATGCGGTCAAAATGCGTTATACCGATTTGTATGAAGTGGGCTATGACGACCACGAAACCATAGAGTCGAAGCCATTTTGGGCAAAAATAAGTATCGATCAAGACGGCGAGTATCAGGTTGAATTTAACCGACCTGACAATGTGGTTGCGGCAAAGGCATTTGCAGATCAGCCGTTGATTATGTTGCAAGCACCCAATGAATCGTTAGCGACAACATTGGTGGTGACGCAAGAAAGACCAAGAGTAGCGACAGCGATAGCAAGTGAGCCATCAACACCCACTGCACCACGTTATTCAACGCCAAGCACTGCCACAAGAGCCGTAACGCCAGCGGCGCCTAAGTCAGCACACCCAGATGTGGTTGGCATGTTGGACTATTGGTGGCATCAAGCAACCCCAGAACAAAAACGGTTGTTTTTAGAAAAAATAAAGGGCAATTAAGCCCTTTATCAATGCGTTGTTAGGTTTTGTTTCATCGTTATAATTTTGCTACGGCAAAAGTTCTTATGGTCAAGCAACCATGACGTGGGTGAATCATCTAAGATTACTTCGGGAGTTAATATAACAAACTCTTTGTGGTGGGAGTTTTCTACCATATTAAGAACGGCTTTGCTCTCCCCTTGCAATGCTTCGATATACATACGACTTTTAAACGTTTCTAAGCGTTCGAATTTGGAGAAAAACGCATAAACTGCAGCGCGCGTATCGGAAATGTCATAGTCGATGAGGTCTTGACATATCTTGATGGATTCTTCTGTTATCTTTTTCTCAGTCAATGAGACTTTTTCAGAGAGCCTAATCAGTTCCTCAGTTTTAGAAATGTTTGGATTGGCGATGAGTTGCTTTGCTAATTTATATGTGATTTTGGCGTGATTAGGGCTCATCTGATCCACTGAAGTTATATGGCCTGAATTGAATATGAGCTCTTCTTTGGTTGGCGCTGGGCTTTCCACTTGAGGTTTGCTGTGAGCGGCTGGCGTGATCAAGGCAAACGAAAGTATGAATGTTCTTAGTCCTATCTGCATATTAAATCTCCTTTTTAAATTAGAAGATAAATATAGCTTTGCGGAGCAAGGAAATAAAATTACTGAGGAGCAAAATATGCTCCTCGGCAGTGCGTTACTTTTCGAAAGCACGCTTCATAAAGTTAGGTGTCGTTAATGCCCCCTTATGAATACTTGTGTTGTAGTGATGAAAACAAGAAAAACAAGTGACACCTATCGCTATTAACACCACAGCTGAGGAGATGAAGTAAAAAAGTATGAAAGCACTTCCATTGCAAGTTAGTGTTGGGTGTCAGCGATTTACAAGATTAGGACACAAATCCTGTTTAATTATTTGCTTATACAGAAAAGATAATGCATTTAACGCTGTCGCTTGTGTTTTAGGCGACACATTACGTTTAAGTACAAGGTAGTCGAGATATTCGACAACCTAGGAAAATAAGCGACACCCATCACTATTAACATCAAAGTTGAGGAAGTGAAGTAAAAAAGCATGTAAACACTCCAATAATTTTGGTCAAAAACGTTTATCGATAGGTTATTTTTTAGCGCTCAAGCGTATCTCTACACTAAAACTGGGTTATCGCGCACGACAACGCGCTGCAAATACAACAGTAAGAAATTCTAGAATTGAGAATGTGAGTTTTGCTAAGCCAACAAGCGCTCGCAGTTTGTTAGGTTTGTCCGTCGTCGTTTTTGCAGTGTTTCGCAGTAAGCGGTTATTGTTCGCTCTCGACCAACGGCACCGTGAAATACCCGAGAAAACTGCGTAGTGAGTTTTATCCAGTTCTCAGGCTCTATATTGAGTCGAGTGAGTATGGGTTGTGACTCAAAAATATAGCCTCGTTTGTCGGCGCGAATACATTGGCCTGTGAGTTCAACCAATTCGATATAAGACTTGAGCTCAAAAGGCAGGCCTTTAGGCATACGTTTTCGTGGGCTGCCAGCAAAACGTAGTAGACTTTTTGGTTGATTACCCCGTTTAGCGTGGTCGATGCGCTTTTTGATGCTGGTGTGGTCTGAGGTTTCAGGCGTTGCGGCGATTTTGGCTCTAATGGGGTTTAAGTCTACGTAAGCGAGACAAGCAGCCAGTGCGGCTTCATCCAGTAATGCTTGGGATTTAAATCTTCCTTCCCAAAATCGACCTGCGCAATTATCTTCTTTATTTGCTCGGCGGGCGATATCTTCGTTGAGTACTCGCATAAACCAGCTAATGTCTGCGAGCCTTTCTCTGTATTTGGCGACATGCTCATTGAGTATCAACTGCTCCGACTCATTGAGTGGCTCACCTTCAGTAAACTTTTGGCTTATCCAATTGCCCTTAAACAACTTGTGCCACCGTATTACAATCGCTTTATCCGACAGGCGCTTAGCTTTTTTATCATCAACATATAAAACAATGTGAGTGTGATTACTCATCACCGCATAAGCACAGACATCAATACAAAACACAGACCCCAACATCAATAGCTTTTCTTCAGCCCAATCACGACGGTGTTCGTATGATTTTCCGGTAAATTTATCTTCACCGCACAGAAACGCACGCCTTACGCAACGGGAGATACAGTGGTAGTATTTGGTGTCGGTTAAACTGATTTGTCTTTTACGGGCAGTTGCCATAGTTTGGTTTCCTCAATCCTTTGAGTGCAGAATTAAAGCGTAGGCGGTATATTTGGAAGGTGCAAATTAGTGGTGGGTGTCAGCGATTTACACCTCAGCGATTTACACCAAAACAAGCTAGAAAATTTTGCTCAAAGGGCTAACAACACCGTTTGCGCCTTGCTGTAAAACATGAGTATATATTTGCGTTGTCTTCACATCGGAATGACCAAGTTGAGCTTGCACGGTTCTAATATCTGCACCACTTTGTAGTAAATGAGTAGCTAATGCATGTCGCAAGCGAAAGTTAGCATTAATAAAGTCACAAGAATCACACACAGGTGAAGTTGAGAAGGCGAAGACAGAAAACGTGACGCTGATACAGCATTGGCCTTGCAGCATTGTCGAGCAGGTATCTTGCGGCTAATTGGCGCATTCAAGTTAGATGCAACAACGACCAAAGTAGACCGAACGAGTTAGCAGCTCGATAGCTGCTCAAAATCAATTAGTTAACCTGCTTAATTGTTCAGGCTAGCTGCCTCTGTACGAGTAAAAAATATAATTGCTTATTAAGGCAAATTTAGGTGTAATGAATACATAATAAGCGCTGAGCAATGCAGGGAAAGCTTACATAACACTAGCTAGGAAAGTGAGAGCCTCCAAAAAGCCTATTTTTTCTAAGTAAGCTATAGCATAAACAACACCAACTCTGTCACACCGAGCAGGTAGCGGCTCAGTCCAACAAGTGATTATGCAACACAAACTGCGTGTCGCATAAATACTAAAATGTTAAGGCTAAGTAACTTCGCGTGCGGTTGTTTTAAGGAAGATTTATGATTAATGAAATTAAAAATTGGTGGAGCTCAGTACCAAAAGCCCAGAAAACGGGCCTGATTGTGTTAGCGGCATTTGTTGCGGCAGCTCTTATCATGAGTTTTGGAGTAATTATTGGCTCATCTCTGGGCAAGGCGCTCTAAAGTTGTTGCCTTTGCAAAAAGATATATTTGAGCAGTTATGGCAAAACGAGCTACCAATGTCGTTGTTAGGTCTGGAACATGTGTCATCAAGCGAGCGAAGTAGTCATAACAAGGTCAGGCACAGCGACGGCTTTTCTGTTGCGGCTTCACCTTCACTACAAAGCCGCGCGTGCTGGCGGCGCTAGCCCATAGAAATTTTTATGCGAAAGTCATCTAATACAGCCGGCGACCGAAAACGTTTTTGTCCAAAAACGAGCTAGAGCGAACGTCTGTTGTTCGCTCATAACTTCAGGTCAGGTGAAATATTAACCGAACCATCAAGGCTGTAGGAGCAGATATGAGCTACTACACTTTAACAATTAAGTTTATGTTTTGATTCGGTCTACTTTTCGAAAGCACGCTTCATAAAGTTAGGTGTTGCTAATGCTCCTTTATGAATACCTGTGTTGTAGTACTCAGTATCAAATGTTGCGTTATCAACATCTTGCTCGCGGAATCCGGCAAACTTTTCATCTTTACGCGCCATCGTTGCTGACCACAGACCGCTTGGGTAGATCGGCTGTGGGAAAGGCAGGGTTTGCAGATCAACAAAGCCTACTTCCAACATTGCATCGCGCATTTCTAGTAGCAACGGCATGTGCATCAGTGGTGATTCACTTTGCTGGATCATGATACCACCAGTGCGAAGCGCTGCTAAACAGCTCTTGTAGAATGCGTGGTTGAATAAACCTTCACCAGGGCCTACAGGATCGGTGCCATCAACGATGATAACGTCGATAGACTCTGCTTCGGCTTCACGCATAAATTTGATGCCATCATCAAACATTACAGTTGCGCGAGGATCGTTATTAGACTCACAAAGCTCAGGGAAGTATTTCAAAGACATTTGCGTCACAACTTCGTCGATATCAATCTGAGTTACTTTTTCAACGCCAGGGTGCTTTAATACTTCACGCAATGTGCCACAGTCGCCGCCGCCAATGATCACAACATTTGTAGGTGCTGGGTGCGAGAATAGCGCCGGGTGACTCATCATTTCGTGATAGAAAAAGTTTTCACGCGTGCTCACCATAGTGCAACCGTCAATGATCATCAGGTTACCAAAATCCGTCGTTTCAAACATTTCTACTTTTTGAAAAGGTGATTGGATTTCGTCTAATTTTTTGTTGACTCTAAGTGAAAAAGCGCTGCCATCGCGGTCGCTAATTTCTGTAAACCAACGGTTTGCTTCTAAGTTTGCCATGATTGTGTTCACACTTGATAAAAATTAAGGCAATTCTGCCAGTGCTTGCGCCTTTGCTCAATCAATTTTAGTCAACATTTTGTACTTTGCCTCATATTAGTTCTAATCAACCATGGCCGATTTATAAGGTTTGTAAGCTAATGAAAACGCAACTTTAGGTCGCATTGACTTGCCTCGCGTATTAGAATGAAGCTTTATAAAGAATTAATTGAGAGCAGCAATGACTTGGGGTCTGCAAACAGCACGTTCTATCTATAACGTTACTCACTGGAGTGACGGCTATTTTGATATCAATGAACAGGGCCAGTTAGTGGCGTTTCCTGATGGTGATCGCACTAAGCCACCAATTCTTCTTTCAGAGTTAACTGAGCAATTTAAAGCGCAGGGGCTAACTTTGCCGGTTTTGGTACGTTTTACCGACATTTTAAAACATCGTGTCGATACCTTGACTCAAGCATTTACTGCCGCACGAACTCAACGTGATTACCAAGGCCAGTACACCTGTGTTTACCCAATAAAAGTGAATCAGCAGCGCTCGGTTGTCAGTAAGTTATTGGCTCACCCGAGCGGTCTTGTTGGTCTTGAAGCCGGTTCTAAGCCTGAGTTGATGGCAATTTTGGGTGTGGCACACCAACCTATTACCATTGTCTGTAACGGCTACAAAGACAGTGAGTTCTTGCGCTTAGCTTGCATTGGTCAAGCGATGGGCCATCAAGTAAACATAGTCGTTGAAAAGCTCTCTGAACTGGATACCTTATTACAGGAAATCGACGATTTAGGCATTGAACCGTCGATTGGTATTCGTATTCGTCTTAATTCAGTTGGTAAGGGCAAGTGGCAAAATACCGGTGGTGAAAAAGGCAAGTTTGGTCTTACTGCTAGCCAAGTGCTGCAAGCGGTTGAGCTACTTAAGTCGCATAATCGTTTGCACTTAATGCAGTTGGTACACTTCCATATCGGCTCGCAAGTTGCCAATATTCGCGATATTCAACGTGCGCTTAAAGAGTGTGCGCGTCACTATGCTGAGCTATACCAACTAGGTGTTCCGCTGCGTATCGTTGATGTTGGCGGTGGCCTCGGAGTGGACTACGAAGGCTCAGGTTCTCGTAGTTCATGCTCTATGAATTATACGGTGGCGGAATACGCGAAAAATGTGGTGCATGCTTTTCATGATATTGCGGAGCTTAATAACATTCCGCATCCGGATATTATTACTGAATCTGGCCGAGCATTAACTGCCCATCACGCGATGCTGATCACGGATGTGATTGACGTAGAAAAAGCGCCAAATCAAGTTGAACCGGTGCAACCACTAGATACCAGCCCATTGGTGTTGCAAGAGTTATGGCATTCGTTGTCACAACTAACCCCTCGCATGGCTTTAGAAACTTATCATGACGCTATGCATTTGTTCAGCGACGCACACGACCAATACGTGCATGGTTTGATCAGCATGCAAGAGTGGGCGCAGCTTGAACAGCTATACTTCACGACACTTCATAAAGTGCGTGAGTGCTTAAATGAGAATGCGAGAGCACACCGAGAAGTACTAGACGACCTCAATGAAAAGCTGGCAGATAAACTGTTTGTGAACTTCTCGTTGTTCCAATCACTGCCGGATGTGTGGGGTATTGACCAGCTATTTCCGGTGATGCCTATCGACAAGCTCAATCAGCCGTTGACGCAAAGAGCGATTATTCAGGACATTACCTGTGATTCGGACGGTCAAATCAACAGTTATGTTGAGGGCGCGGGTATCGAGTCAAGTTTACCCATTCCTGAGTATGTGCCGGGAGAGCAATATCACGTTGCGATGTTCTTGGTGGGAGCCTATCAAGAAATATTGGGTGATTTACATAACTTATTTGGTGACACAGACTCAGTACACGTTGAGCTTTGTGATGAGGGTTATAAACTCACTAATGCCATCAAGGGCGACAGTGTTGAAGATGTACTGCGCTTTGTTCATTATGACAAAGCGGTGTTATCTGAGAACTATGCACAGCAAGTCGCGGCGTTGTCGTTGCCAGAGTCAATTAAAGCTCAGTATTTACAAGAGTTAAACGCCGGACTTGAAGGTTATACTTACTTCGAAGATTGATTTCTAGATAGTGAAATGGAATAAATTATAGCCGACCAACTGGTCGGCTTAATTGTGTGTGATTTTCAAGGTATGATACAGCTCTGCCGTAAAACACGATGAGGGAATGAATGTCGTTTATTCGTAAAGTGATCAGCATCTTGCTGTACGCCGTTAACACTATATTTTGGTTTATACCGATCTTTATTTGTGGCTTGATTAAGCTACTGCCCATCCCACCATTGCAAAAAGCCATGAGCTATATTGCTAAAGCGTGCGCAAGTAACTGGGTCGCGTGTAATTCAGTGAGCCAAAACCTCATTGCGCCGTATACGCTCAATGTTAGCGGATTGGATGAGCTTAAACGCAAAGACTGGTACTTGGTTATTGCCAACCACCAAAGTTGGGTGGATATCTTAGTGTTGCAGCGAGTGCTTCATGGCAAAATCCCGTTTTTGAATTTCTTTTTGAAAAAAGAGCTGCTTTACGTACCCGTGCTAGGTCTTGCTTGGTGGGCGCTCGATTTTCCTTTTATGACGAGAACCAGCAAGTCGCAATTAAAGAAAAACCCTAAATTGCGTGGTAAGGACATAGAAACGACGCGAAAAGCATGCGAAAAGTTTAAAACAATGCCAGTGAGTATTGTAAACTTCGTTGAGGGTACGCGTTACACCGAGTCCAAGCATAGTAAGCAGAAAAGCCCATTCACACACCTGCTTAAACCAAAAGCGGGAGGCATCGCGTTTGTGATGCAAGCCATGGGTGAGCAAATCAGCAAAGTGGTGAATGTCACCATCCATTATCCCGGTGGTGTACCAACTTTTGCAGACTTTATCGCTGGTAAAGTGAAGTCAGTAGATGTTCAGGTGGAAGTAATGCCGGTCAGTGCAAACTTGGTCGGCGACTACACGAATGATCCCGAATTTAGAGTGCGTTTCCAATCCGAATTAAACGCCTTGTGGCAAGCCAAAGACGCACAACTTGTGGAGCTTGCCGATAAAAAGTAGTAGAAGGATGTTGTGATGTTAAAACAAATACTACCTAAGTGGTTTCTCGGGCTATCGGCCAGTGTGTGGCTGCTGGTGAATACCTTTGTTTGTGGTTTATTGGTGCTATTGTTTGGCATCATAAAATTGCTTGTGCCAGTTAAGTTTATCTCTACAGCACTGCACTTTTTTTACGGTATGTGGTGTAAAGGCAATTACCTCGGTTTGCGCATCGCGTGCGACAAAATACAAGTGAGCTTGCCAAAAGAATTACACGCTCAAGGGTGGTATTTATTAATTTCCAATCATCTTAGCTGGCTTGATATCGTTGTGCTTAGCGCCATGGAGGTACTACCTGCACCTAAATTTTTCTTAAAAGATGAATTAAAATACGTGCCTTTCATTGGTACTGGTGCATGGGCGATGGGCATGCCATTTATGAAACGTGCGAGTAAAGCGCAGATCGCCAAAAACCCTAAGCTTAAAGGGATGGATGTAGAGCGTACCAAAGCCAGTTGTCGCAATTTTCGTGATCATCCCACAACGGTAATTAATTTTGTGGAAGGTACTCGTCATACTAAAGCCAAACATGCGCATCAAAATAGTCCGTTTAAGCATCTGCTCAAACCAAAGGCGGGTGGTGTAGCGTTTGCCCTAGAAGTGCTATCTGAGCAACTTGACGGCATGCTCAACGCGACTTTGGCTTATGAGTTAGAGGGTGAACATATTTGCCGTGCATTTACGCTTGGACGCTTGGATGCAATTGATGTAAAAATAGACTACATCGCGATGGAGAAAGTGCCACTTGGTAACTATCAAGCCGATAAAGCTTACCGTGTACAGTTTCAGTCTTTTATGAATGAAGTCTGGCAACGCAAAGATTGCCAACTCGAAGCGCATTGGCTGCATTCGACTGAGCCAAATGACACGCTCAATGAGGAGCTAAAACAGCTATGAAGTTTGATCACCTTCATGATGTCGTTCAACCGTGGTTAAAAGAGCTACCGCAGGGCACTGTGATCAGTGCGTTATTCACCAATGGTGTCGCGGTTGTTGGGTTATTGCTTTTATATTGGGTGATCCGCCGTTTAGTGCTACCCAATGTAGAAAACCTCGCGCGCCATATTTCACCGCGTAAAATTGGTCACCTTTCCCCTCAGTTAAGTAAATTTAGCGGCCGCTTTGCCTTTGTATTGTGTTTACTGGTTTTTTCCGCCTACCACGAGCGTCTATTTGTCGCGCCTGCTTGGGTGTTTATCGTGATGGAAACACTAGTGTACGTTATGTTGGTGGTGTCATCTGGGTTTTTATTTAGCAGTTTAGTCAATTTAGGGAATGGCGTTTATAACCTCTTTCCATTCGCCAAAGAAGTGCCGATCCAAGGGATTATTCAAGTAATTAAGCTACTGATATTTATAGTTTGTTCTATATTGGTGGTCAGTATCTTGGTGGATAAATCACCGACCTATATTCTTTCCGGTTTTGGTGCTATCGCTGCAGTTATTATTTTGGTATTTAAAGATACGATTTTGGGGTTAGTTGCGAGTATTCAAATAGCGGCCAACCGATTGGTAACCACTGGCGACTGGATCCAAGTTGACGCATTTGGTGCAGACGGCGAGGTGATAGATCTGGGGTTAAATACCGTTAGGGTACGTAACTGGGATAACACCGTCACCACCATACCAACTTATATGTTGATCTCTGATTCATTTAAAAACTGGCGTGCCATGCAAGAGTCAGCAGGACGCCGCATCAAACGCGCCATCCATATTGATTTTACTAGCATTGAGCCGTTGCCTGAGCAAAAGCGAGCGTCGCTAACCGAGCAATATCCACTACTGGAAAAACTTGAAGATGTACCAAGCGATATCACCAATTTAGGCTTATTTAGACGCTATGCAGAGGCCTACTTGAAGCAGCATGATGCCATCAATCAAGATTGTTTATGTATGGTCAGGGAACTTGCACCCACACAACATGGCTTGCCTCTAGAGTTTTACTGTTTTAGTCGCGATAAACGCTGGGTGTTTTATGAGCATCTACAAGCCGATATTTTGGACTACATGCTAAGCGTAATGCCAGCATTTGGGTTACGTCCATATCAAAGCGTGAGTGATTACTTTGGCGCACACCGCGTGAAAGTGCGCGCCGGTAGCAAACCAGACGCAACTTCAGAATAATCATCAAGGCCACTCAAGCGTGGCCTACACACTTCCTGCGATAACCCCAAACACCATAAAGGCAATAAGCAACTGCCATATCGCGGGCTTTAGCCATTTTAGTGCTGCAAAGCCTAATACCACCGCGGTGATATCGAGCAAACTATGCACCGCAGAAAGCCAAATTGGTTGATAAAACGCAGCGGCTAAAATTCCCACAACACCTGCATTTAAGGCCGCGCTAATACTTGCAAACCGTGGCAATGCAATAAGTGATTGCCACTGTTGGTTAAATGCCCACATTAACAGTAGGCCCGGCAAGAAAATAGCGAGCGTCGCAATCGCTGCGCCCAAAATGGGATGGGTATTGTCGACAACGGCGCCTAAAAAGCTTGCGATGGTAAACATCGGCCCAGGAATGGCTTGCGCGGCAGCATAAGCCGTTAAGAAGGTTTCTTGCGCGACCCCCTCGACACTGGTTTGTAGCAGCGGCAGCACGACGTGACCACCGCCAAAAACCAAAGCACCTGCCTGATAAAACTCGGCAAATAGTTGATTTGGTAGCGCGGCAAAGGTTAACGCAAATAGGCCAATAAATAGCGCAAATACAGACCAGTTGATTTGGCTTTTTGATTGACTCGGTTTACTTGGCACATTGCTGAATGAGTAAAAGCAACCCGCGATGACAAGCGTCATAAGCACACCCAATTGCGCGCTTAAGTTCGGCAGCATCAACAGCGTGAAGGTGGCGAAAAATGCGACGAATTTGAGTGCTGTGGTTTTACAAAAGCTTTTCGCCATACTCAGTACCGCATCGGCAACGATAACAACAGCAAACAACTTCAACCCATCAATGACATTCAACGCAGTGCCCGAAAGCTGCTCAGCGGTTAATGCCAGCATGATCATGAGCAAAAAAGACGGTAGCGTAAACCCTAAAAAGGCGGCGATCCCTCCTAGTATTCCAGCTTTTTCTAAACCAATCGCGAATCCGACTTGGCTGGACCCCGGTCCTGGCAGTATTTGTGACAGGCTGATCATACTGGCATAGCGCTCGTTACTCAGCCATTTTAAGTTATCGACAAAGTGTTTTTTAAAGAACCCAAGGTGGGCTGCAGGTCCCCCAAAGCTCGTACATCCTAATAACAAAAACTGATAAAATATTTTCAGAAACATAGTGTACCTTGTGATATTGTTAACCTTGTATCCTCACATTTTTATATGACATATTTATGACTTTTGGTGCTGGTGCGCCTCAGTTGGATAAGTATTATGCGAATGACTTTTTTATCGCCCTGTTTACTTTTTTTGTTGGCGAACTTCTCTTGTTTTGCTCAGCAAATTAATGTCGCTGTTGATCACGCGCCACCGTATAGCATTATTGAAGACAATGGTGAAGTGCAAGGTTTAATCTTAGATATATTGGCAACGGTGCAGGCTCAGGCTGGTGTTGATTATCAAATAAATGCCGTTCCCTGTCCTTTCTCTCGCTGTATGCGGATGATAGCGCAAGGTGAGGTAGACGTCATGGGTGGCTTGATCCGTACGCCTCAACGAGAAAAGTTAATCGACTTTGTCGAGCCCGCCTACATGGCGCTGACATCTTCGTTTGTATTCTACGCTAAGCAAGACAGCGATATTCGGGTGGAACAATATACGGATCTTTATACCAAGCGGATTGCGGTGATGCGTGGCGGCGTTTTTTATCCTCGCTTTGATGAAGACCGTCAACTCAATAAAGTCCCTGTGTTTAGTGAGCAAGTGGCGTTTGATTTATTGCTTAGAGGACGTGTTGACCTTGTGATCGCAGTTGAAGACACCGCTGAGGTGGCGATGGAAGTGCTTAGTCAGCCCATTGAAAAGTTGAAAAAAGTCTCCTATCACCACGCTCAGCCGATTTATGGTCATATGGCGATGAGCAAACGCTTCAGCGGCACCGAGCTTGCGCAAACCATTCGTTTAACGATGAAGCAATTGGCTAAGAGAAAGCAGCTTGATGCTGTGGTTGCAAAATATAAACTGCCACCAGTTTCTGAGCATATAAGCGACTTAGTCCCTGCTCACCCTTAAAAAACCAACAAGGCTTCAGCCAGAGTTAATTGTTTATTGCAACAATATAGACAATCAAGTTGAAACGAACTCAGGTGGGAAGATGATTGCAAGAAATATGTTAATTGGTGCAGCTGTTGTGGTTGCTTTGTCTGGATGTGAAATGAATAACACAGGTAAAGGTGCGGCGATTGGTGCTGCAACCGGTGCGGTGTTAGGTAAAGCTACAGGTAACCACAAAGATAAGCGTCTTGCCATTGGTGCTGCGGTTGGGGCAATTGCAGGTGCCGCGATTGGTAACTATATGGACAAGCAGGAAGCCGCTTTTAACCAAGAGCTTGCTGGTACGGGTGTTGAGGTTGTTCGTGAAGGCGATCAAATGCGCTTAGTGTTGCCATCAAACATAACCTTTGCGACAGGTAAGTCAGCTATCAGCCCTGGTTTTTACAATACACTTCAAGGCATTGCACGCGTGATGCAGCAGTACGATAAGACATTCTTAACGATTGTCGGACATACAGATTCTACTGGTTCAGCGAGCTTCAATCAGACTTTGTCTGAACAGCGCGCAAATAGCGTAAAGCAGTATTTATTATCACAGCAAGTACTACCTGCGCGTTTGTACGCAGAGGGCATGGGTGAGTCTCAGCCAATCGCGAGCAATAGCACCGAGCAAGGTAAGGCACAAAATCGCCGAGTCGAAATTAAAATTATTCCAAACCGCGCGTAAGAAAAATCAAGGAGTGCTATGTTTGAGCACTCCTTTTTATGGATTTCGGCTGCTATAAGAATAAGGTATTTATCGAATTATCAGATAAATCAGGCCTGCGCCGATAACGCCCCCAACGCTTAGGGATAGGATTGCAGTAAACAAGAATAAATGATAACTCACTGTTTTTTCTTCTTTGTTTTCTTTATTATGGAGCATGTCGGCCAAGTCAATAAGCTTGGATTGGGAGATTTCAAACACCGCACACAAGCTCATTACAGTCTCTTTACTTGCTGTCCTGTCGCTCTCGACGCGTTGAATTGTGCGTAGACTTACTCCAGAGGCATCTGCTAAATGTTGCTGAGTCCAACTCTTTTCGGTTCGCAACAGCTTTACTGTATTATTATTTATTTGCATTATCTCCTCCTTGACGAACTTAAAGTACGGTGCTGCCGTACCAGCGTCCCAAGTAGTACGCGAGAGTAAATATACAAAAACCTGCAACCAGGCCGTAGCCCATAAAAGTGAATATGACCTTGGCTAAGGTCAGTTGATCGTTCAGAGGGGTACTTGACTGGCGACCAAGTATTTTTTTTCCTTTGAGTAGTAGGCACTCAGTTTCAAAAGTAAACCCGTTAATTAAACAAAATCTAGCTTCATAGGCTTGATCTGCATAAGTAAATTTATGGGTACTATCACCGAGTAAGTGGCGTTTTTGAGAAACGCAAACATCGTCGACGAAAACATATTGAGTGCAATTTAATGCATTTGCACAACACGTAATTTGATGATTTCCATCTTGGAAATACACTTTGTAGGTGGCTCTTTCTAGCTTTTTTAAGTCAGACATATTGAACTCCCGTTAAGCTGTTGTCTCCACTGTGCCTGTTTCTCCATTAAAACACGCCGACAAGCTTACGTCAGTGCTCAAACTGTCATATGACAATAGATTTATAAAATTAATTAACTTAATGATTTAAATACTTTTATAGCGAATGTTAAGGTTGGGTAAGAAATGGAAGTCAGAAAAAGCACTGAGCCTAATAAAGTTTTGTGACTCAGTGCCTCAATAAAAAGAAGGTCATAATGTGCTTAAAGCGTGTCACACACCACTTCAGCTTTGCAGGTAATTACGCTGACATTGGTGTAACCGATACGAGTTAGTTGCTCTGCGGCAAAAATAGCACGGCCACCAGCGGCACAGTGTAAATAAATTGGTCTATCTGCGTCTTTTTCCAGCTCTGGAAGCTTAAATTCTAGCAATCCTCTTGGGATATTTACCGTGCCGTTGGCTGCCTTTTGACTGTGTTCAGCCGGCTCTCTCACGTCGATAACCAGACCATTGTTTTGTGCAATCTCTGATTTTGCTTGTACCGCGTCAATGCAGCGTTGATTAGGCTTGACTGTCTTTAATACATCTTGGGCAGATATCAGCATATATAGCTCCTTATTGGGTTATCGGTTTCATTATGACTCACCTTTCCTGAATGCCAAGTTTCTTCAATATAACGATCATAGGGCACCAGTTAGTAAAAGCAGACTGCACTAAATTGACACAAATAAACACACTAAACCAAACCCAATGTGGGTTGACAAAATGGGTGAGCAGTAAAGAAATGGCAAACATAACACCAGCGATTAATCTAAGTAGAGGATGTAAGGTCATAATGAGTGTCACATTTAATATTAGGAATTTCTAATATTAGACATTCCTAATGTTTGTGTCTATACTTTAAGCGCATTTATTTTTTGGGAGTCAACATGGATCTTCAGCAAATGGCGCAAAATGCCGAACAGGCAGAAGCCTTGTTAAAGCTTATGGCGAATAAAAATCGCTTGATGATTTTATGCGCATTGCAAAAGCAAGAGCTCAGTGTTAGCCAGCTTAACGAAATGGTGCCGTTAGCGCAGTCTGCCTTATCACAACATTTAGCCAGCATGAGAAAGGCACAAATCGTGGCGACTAGGCGTGAGGGAGCGACGATTTATTATCAGGTTAAAGATAGCCGAGTCGCTGTACTACTCGAGAGTTTATATCAGCTGTTCTGCGCCTCAAGTGCAGAGTAACTAGGAACGACTGAGATGCAAAAGTTAGATGGTGTCATTCGGTATGCTCTACAAGGCAGCTTGCCAACGATTATCTTCTTGTGCGCTGTGGTACTTGGATTATTTGCATTGCAAATGACACCACGAGAGGAAGAACCACAAATAGTGGTGCCTATGCTGGATATTCATGTGTCGGTACCAAATACTGCCTCACCAGAAGTGGCACGATTGGTCACCACTCCACTTGAAAAGTTACTGCTGCAAATTCCAGGCGTTGAACACGTCTATTCTACGACCCAAACCGGCGGCACGGTTGTTACTTTAAGGTTTCATGTGGGTGAAGACAGAGAGAAAGCCATTCTCAACACCTACACTAAGCTGTATGCCAACCAGCATACTATGCCGGGAATTGTCACTCAGTGGCAGATCCGTCCGGTAGAAGTCGATGACGTTCCGATTCTTATGCTTGGACTGACAAGTTCCAAGCCGCAACTATATGATGACTACGCGCTAACGCGTTTTGCACAAGAGCTAGCTATCCAGTTACAGAGCATTGCAGATACCAGCGAGGTTACGGTTATTACCGGGCGCACGAGAGCACTTAGGATTGAGTTGAACTTAACTGCTCTTGCCGCACATCAAACAACACCAATGGATGTTTTAGGTGCTATCCAAAGTAGTAATCTAGTGACACGAGTCGGGCAAGTGACGGCAGGTAGTAACACAATTGCCTTTGAATCAGGTGATGTCCTTCGTAATAAGTCGGCACTTGAAGGGCTCACGGTGAATGTAATTAATGGTCGTGCCATTGTTTTAAAAGAAGTTGCTCGGGTTATTGATGGTCCTAGTGAGCCCGATAGCTATCAGTGGTTAGCAAGCAGCGACAGCCAGGCTGATGCACCATTAGTGACGATTGGCGTGGCGAAGCAAAAGGGAAGTAATGCGGTAACGGTTGCAGAGCAAAGTTTAGCGCTTGTGACCCAGCTACAACAGGAGCTCCTTCCTGCTGAGGTATCAGTAAAAGTATTAAGAAACTATGGCGAGACGGCCAATGACAAAGTCAATAATCTTACCTCTAGCTTGGCCTTTGCGGTATTTACAGTTGTGGTATTTGTCGGTGTATTTTTAGGTTGGCGGCCTGCCATCGTTGTTGGTCTTGCAGTGCCAATTTGCTATGGCATTACACTTGGGTTGGATTTTGCGTTTGGTTACACCATTAATCGGGTCACCTTGTTTGCGCTTATTTTGTCGCTGGGATTGTTAGTCGATGACCCAATCACTGGGATTGATAATATTAGCCGCTTTATTCATCGCGGCGCGGCAGCTGACACAGATCATAACATTGTCGCTGCTATGGTCGAGATCAAATCTGCGCTTTTGATGTCAACGTTAACTATCATCATGGCGTTTATTCCATTGGCGTTTATTACTGGCATGATGGGCCCATATATGGCACCCATGGCATTTAACGTCCCTGTTAGTGTCATTGCCTCGACGTTAGTGGCTTTTTTAGTAACGCCTTGGCTATCTAAAAAGCTACTCAAAGCGGATTCAAAAACAAGTGAAGTCGCGCCTCAAGACTCGTACTACAGCAAAATCATGCTGCCAATTTTACAAAACACCCGCAAAGCCAAATGGTTATTATGGGGTGTGTTAGGGTTATTTGTTGCGAGTGTGAGCCTTCCTATTTTTAGGGCCGTACCACTGAAATTGCTGCCGTTTGACAATAAAAGTGAAATCCAAGTACTGATAGATATGCCTGAGGGAACCAGCCTTGAGCAAACGGCCGCAATGGCGAGGCAAGTACAGCAAATCGTTTGGTCAGAAGCTGAAGTGACCGACATCGCCGCTTTTGTCGGTAAGCCTTCCAGTATGGATTTTAATGGTATGGTGCGAGGCTATTATCGTCGTAGTGGTACGCATCTTGCCGAACTTAGAGTCTTACTGGTGGATAAGCGTGAACGCGAACATCAATCTCACGCCATCGTCATGCGACTGCGTGAAAAGCTTCAGCCTTTTAACCAAACTTTGACGCAAGTAAAAGTGGTGGAAGTGCCGCCGGGACCTCCGGTATTAAGTACACTCGTTGCTGAGGTTTATGCAGATCCGTTTGTTGCTCGTGAAACGCAAGAGCAAGCAGCCCAGAGGTTAGCACATCGTTTAAGGCAGGAGCCACATGTGGTTGAGGTTGACACCTCAATGGCTTCGCCGACATGGCTAAAGCGGTTTGTGGTTGATAAACAAAAGGCTGCGTTATCAGGTGTGGCCACAGAGGATATTAATCAATCTTTAGTGGTTGCAAGCAGCGGCATGTCAGCAGGCTTTTTATATACTCAAGGTGAGGTCGCAACGGTGCCCATCGAGTTAGGTGTGAGTTACGCGCAGCGTAATCAATGGCAAAACGTATTGGCGATGCAAGTTCGTGGTCGTCAGGAGTTGGCTAAAACCATTCAAGAATACGGCTTAGAGCAGGCTGCGAGACCCCTTGTGGCGATTGCCGAACTGGGCGAATTAACATCTATTCCTACGGCTCCCGTGATCCTTCGAAAAGACCTAAAAGAGGTGATTTATGTGTTTGCGGAGCTAAATGGCCGCACGCCAGCTGAGGTGATTGCCGATGTGGTTGCAGATGAAAACCAACAGATAACACCGAGCAATTGGGCATCTCGCACCTTTTTACACAGTGGCGGAGGAGTCACTTGGTCAATGTTTGAGGGAACCCATTATACCTTTAAAGGCGAAGGTGAGTGGCGCATTACCATAGATGTGTTTAGAGATATGGGGATCGCATTTGCGTTTGCACTGGTGGCGATATTTATCATCCTGCGGGTACAAACGGCATCTAGTAGCTTATCACTTATCATTATGTCGGCTATTCCCCTCACTATGATAGGGATTATGCCGGGTTTTTGGTTACTCAACCAGTTTGGTGAGCGTGTGGTTGCAGGTGCGCCTGAGCCCGTGTTATTTACAGCGACCGCGATGATAGGGATGATAGCGCTGGCTGGAATAGTGGTGAGAAATTCCCTGATTTTGGTGGAGTTTATTAATCAGTCTCGAGCGGCTGGTATGGCACTTATCGATGCATTGATTGCGGCGGGAAGTATAAGAATGCGACCGGTATTACTTACAGCAGGTACGACGTTATTAGGCAATTTAGTGATTATCTTAGATCCCGTTTTTAGTGGCCTCGCCCTTGCTATTATCTTCGGGATCATTGCTTCAACGTTATTTTCACTGTTGGTCGTGCCTATCGTTTACTATTTAGTATTCAAATCATCATCGACACCTAATCAACCCCTTAATGCCTCATCAGTTCAGGAGTCTTCTCATGTCTCGTAATAAAATCTTTATTCCTGTTCTTGCTATTTTTTGCCTATTCTTGATGGTCGTATGGCTTGCTGGTGGATTCCAAAATAAGCTAGCTCCGGGCAATAAGTCCGAACTTCCCGCCTATCAAGGAGCACGTTATACCGTGCAAAAGTCGCTGATTGCGATGATTGAACAAGTTCCCGCGAGTGTGGTCGCAAAAGAAAATACGTTAGTGTCCAGTCGGTTGTTGGCGGAGCTTAAAACGCTTAACGTCAGAGCCGGTGATAAAGTCACTGCGGGACAGCTGATAGCAACACTCGATGATGCAGAGCTTAAAGCAGAGCTGCAAAGAGTGGCAGCGCAGCAAGCGGCAAATTCAGCCAAGCTAGAGCAAGCAACTAAGCAGTTAGTACGCAATAAATCTCTTAATGAAAAAGGGCTTATCGCGATTAACCAAGTGGATGAGTGGCAAGCCACAGTGAACGAGTTACAAGCGCAAGATAAGGCATTGCAAGAAGCGTATCGTAGTGCTGAAGTCGCGCTGGGTTACACGCAAATCACAGCCCCTATTTCGGGTAAAGTGGTGGCGCGCTTACAAGAGCCGGGCAGCATGGTTAGCCCCGGTGGCGCCATTATTTCGTTATTCAACCCATTACAATTGCAGATTGAAGCGCCAATTCGCGAGAGCCAAGTTAAGCATATTCAGCTAGGAAGCGAGATTAAGGTACGCATACCTGCGCTAGATATAAGCCAAACCGCGCGAGTGTCGGAAATGGTGCCAATTGCCGACAGCCAAGCGCGCAGCTTTATTATTAAACTGGATATGTCTTTGCTGCAAAATGTGGTGCCTGGCATGTACGCGCTGGTTGAACTTGTGCTTGGCGAGCAGGCGGTTATCCAAATTCCAACTAATATGATCAGCAAGTATGGTCAATTGGCGATGGTTGAGGTAATAGAAAGTGGCCAGCTTCACAAACGCTACCTCAGGTTGGGCGAAGAGACAGGTAATAAAACGATTGTTATTAGTGGCCTAAACGAAGGTGATCAGCTAGCTGTGCAGCGATAGTTAGCTGATCCGAACTTTTAAATAAAGGAAGCGATTTCGGCGAGTGATTTTTTCACTGTTGCGTGCTCTGGAATAGTTGCATCATCACTTGGATAACCCGCAATCAATAACATATAAGGACGTTCGTTATCTTTATCTCTACCGCACAACTCGCTTAAAAAGCTCATAGGTTTAGGTGTATGGGTCAGTGTGGCAAGTCCTGCATTATGCAGAGCTTGGATAAGAAACCCAGTAGCTATCCCAACCGATTCATGGACATAGTAGTTGGTATTTTTGTCTTCCGCGTGGATCCCACCTTTTTTCTGACTAAAAATAGCGATAAGCCAAGGTGCATGTTCTAAGTAGGGTTTTTGTGCATCTGTGCCCAAAGGCTTTAGCGCGTCCAGCCACTCATCTCCCGCACGGCCTTGGTAAAACGAGCGCTCGAGGTCTTCGGCTGCAGCTCGGATCTGTTTTTTCTTTTCTGCGCTGCCAATCGCCACGAAATGCCATGGCTGGTGATTTGCACCACTAGGGGCAGTGCCCGCCGCTTTGATACAAGTTTCGATGATTTCTTGCGGTACTGGGCGGTCGCTAAAAGCACGGATACTATGACGTCTCTTACTGTTCTCCAAGAATGCTTCCGCACGACTTAGCATTTCCTCGTGAGGGTATTCAATAAAATCCGTCAATGGGTGGTTGGCGTGATCTTGCATGTTAGTTTTCCTTGGGTGTTGTAAACTAAGAATGCTTCTTAGTGTTTCAGTGTTTACTTTTATTTGCAATTGATATGTTTATGTTAATTGTCACTAACCTAGGGAAATGTTATAAAAAGGACAATAATAAAAATCCGGACAGGAAATAAAAATGCTCGAAATCTCAGGACTTTCAAAAACCTATGACAATGGCGTTCATGCTTTGAGAGGTGTAAACCTGACTATTCCAAAGGGAATGTTTGGTTTGCTCGGACCTAATGGCGCTGGTAAATCTTCGTTGATGCGCACGATTGCCACATTACAGTCGGCAGATGCAGGCACTATACAGTTCGATGGTGTAGATGTTTTAAAGGAGCCAAAGGCACTTCGTGCACGTTTAGGCTACCTGCCGCAAGACTTTGGTGTTTACCAACGCGTTAGTGCGTATGATTTATTGGATCATATGGCAATCCTAAAAGGGTTAAATAATAAAAAAGAGCGTAAAGAAGCCGTTGACGGATTGCTCGCACAAACTAACTTATATGATCACCGTAAAAATGCGGTAAGCGGATTTTCCGGAGGTATGCGTCAACGCTTTGGTATTGCACAGGCACTGCTTGGCGACCCTGATTTACTCATTGTGGATGAGCCGACGGCGGGACTAGACCCAGAAGAACGTAATCGTTTCCACAATCTACTCGTTGGCTTAGGTGAGAGTAAAGTAGTCATCTTATCAACGCATATTGTAGAGGATGTGTCTGAGCTATGTCCGAATATGGCTGTATTGGCGAGCGGACAAATTTTACTTGAAGGTAATCCAATTGCGCTCACCGAGCAGCTACAGGGGAAAATCTGGCGTAAGTCGGTCACACTTGCAGAAGCGAAAGAAGTAGAGCAAAACTTACCGGTTATTTCTAAGCGCTTATTCGCGGGCCAGACCTTACTTAATGTATTTGCTGATCAAGCACCTGAAGGCTTTGAAGCGGTACCAGCCGATTTAGAGGACGTCTATTTTTCTACTCTGCATACTCATCGAAATAATCAAGCAGCGTAAGGAGTAGGCAGATGCTATTTAAAATGATGCGTTTTGAGCTGCGGTATTTTGTCCGTCAGCCTTCCTTTTATGTGACTTCTCTGATTCTATTTTTGCTCACCTTTTTTGCCTCAGTTTCGGACTCGGTACAGATTGGTGGTGGCAGTAACGTCAATGTAAACTCGCCCTTTGCCATCTTACAAACCGTTGCCATCATGACCATTTTTTCCATCTTTTTGGTGGTTAACTTTGTTGGTAGTGCGGTAATAAGAGACGATCAAAGTAAGTTCAGTGAGCTTATTTTGAGTAAGCCTTTGCACTTAGCTCAGTACCGATTGGGTCGTTTTCTCGGCGCTTATCTTGTTACTTTACTAGTATTTTCAATGTGTTTAGTGGGGATCTGGGTAGGCTCAGGCATTGGTGGTTTAGTCGGTTGGCTAGATACCGAACTGATTGGGCCTAATAAACTCAACTATTACCTAACGCCACTATTTGTCATCGCGGCCCCTTCACTGTTCTTTATGGCGAGCCTATTTGCGCTGGTGGCGCAAAAATTTAGAACCATGATAGCAATGTACTTAGTTGCTGTGGGTTTGTTTGTGACTTATCTTGTGGCAAATAGTATTTTTTCAGACATTGAATACCGTACCATTGCTGCGTATTTAGACATGTTTGGCCTATCAGCTATTTCGGCGCAATCAGAATATTGGACCATTGCAGATCGCAATACGTCAGTCATTAGCTTAGTTGATGAACTGCTCTATAACCGCTTAATTTGGATGTCAGTTGCACTGCTCAGTTTAGGTGCTTTAGCCTTAAATACTTCTCATTATTTACCGCAAAAACAAAAAACTAAGAGTAAAGCCAAAGAAGATGGTAACCAAGCGTCGGCATTGCTGAATCGTTTTGATTTTAAAGCGAGCGTAGGTAGTAGTTGGGTGCACTTTTGCACCAGAACCACTTTTGAAGTAAAGCAAGTGCTTAAAAGCTACCCATTCTTAGTGTTATTAATTTTGGCGGTGGCAACCTTAATACCTGCACTGGTTGGCTCATTTAATTGGTATGGCACAGAAGTATGGCCAGTGACCTTTAGAATGGTGGAGCTTATCCATGGGAGCTTCTGGCAATTATTGGTCATTGTATTGGTGTATTACAGCGCTGAGCTGGTATGGCATGACCGTGATTCGCGAATGGGAGACATTGTTGACTCTTATCCTGTTGCAAACTGGGTATTTTGGGGCTCTAAATACATAGCCTTAGTTGCGGTGATGACGCTGCTATGTGTATTTGGTAGCTTGATCACCATTAGCTATCAACTATTGTCGGGTGTGACACAGATAGATCTTGCCCAGTATATTGTGCGCTTGGGATATTTATATGTGTTAGGTTTTGCCTTCCAAACCACCTTAGCATTTTTGATACAGGTGATGAGTCCAAGCAAGTATATGGGTATGGGAATATATGTCGTTTATTTCATTATTTCGATAGTCCTGACCAACTTTGGTTTTGAGCACAATATGTACCACTTAGGCGAAACTTCCCCAGTGCCGTACTCAGATATTAATGGTTATGGTCATTTCCTCAGTGCAGCACATTGGTACAATTTGTACTGGTTTGGTTTTAGCATGATATTAGCGACACTAAGCTATGCACTTTGGCCTCGTGGTGCAGGACAAACGCTGAAAGCACGCATTTCACTGATGGGCTATCAGTTAGGTAACGCTGGTAAAGCATTATTGGCTTGTGGTGCTTTAATATTCGTGGGCAGTGGCAGCTACATCTACTACAACACGCAAATGGTCAATGAGTTTATCACGCAGGATGAAGCTGAAGATATCGCAGAGCTATATGAGCAACAATTTGCCCAGTATCGTGATGACCCTGTACCTGTCACGTTAGACGTACAGCTCAATGCTGAGATATTTCCAAAGACACGTCGTATTGAAGCGCAGGTAAAGCTGTTGGTTGAAAACCGCTCAGATAAAGAGATTACTCGCTTTTTGGTCAATAAACCTGATCATACATTAGAGTGGCAAGTTGAAATGGCTGGCGCTACGCTTGCTGAAGAGGATAAAACCTTTAAGCATGCTTGGCTTGAGCTTTCACAACCAATGACACCGAGTGAGCAGCGTGTAATTACGATGTCAGTCGTACGCCAAACGCTTGGCTTTGTAGATAGAGGCTATGATGAAACTTTGGTGAACAATGGTACCTTCATTGATAACGCGACCTTGTTCCCGACATTTGGTTATAACATCTATAAGCAAATTCAAGACAAAAGTGAGCGTCGTCAGCGCAGCCTTGAACCACTAAAACGTGGCAATAAGATTGAAGAAACACACTATCATCATGAGCCATTGTTTGCTGAAAATTTCGTCACATTCGCCGCAACGGTGACGACGGATGAATCGCAAGTTGCGATGGTGCCGGGTTATTTGCAATCAAAATTCAGCAAAGACGGCCGCACGACCTATGTCTATGAAATGGATGCTCCAATGCTGCACTTCTATAACATCTTGTCGATGGATCTTGAGGTGAAACGAGAAGAGTACAAAGGCATTGCGCTCGAGGTTTACTACCATAAAGATCATGCTTGGAACGTCGACACTATGTTGCAGTCGACTAAAGACTCAATTGATTATTTCACTCGAGAGTTTGGGCCTTACCAACATAAGCAAATGCGTATTATTGAGTTTCCTCGTTACCGAGACTTTGCGCAAAGTTTTGCCAATACAGTGCCTTACTCGGAGAATATTGGATTTTTAACGGACACCCGTAATCCTGACAATATCAATGTACCTTACTATGTGACGTCACATGAGCTGGCACACCAGTGGTGGGCGCATCAGGTGATTGGTGCTAATGTGGAGGGGTCAAATATCCTGTCGGAAATGTTGTCGCAATATTCTGCCATTATGGTGATGAAAGAAAAGTACGGCGAGCATAATCTCCGTAAATTCTTGAAGTATGAACTAGACACCTATTTAAGTGGGCGAGGTTCTGATCCGTATGAAGAGCGGGCGCTATCCAGAACAGTCGGTCAGCAGTACATTCACTACAATAAAGGTTCTGTTGTGATGTTAGCGCTGCACGATTTACTTGGAGAAACGCGACTCAATAGCGCATTAAGAAGCTTCTTAAATGACTATCGTTTTAGAACAGATATCTACCCAACGACACTCGACTTTTTGACTTACTTAAAAGCGGGGGCTTCAGAGCAAGAACAAGTATTTATCGAAGATCAGTTCAATGCGATTACGTTGTATGAGCTTAAGCTTGCGGGTGTTGAAGTGCAAGAAGCGACGCAAGCGGGAGAGCTACATACGGTGACCTTAACGGTTGAGGCGGCGAAAAAGCATGCAGATGGTGAAGGTAACGAAGAAGAAATCCCGCTTAATCAAGAGATTGATATAGCCTTATTCTCTGCCGATCCTAACAACATTCAAAGTGACGAAACGCTGTTATATCTACAAAAGCACGTCATCACATCGGGTGAAAATAAGATTGAGTTGAAAGTAACAGAGTTACCGAAATTTGCGGGAGTTGATCCGTTTGTAAAACTGATTGATAAGAAAACCGCCGATAACATCAAGTCACTCTAATGGATATATAGGTAGGAGAGGGCTTTTCGAAAGCCCTCATTCGTTTTTAAAGGAAAGTTATGCCAGATTTATTGCAAGTAATAGGGGTGTCGAAGCAATATGTTTCGGTAAAAGCAGTAGACAATCTAAGTTTTAGCGTTAAACAAGGTGAGATCTTTGCATTACTGGGCCCCAATGGTGCGGGTAAATCATCCCTTGTGAGAATGTTGGTTGGATTTACCTATCCAGATAGCGGCACAATCGCTGTGAATATTGATGGGCAAGCATATCAATCAATCCCTCATCAAAGTTTAGGTTATCTCCCAGAAGATAGAGGGCTTTACGCTGAAAAAACCGTGCAGCAGAATTTGCTCTATTTTGCCAAGCTACGCGGTGTTGAGAAAAACGCAGCGCTAGCACAGATTCAGTCTTGGCTAACACAGTTTGACTTAAGTGATAGAGCGCATGAGCGGTTGAAATCGTTGTCAAAAGGCAATCAGCAAAAAGTACAGTTAATATCGGCAGTATTGCACAAACCCAAGGTTGTATTGCTTGATGAGCCTTTCTCTGGTCTTGACCCCATCAACCAAGAAAAGGTGGTGGTGTTTTTAGAAGCGTTAAAAGCACAAGGCATGACGGTTATTTTAAGCGCACATCAGATGGCGATGGTGGAAAAGCTTGCCGATCGAATGCTGTTAATGAATCACGGGCAAGCCGTGCTTTATGGCACGTTAGCCGAAATAAAACAGGACGTTGGTGTTGGCATCGATATCACAGTGAGCTTCAGTGAGGCAACGAACTACACAGAGCTCAATTTAGGTAACTACAAGGTTGCGTGTACTCAATTAAGTCAGAATAAAATTAAGTTTGAGTTGAGTGACTCCTCAGAGCTTAATTTGCTGCTCGCCGATTTGTCTAAATCAACGACTTTGCAAGGAATAGAAACCAAAACGATGGACTTGCATCAACTCTATCTTAAAGCAATCGAGTCTCATCAAGGCAAAGTGCAATCTCAGGAGAATGCCCATGTCTCATAAACTGCAACAGATACTGCAAGTGACCAAATGGGAGTTTATGTACTTTTTTAAACTCAAGCAGGAGTTGATCGGTAAAGCAATTATGCTGGCGATAGGTTTGCTTATCTATTTTTGGCAAAGCACTTCGTTTTTTGAACCTGAGCAATATGTTATCGCAACACCATCCGCCATGAACTTAACTCAGCTACCTGAGCCTTTGCTTCTAAAGCGAGTTGATGCTTCAAAAGCTGAGCTTCTGACTCAGTTAGAACAAGAGGAAATTGACGGTATTTTGATACTTCAAGCCCAAGCGGGTGAGGCGTTACAGTTTGAACTGATTACCACAGGTAAAATGTCTTGGCAGAATGAAGTTGAGGTAGCGCTTAAGCAGTTTTACAGCAACGAACTCGCACAGAGCTTTAATTTATCTGCCGCTCAGCTCGCCTTGTTACAGCAACCTGTGAGCGTTTCCAATCAATACACCAAGGATGCGGTTAAGGAGGCACACAACCAGTCTTCGATGACAGCATTTGGCGTGATGCTATTGATGCTCATCGGTATTTTTACGTCATTTGGACAGATCTTCGTGTCTATCACCGGAGAAAAGCAGCAGCGTGTTACCGAGCAATTATATTCTTGTATGAATGCGCAAACTTGGATTGACGGCAAAATATTTGGTCAAATGCTCCATTGTCTAAAGGCTATGTTAAGTACGTTATTTTCATTTTTGTTGGCGATGGCTTTTATACAAGTCGTTGTAAAAAACGAAGCCTTGGACTTTACGATGATAGACTTTGCAATGTTGCCTTGGTTTACCCTGTTTGCGATAGTAGGTCTTTATATGGCAACAGCCTTTATGGCAGCAATAGCCGCAGCTATTGACGATCCTAACCATAGTGGCAAGACAGGATTTATGATGATCCCTATATTGCCAATTGTTATCGCGTTTATGATTGTTGATAGTCCTAGCAGCCTTGCCGTGGATATTTTGAGTCTTTTCCCGCTTACCGCATTTGTGGTGATGCCAGTAAAAATGGCGTTAATTGAAGTACCCATTTGGCAAGTGTTATGCGCGTTGGTCAGCGCATTACTTGGTTGCTACCTTATCCGTGTTGCTGCGGGGCGATTGTTTAAAGCGGGCATGGTGATGTATGGCAAGGAACCCTCAATTAAGGATATGGTGCGCTGGGTCTGTAAACCGGAATAATACCGTTTATATGATAACTTGCTAGCTCAACGCTTTGGTTATGGTACGCTCCATAACTAAAGCTTGTGGCCGTACAGAGAGGGTGAAATGTATCAACATATTGATAATGAAAACAATAAAATAAGTCTACCAGCGGGGAAAATCGTTTGTGTTGGTAGAAACTACGTAGCGCACGCCAAAGAGCTAGATAACCCTATTCCAAGCAGTCCGCTGTTGTTTATTAAACCAGCAACGAGTTTAGTTCCATTTAATAATGAAATGAAGTTGGACGCCGCACTTGGCGAACATCATTATGAGGCCGAGCTTGCACTATTGGTAGGCACCAAAATTGATGCAAAAACCCCAGCGCCTCTCAAGCATATCGCTGGAATTGGGCTGGCACTCGATTTGACATTACGAGACTTACAAAGTGAGCTAAAAGCACAAGGGCACCCATGGGAGCGGGCAAAGGCCTATGATAATAGTTGCCCAATGACGCCTTTTGTACCATGCGATGAAAACACCTTTGCTGAGAGTATTGAATATCGTTTTTGGCAAAATGGAGAGCTTAAACAACATGGCGACTCTAGCTTAATGATTTTTCCAATCGCTGAGTTGCTAAAGGACATTGCTCGTTACTTTACGCTTCAGCCAGGAGATATTGTCTTAACAGGAACGCCAAAAGGGGTAGGGAGCCTAGCGCATGGCGATGAACTTACGCTGCAGCTGAAAAGCCATACTCCTTGGCATGGCAAAGTTGCGATAGATTAGCTTCTCGCTTTTATGTACATCGCTGCGTAGTCTGTTACGACTGCGCAGCAACGAGCTCAGCTTCCGGTTGATTGATTGTGCTCGAGCAGCACAGCATGATAGCAACGAGTGAAATTGCGCCTAATATTATCCAGCTGATAGTCAGGCTGACGTAGCCCAACAGTAAAGCGGTTAATGCAGAGCCGAGCAAGCCACCAAAGCGAGTGGTCAGTGACATTATTGACTCCACACTGGCTCGCACGTTATCGCTACTCAGTTGATGTTGTAGTTGCAGTTGTGCTGGTTGCGCTAGTCCCATACAAAGATAAAAGCACAGCAGAGCTACAATCAGTAATGGTAGTGACGTAACCCAAGCAAGTAACAGCACAAAGGCTAATTTGGCGAAATGAGCGAACGCCATGACATACCCTAAGCGTTGGCCAAATAGAGAGCAGATCGGAGCGCTGATAGCTGCAGCGACGCCATTTAATACAAACCCAGCCGCCATCATTGCTGGGAATATCCACGCAATAGAGTCAACTGGTGCACTACTATAGCGCTCTGCTAGAGCAGGCCAAAACTTCTCTATGCTACTGGCAACAGGAATTGCAAAAACAATCACCAACAGCAGCCTTTGCATACCACTTTGCTTACAAGTTGCCAGCATGGCCTTAGCTTGGCTAATCGGTCCTTTCTCAACCACCTCTTGCTGAGGTCTCGTTGACTCTTTCACCACGACAAAAGTACATGCAAATACCACACACAATACCGCTATCGAAACCAAGATTAAGGCTTGATACAAGTGGTTGAGCTGTTGTGTTGGGCTAGTCGCAAACGCCAAAAAGAGGGCGGCAAATAAAGCGGCACTGGCGCCGATAAGATAGCCAATACCATACACTTTACCGAACCCTTTATTCAGTGGTTCGTCTCCTTCAAGCTTTTGATAAGTTTCAACAAACCATGCGTTGAGCGTGCCAGTTAACGATGCCTGACTTAATCCCCAACATGCCATGGCTAAGCAGACGTGCCAAAAGTCTTCACTCAACAATAAAAGTAAGTTGCATACAGCGGCAAACACTAAAGAAACTAAAAATACTTTGCGGCGACCAATGGCATCTGCCGCAATACCACTTGGTACTTCACACACCACGATAGTGATAGCCATGACCACCATAGCTAAGGCCACATCTTGCAATGCTAGACCTAAGTTCAGCATGTAAGGCGTAAAAATAGGGAGCACCAGCATACTGGCAAACATAGTTAACCCAAGGTGGATGCCGTATCGTGTAGCAAATTGTGAACGAGTCATGCGCGTTGCTCCACAGTGGTTGCGGCGCTATTCGTTTGTTGCATTAACGCATTAATGTGTAACGCGATGATGGATAAGTCTTTAGCGTCGGTCATGATTTCATCGTGTGCACTTTCAAGCGCAATATAGTCTGCATTGGCAAGTAAATTTTCAAAACCATTTCTGTCACTCGCAAACGTCCGTTTATACAGCGCAGGTATGTCTTCCACTTGATGGATCAATCTCAGTGCCGGAAGTGGAATGGCCTCATCACTGACATGATCGGCGATAAAGAAGCTCACAGGGAAGGTAAACGCCGTCGCGCTTTGAAAGTATTGAGTAAAGTCTAAAAATGCTCGAGCGATGGGTTTAGCGTCATCGTCTTGCGAGCGAATATACTCTTCTTCAGCGGCCTGACGCGCTGTTGAAGTAAGCCTTGGTAAGACGGGGTCAATCAAAAAGCAATGGACAATTTCTCTACCCATTTCGGCCAAGTAACGCGCCACTTCCAGTGACAATGCCGCACCTTCACAAAAGCCGCCCAAGTAAAGTGGACCAGTTGGCGATATCTCTGTAATACGCTGAGCATAATAGCGCACCATAGTATGCAAGCTGATGTGTTTGCCTGTGAACAGTTTGATATTTTCTAATGCGTGAATGCGCAGGTCGGGCGCGAGTTTTTCACACAGAGGTGCAAAGCTATCTGCGGTTGCTGCTGCGGGCATGAGGTGAAGCAGAAACTCGCCCTGCGGTGCATTAAAAAAACGTGAAGGAGCGAAATGCTCATGGGCAAGCGCAGCGTCAATTGCTTGATCTTCACTCATGGTGGCAAAATCAAGTCGGGTCTGATTATCAATAAATCTTGCCAGTTGCTGCACTGATAGATGTTCAAGGATAAGTTGTGGGGTTAGCTGCCAATTACGCTTGCTTGCTGCACCACAAAAGCTTAATAAACTAATGGAGTCGGCACCTTGCTCAGTCACTGCCGTCACACAACAAAGTGGACTCTGGCCTAAAACATCCTGCCAAATGGCCTGCACTTCCTTCTCTGTGTTGGTTTGTGGCACGACGAGTTGATGCTGCTTTAGCTCAGGTTCTGGCAACTTAGTTTTGTCGAGTTTGCCGTTGAGCGTTAACGGTAACGCCGAAAGGACAGTGAAGCTATGTGGCATCATATAACTAGGAAGTAACTTGGTAAGCTGAGTTTTACAGTGGCTGAGTGCCGCAGCTTGATCGGCCGCTGGTTTGATGACCAAATATGCATGCAGCAAGGTCTGAGCCTGCTGCTTTTTGGCAATAACCGCACAGCTATCTATATCCGCCAGCTGATTAAGGTGATGCTCAATCTCTGCCAACTCAATTCTAAAGCCTCGTACTTTGACTTGTTGGTCGCCACGGTTGATATAACACAGTTGCTGTTGTGCATTCCAATATACTAAGTCGCCCGTGCGATAGTACTTTTGCATTGAGCCAAACAGATTTAGGGATACAAACTTTTCGCTGTTGAGTGTTGGGTGATTGAGGTAACGTGCAGCCACGCCATGTCCACAAACCACTAACTCGCCGGGACAGCCAAGTGGCAGTAATTCGTTATTGCGACCGACTACAGCCACTGCTCGCCCTGGGATTGGCTTGCCGATTGCTATCTCAGACTGCTGTTTAGACATCGTTTGCACTGTGGTAAATGTGGTGCACTCAGTCGGGCCATAACCATTGATAAAGTGTTTTGGACAAGATGTGGACGCCAGCAATTTATTTACCATCGACTCTGTTAATGCTTCACCACCCACGAGTAAATGAGTCAGAGAAGCGAAAATATGCTCGTCTTGCAGCAACAAAGTGTCGAACAGTGAGCGGGTTAGAAACATTGAAGTGATATTCAACGTCTGCAATGTTGCACTGAGCTGCGCTGCAGAATTAAGGCTGTCCTGATAGCCTAAGTGCACCTCTGCACCGTTGAGTAATGCGCTCCATATCTCAAATAGAGTGGCATCAAAAGCTGGGTTTGCGAGTTGAATAAAGCTATCTTGGGGTTGATGCTGGTAACTATGATTATCGAGTGCCAAAGAGCTAATTGCGGCGTGAGAGAGCAATGTGCCTTTAGGGTTTCCTGTCGTACCTGAGGTATAAATAATCGTCGCGACTTCGCTAGGTGCGATGTACATAGGCTCAAAATTCGCCGTGATATCAGTATCTGCCAGACTTGTATCATAGAAAACTTCAGCGATATTGTTGTGGTTGAGTGTTGCCAATGTTTGGCTATGTTCATGCAAGGTGACAATTACATCGACATTACTATCACTCAGTTGATATTGATGACGCGCCACTGGGTCTTTGAGCGATAGTGTTGTGTATGCCGCGCCGATTTTTAGTACCGCCAACATGGCAATCACAAACTCAATGTCGTTTCGCATGTAGAGTGCGACGACTTTGGGTTCAGGGTAGACTGCCAAGATAGCATTGGCAAGTTGCTTGGCTTGGTTATCAAGCTCTTGGTAGCTCAAGGTTTGATGGCGATTACTGATAGCAGCTTTATCTGGATAGCGTGCTACTATTTCAGCAAACTGGTCGGTGATACTTGCCACGCTCGGATAGGCGTGTTGCATTCCACTTAATTGATATTGTTTTTGCTGCGCCGTGTTACTCAATAAAGGTAGGCTATAGAGAGGCTGTTGGGCGTTTTCAGCTGTTAGATATGCCTGTAAAACCGTTTGATATAACTCGAGGATCTGCTGCGCGTATGAACTGGAAAAAAGTGCCGTGGCATAAGTTAACCTCAACTCTGTGGTCTTCCCTGCGCTCAAGTGTAACGTTAAATCAAACTTCGCTTGGCACTGCTGGGTAAGATCAAGGTCAACGCTTTGCCATAAGGTATGATGTTGCTCAGGGGCAAACTGACTACTGCTAAACAACGTTTGAAATATCGGGTGCATGCTAGTGTCGAGCGGCACGTCTAAGCTATTCTTAATGGCCTCAAACGGTAAGGCCTGATGTTGCTTGGCTTGATTAACGACTTGATTAACTTGAGTGAACCAGCGCTCAAGTAACATCGTCATGTCGATATCCGCTTTAATCGGCAATGAGTTAACAAAATATCCAAGTATGTTTTGCTGCAGTGCCGCTGGACGGTTTTCACTCGCAATACCAACAACAAATTGCCGTTGATGGCTGAGCAGCGCAAGGGTGTGATACCAAGCCGCAAGCCCAAGTGTATTAATACTAATGCGGTGCGTTTTCGCTGTTTGTTGTAACTTTAGCGTCGTACTTTCATCTAACACAATGCTCTGTATCGCGCCGCGATGATCAAAGGTAGATGGGCGCGACTGAGTTTGCGCAAGTTTTAATGGTTCGAAATCAGCCAATTGAGTTTGCCAATAACGTTGACTTGTTGCTTGCCGTTCACGTTGGCCGGGTGTTGCCATGTAATAAGCATAATCACTAAATTGTAGACTCAGAGGTCGATTTTCCCCCTCATAGAGTGACGTTAATTCTTGTAAAAAAAGTCCCAAAGACCATCCGTCAAAGGCGATATGATGCCAGACAAAAAACACATGTTGCTGCTCCTTTGAGGTGATGACATAGGCACGAAATGGTCGAGAATGCTGTAAGCTAAACGGCTCGTTAAAGAAATGCTCGCACTGCTCATGCAAGTTTAGATTACCAAGCTCATGATGCGTCACGATAAACGCCTCATTGGCAGGCTGCTGTATCGTCTTTCCTTGGTGATCATAGGCCACAACCATATCTAGCGCACTGTGACGGATCACCAGTTGTTCTATTGCTGCTGTGAGTTTTTCAATATCGCAGTGCTTGGCGATTTTGAGTAGGCATGGAATATGATAAGTACTTGCCGCGTTGCTCACTTCTTGGGTAAACAGTAGTTGTTGCTGCCCAAGCGTAAGCGGAGCGCTTCGCGTTTCCAACGGCAAGATAGACAGTTCATCAAAACGAGCTTTGCTATCTATGCCTTGCCTTGTGAGGTAGCGTAACAATTGTGGCTTATTCTGTTTTAACTGCTCAACAATAGCTTGGCCTTGTAAATTCACGTTGCTAGCAATTTTTAATTTATCCTCTTGCTGCCAAACGCTTATCCCACTTTGTTTTAGTTCATAAATAAATGATTCGATCATGCGTTATAACTCCATTTCAAATTCGCAGTCTTCGCTGCTGGCGAGCGCGTTTAGCTGTTGTTCTACTTGCGTGGCAAATGCGTCAAGTTGTGGGTAAGTCAGTAAGGTCGCGACGGCAATTTCGTTGCCGAGTGCTTGACTACACAGAGCGGTAACTTGTGCTGCCTGTATCGATGAGCCACCTAAAGCAAAAAAGTCGTGTTGTAGGCCAATCTCGGAGACTTCAAGCACTTGCTGCCAAGCATTGGCGAGTTGTTGTTGTAGTTCCGTTGCTGGCGCGATATAGGTAATACTATCTTGCAGCGTTGGAATGATGAGCTGAGCGGTATCAAGTTTGCCATTTACTGTCATTGGAAGTGCGTCAATCTGTGATATCGCAGCAAGCTGCATATAGCTTGGGAGCTGTTGATTCAACCATTGGCGAAGGTCGTTCACATCACACTCAGTGTTAGCGTTAAGTACGACATAACCCAACAGCACTTTGCCTGTTTCACTTAAATGTAAGTGTGCAACGGCGTGGTCAACATCTGGATGCGCTTTGAGTTTATACTCAATTTCGCCTGGCTCAACACGGTGACCATGTAAATCCCACTGTTTGTCAGCTCTGGCAACAAACTCGAATTCACCTTGCTGATTTTTACGCACTAAGTCTCCGCTGCGGTAGAGCTTTTCGTCAGAAAAGTGGTTGTTTTCACAGCGAAGGTGATAGTCAACATAGTGTTTTGCCGTTTGCTTTGGTGCCTGCCAATAGCCCAAACCGACGCAATCACCGGCGATGTATAGCTCACCCAACGCACCGTCCGGTAAAATCCGCATAAAAGGGTCCAACACATAGCATCGAGTGTTACGAATAGGCTTACCAATAGTGATAGGTGTATTGGGGTACACTTCACTAAGTGTTGCGGTGACACTTGTTTCACTTAATCCATATTCATTGAAATGATACTCTGCCAACTTGTGGCTGACTGGGTCTAAACGAGAACCACCGGCATACAATACGGTTAAGTTAATATCCGCTATCCACTTTGGAAACTGATTGATAAATACCGTAGGAATAAATGCGACGTTGACCTGTTTAGCTTTGAGATAGCGGCACAGCTGTTGTGGATCTTTGCGTATTGGCTCTGGAATGATTTCCAGTTTAGCGCCAGCAGCTAGGGCTGGGAATATCTCGCAAATACAGGCATCAAAAACATATTCAGCATATTGGCTAGTGACTACCTGAGTATTTCCCTCTAATTTATGGGTGTTGCGCTTCTCGGTGCAGAGGTTAGCAAGGCCTTGGTAAGACAGCATCGCCCCTTTAGGTTCTCCCGTCGTCCCCGAAGTAAAAATGAGGTAAGCCAGCTTGTCTGTTGCATGATTGTTGGCTGAGAATGGCCGTAGTTGAGCACTTTGCTGTAGTGTCTGTACATCAAAGGTCAGTGTTGGCAATGCATTCCAGCTGAGTGGTGTGCGGCTAAGGAGCAGTTTTGCCTGCGCTTTTGCCATAATCTCTTGGCGACGAGCAACGGGATGATTAGCTGAGAGTGAAACAAAGGGCATGCCCGCTTTTAGCGCCGCTAGCATTGCTATGGGAGCTTCTATACCTTTATCAAAATAAAGTGCAACTGGCGAGCCTTCGTCATTGGTTGCAATCAACTGTGCTGCTAAGTGATCAGAAAACAAGTCTAGCTCGCGATAACTCACGGTTTGCTCAGCGAAGCTTAATGCTGTGCGTGCTGGATACGCTGCTACTGTCTTCGCAAATTGCACTAAAAAAGCGTCATTTGGTTGTGATAATCGTGTTTCTGAGATGACTTGCTGTAAATATTCAGTACTAACCAAAGGGCATTGTAGTAAAGGTTCCTCGTTGTACTGACAGAGATTTTCAAGATAACGGCAAAAAAAGTGCACAAATTGTTGGCAGCGGGAAGACTGGTAACGACTGCGAGCAACAATGAGCTGACCAACCAATTGTTCTGGCATATCTTTAATCACCAAATTCCAGTCAAACTTGGCTGGGTGATACTGGTTTTGCTGGGCGGTGTCGCTGGCGACTTCAAAATGTTGATATTGCGCCGTTGGTAGTGAGAACTGATCAAAGGTAAAAAACACTTGGAACAGTGGCGATACACCCACCTCTCGGATCAATCCAAGTTGTGCGGCAATTGACTCTAACGGCAATTGTTGGTGAGATTTCGCCGCAAGTAACAGCGTTTGGCTTTGTCTTAGGTAGTCAGAAAAACTCTTATTTAAGTCGACACGCAGCGGCATCGGTAAGGTATTAACAAAGTAACCTAGCGTATCTTTAAATGCCGAGTCGCGGTTATCGGTGGGGGAGCCAACGACAATACTTTCACGACTATCCCATGCACATAATGCGAGCTGAAAAGCACACAGTAGTAAGTTGTACATAGATACCTGATGTGATTTTGCCAGCGTCCTTAACTCACATGTTAGTGTTGCCGAGAGGGTAAAGGGGAATGCTTCACCTTGGTGATCAAACAAAGCCTGTCTTGGCTCATCGGTTGGCCATGGGGTGACATCAATATCAATCAAGTGTTGCTGCCAAAATGCGGTGGCATCGTCGTATTGTTGTGTTGATTGCCAATATGCATAGTCGCGAAATTGCAGTGAGGTTGGGGCAAGCGTGTGTCCTGATAGCAGCGTGTTCAGTTCATCCAACAATACTTGTGTCGACCAGCCGTCGAAGGCTATGTGATGAAATACCAGTAACACCCCAAATTCATCATCTTGGTGATACAGTCCGATCCGTAGCGGCGCATCATTCTCAAGGTCAAATGTCTGAGCGATAAATTCACTATGCGGCGTGTTTATGAGGGTTTTGCATGTTGGCACGCCTTGCTCATCTTTATATGCCCAACGACCTTGTTGCTGTTGAGTATAGCGGGTGCGCAAAATAGCATGACGCTCAACCAGCTGATAGATTGCGTGTTGTAACGCTTGCTGTTGTAGCCCACTTTGGCATTTTAGCTGTAAGGGGATATGAAAAGCGCCTGATTGTGTTGCTAATTGCTCGCTGGTGAGCATCGCTTGCTGCTGCGCGGGCACAATGATTTCGTCAAGTGATTGTGATGTTGATGCGACCGCTAAAGGCTCACTGGCGTTGCTAGCTTGCTGTGATACCAGTTGCGCTATCGTTTTGCTTTGCAAAAATTGACTCAAACTGATGTTAACGTTACAGCTAGAGTGCATTTTAGCCACCAATGTCATTGCACTCAGAGAATGGCCGCCTAAGGCAAAAAAGTCATCATCAATGCCTACGAGCTCAACTTCAAGCTGTGCCTGCCATAGAGCACAAAGCTGCTGCTCTAATGGCGTGCGCGGTGCTCGGTATGGTGTCTGTGATACCAGTGCGACGCTTGGTAAGCTGCGGCTGTCCACTTTACCAGAGGCGAGCACAGGCAATTGTTCTAGCCAACAAATGCCATTTGGCAGCATATAATCTGGTAATTGCGGTTGTAGCCACTTCACAATCTCGGTGTGAGAGAGGGTTTGGTCGCCAGTGAAATAAGCAATGAGATGGTTGTTTTGCTGTACTTTGACGCAAGCTTGGTTGATTTGCGAATGCAGGTTAAGTAGGTGCTCTATTTCTTGTAGCTCGATGCGATAGCCACGAATTTTTACCTGCTCATCGGCACGTCCTAAAAATTGGATCTCGCCGTTTGCCAGATACCGCGCCTGATCGCCCGTGCGATACATACGTGTTCCGTGCCAGTTAATAAAGCGCGACGCCGTCTGCTCTGCAAGGTTAACATAGCCTCGTGCGACACTCGCGCCACCAATAAGGATCTCTCCTTGACAAAAGGGTGGCAGCGCTTTGAGGTTGGCATCAACGATCTGAATATCAACATGAGGCAGTGGTGCGCCAATATTATTGAAATAGCATGATTGTAGCGGCTGGTGGTTTGCTGTTGCGGTTACCGTGGTTTCGGTCGGACCATATTCAATATGAAGAAGAGGCGTCCATGCCTCCATGAGATTACGGTCACAAGGCTCGCCACCGGTGATCACACGCTGTAGTGCATGATGCTCGGGCGGCGTACCAATGGCACTTAAAAATGCAGGAACTGTGACTAAGTGACTGATCCTTTGGCTAACGATAGTTTCGCTTATCATAGCTGGCGAGTTTGCACTTGCCTCATTCATGATCACCCAGCAAGCACCGTTGAGCAGTGTTAAAAAGAGTGGCTCTACGGACGCGTCGAAAAAGTACGGAGCCAGACTCAGTGTTTTTTCACTTGAGTTAAAATTGTAAGCCGCAGTTGCGCTTTGAACCAAAGCCTGAACTTGCCGCTGCTCTACCATGACGCCTTTTGGTTTACCGGTGCTTCCAGAAGTATAAATAATATATGCAAGTGATGAATGACACGTTGAGTTCGCTTGATCTATATCGAAAACAGGAGCTGGTTGTTGCGCTAACTCGTCAATGTTTTGCACCTCTGTGATTGCGCTAAAACACATGGCTGTATTCAAGGTTGCTTGATGACAAAGTAGCAGGTTGGCACCACTGTCTTGCAACATAAACTCACTACGTGTTTGGCCTTGCTCTGGATTGAGGGGTAAATATCCAGCACCGGCTCCAAGCGTTGCTAATATGGCGACTATCATCTCTGGACTGCGCTCAAATATCAGCGCGATAACAGGGTTTTGCTCGTGGGTTAACTGTGCTTGGAGTTGCACAGTCAGGTGCTGAACACGCGCAGCGAGTGTTTGGTAAGTAATAACCTCATCGTTGATTTGTAACGCTGGTGCATCTGGAGCTGCTGAGGCGCAGGCTAAAAATTGTTGATATAGCGATAGGGTTGAAGTTTGCTTAACTGTGGTTGCTGATGGCTTTGTGCTTGGGTGAGAAGTTGATAATTGCTCAAGAGCGACGTCGCTGTGCTCTAACTGCTGTACCAATAATTGCTGATAGGTGTGGGCAAATTGCTGTGCAAATGCATCATCAAACTTATTGGGATCAAGACTTATCTGTCCTTGCAGATTTGTATTGCTATCATCAAATGCCAGACGGAAATCACATTTAATCGGGTTATATAAAGACTCGTTAGTAAAAGCATCAACCGCTGAAAATGGTAACGCAAACTCGTCCATAAGCTCGCTGGCAAATCTCTGTACACTAAACATCAGGCTTGGCTGAGGTGAGTGTTTGCCCTCACTCAAACAGGCAACTTGTTGATCATAAGGATAACTTTGGTATTGTTTTGCGGCGCGCACAGTCTCATGAACTTGCTGCACGAGGCTGGCAAAATTTTGGCGGTAATCTAGCTTCACTCTAAGCACTAAGGTGTTGACAAAAAAGCCAATCATTTCTTGCGTTTGCGGGTGATCTCGATTATCCGATGGCGCACCAATCACGATGTCTGTTTCACCGCTATGAAGTGCCAAAATATAACAGTAATGGGCAAGCAACACGCTGTACACCGTGGTATTTAATGATTTTGCTAGGGCACGCAATGCCTGACTTTGCTGTGGTGAAAGTGCAAAATAGTGCGTGAGCGATTCGGTTTCGTGTGTTTGTGTAGCAAACAGCGGTGCAATTTGTGTGGCATGAGCGCCTGCAAGTTGCGTTTGCCAATAACTGTGTGCAGCGCTTTGTTCTTGCCTTTGTTGCCACTTGGCAAAGTCAAAATAGCTTAATGGCTTAATGTTTTCTCCTTGTAGCAAGCTAACTAAGTCGCGCAACATGACTTGCATTGACCAAGCATCAAAGACGATATGATGCCAAAGGAAAAGCATAAAACGCCTTTGCTCAAGCTCGATAATACAGACTCTAAAGGGAGCTTGAGTATGGAGGTCAAACGGCGTGTGGATGTGCTCTTTTACCAGTGTTTGTACATGAGCCAAAGTGGTTGCACGGTGATACTCGACCGCTAGAGGTTGTAAGGTTGCTCGGCAGTTAAAATGCTCAGCATCGGTTTCAATTACACTCGTTAGGATCGGGTGATGGACAAGCAGCTGTGCTAGTGCCGAGGTTATGTCTTGTTGCTGCGCTGGATCATTCAGCTCAACCAGCATTGGAATATGATAAGCACAGGACTTTGGTGCACGTTTGTCTACATACAGCAACCTTGCCTGGGCATTGGAAAGTGGCACTGGCTTTAATAATGGCCAGCTTAAAAAGGCTGTTTCGGAGCAGATCTGGTGGGCGCTTAGTAGCGCCAATAGTTCAGCTTTATGCGCTTTGAGTGCTGTGAGCAAAGTTGGCGCTACGTTACCCTCATATCCCAGTGCCAAGGTATTTTGCTCAGACACCCACACGCGCAACTGCTGCGCGTGAAGGTCGTTCAGTAAAGATGTTAACTCCATGACTATAGCTCCATCACCTGTGAAGAGGTGGTGGCAGGTGCCTCCTGAGATTGGGTGATATCACTCAACTCTATGGTGTTTAGGTGTTGAGCCAGAGCCGCGACTGATGGATTGGCAATAATCGCTGATAACGGGATCGCAATCTGATGCCATTTATGGGCATTGCGTACGAGCTGCACCGCTAAGATGGAGTTACCACCTAGGCGATAGAAGTTATCATGGATACCGACTTGTTCCAGTTCTAATGTGGTTTGCCAAATTTGGCAAAGCGTCTGTTCAAGCGCAGTGCGCGGAGCTGCGTATTGGTTTGATGATAACACCTGCGGCAGCGGTAGTGCTTTGCTATCTAGCTTTCCGTTTACGGTTAGTGGCATCGCCGTGAGTTGGATGATGCTATCCGGTATCATATATGCTGGCAGCTGCGTTCGTAGATAATTAAGTAACAGCTCGGCGTCAAAATAAGCATGGCTTTCCATCACAGCATAGCCACTTAGCGCCGTTTGATTTTGGCGTGTATAGGTGATCACTGCTGCCTCTTTAACACCGCTACAGCTGAGCAATTGGGATTCGACTTCACCAAGCTCGATACGATGCCCCCTGATCTTCACTTGGTTATCCAAACGACCTAGATATTCTAAATGACCGTTTGGCAATAGTCTGGCGTTATCACCGGTTTTGTAAACGCGGGTGAGTTTGCCATTTAGCGTTAGCTCGAAAAAGCGAGTAGCGCTCAGTTCTGGCTGATTCAAATAACCAATCGCCAAACCTGCACCAGAGATAAACAGCTCTCCAGGACAGCCCACAGGTACTGGACGTAACTGACTATCCAGCACCCAAGCCTGCATATCATTGAGCGGCACACCAATGTCAGCAATCTGGGTATTCATGTTAGGGTGCAAAGGTTGGTACGTGACATGTACTGTGGTTTCAGTAATACCGTACATATTGACCAATTGAATACGTTTACCAAAACGTTGCCACCAAGGAGCTAGTTTATCGTAGTTGAGCTGCTCACCACCAAAGATCACAGTGCGAAGGCTATCAAGTGACGCGCCCGCAGAAATGGCAATATCACTAAAATTATAGAATGCACTTGGAGTTTGGTTAAGGACGGTGACAGCAAATTGCTCACACTGTTTTACAAAACCAAAACTGTCTCTTGCTTGTTCGTAGCTTGGAATAAACAACCGACCGCCATGACACAGTGCTCCCCATATTTCCCAAACACTAAAGTCAAAAATCGTATCGTGATAAAGCACCCAAGTATCTTCGCTATTAAAGTGGTAAAGCGGTTGACTGGCAGATAGCAAACGCGCAACATTTTTATGGCTTTGAATAACGCCTTTAGGTTGGCCCGTCGTACCTGAGGTGTAAATTATGTAGGCTGCAGAATCAGGCGACGGTCGGCAAAGTGCAATATCGCAAGGCGCGAATGTATTATCCAAGTTTAACAGTGGCCAATTTGATTGCTCATTTTCGCTCAAGCTTTGCTGACTTATGGTGTTAGTTAATACTAACTTGAGCTGAGCATCGTCAATAATAAAAGCATTGCGGGCAGCTGGCGCTCTTGGCGATAGCGGCACATAAGCGGCGCCAGCTTTCATGATGGCGAGCATTGCAACCACTGTGTCAATGCCGGGCTGCAGGTATAGGCCGATATACTCAAGCGTGCCATACTGCTTAAGAATATGTGCAGCCAGACTGTCTGATCGAGTACTTAGCTCCTGGTAGCTTAACTCCATTTGACTGGTGATAAGTGCAGTTTGCTGGTTGCGAGACTGCGCGTGATGCGTAAATAGTGACAGCAAATCTTGGCTTTGGTGCTGTGTCGCTTGAACATCGCGCTCAGCAAGGTTTTGTAAACTTAACTGCTCAAGTGGTAATTGCCCATCTACACTGATAAGTTGAGCGAGAATATGACTGAAGTTGTCACTCAAGGCATCGATAAACCAAGGATCGTAGCGGTTTAAGTCAAACTCCCATAACATGGTGACCGAATCATCCTGATCTTGCCCCATACGGGTAAGCACCACGATATTAATCTCAAACTTCGCCGCTTGACTGCTGATCGCCTCGAAATACTCAATATCATCTAACCCCGGAAGCGTGAGTTCTGGGAGTGGTGAATCATGGAAGCTAAAACAGATCTGGAATAACGGGTTGACGCCTTTGATGCGCTCAGGGTTTACGTCCGCGACGACTTCAGTAAATGGTAGGGTTTGATTGGCCAGCATGTCGTTACTGACTTCAAAACAATGCTGTACCAGTTGTTCAACAGGCATTTCTGGTGTTTGCTGAACTCGCGCCACTACGGTGCTGACGAGCATACCAATGGTATCATCCACATTGGTGTAGCCTCGGTTTGCAACGCCAGAACCAATACAGATATCCTGATCGCCACTAAAGCGCGAAAGGACAATATTTAATGCCGCAAGGGCGACGGCGAATGGCGTGATCTGATGCGCTTGGCTGTAGGCTTTTAAATTGTTCCATAGCGAACGAGGCAGTTTTACTCGGTGTGCGCGACCACGTTCGGTGGCGGTTTCGCCGAGACGAGAAACAGGCAAGTTAATACGGCTCGGTGCATCTTGTAGTTGTGCTTTCCAAAATTGGCGTTGCAACTCGGCTTGCTCTGTTCCTAACCATTGATGCTGATAGGCTGCGTAATCGGCGTATTGTGTGATTTCAGGCAAAGTACCTTGGCTTGCGCCATGTAAGCGCTGCTTATAACAACTAAAGAGGTGATCAAGGAAGATGTTAGAAGACCAACCATCATGTACTAAGTGATGTTCAATATGAATAAGTACATGTTTATATTCGCTAATTTTTACAATTGCCCAGCGCGCTAGCGGTAATTGGTCAATCGCAAAAATATCATTCATATGACCATTAACGAGTTTATCGACCTCAGCTAATGCTTGTGTTTCTTGATACTCACTAAAATCAAAGTAAGGCACGTCTTGCTGGTAGTGTTTTGCAATATATTGCAGTGGCTCATGTAAGTCGTAGCTAGTACGGAAAATCGCATGGTTATCAACGATATCCTGTAATGCACCTTGTAGTGCTGGTACATTTAAATCACCACTGAAGGTGATTGTACACTTTGCATGATAGGCTTTATCACTTGGATCGGCTTTGGCTAAAAACCAAATCGCGCGTTGTTGCAGTGATAGCGGGGCGACCTCAGCAAAATCAGCATCGCGCTTTGGAATCGCAATGGTTTCAAAGTGTTGAGTTTGCATTGCCTGCCATACTTGTCCAGCACTACGATAGCGATAGATTAGGTGTGTTGGCACGCTTAAGCCGAGCTGCTGAAATAACTGGTTGCTAAGGTTGATTGCAGAAATGGAGTCACCACCTTGTTGGAAAAAATCTTGTTGCCAGCCAAGGCCTGGCAAACAGAAACCTTGAAACTGTGTTAAAAAATCTTGTTGTTCTTGGCTCAGCTGATCTTGCGGTTGGTCTTGTTGGCTACTTAATTCGTAATTAGCGAGCGCGCGGCTATCTACCTTCCCGTTTTCGGTCATGGGTAATGCGTCTAAACATTGATAGTGATCTGGCAGCATGTAGTCTGGCAGTAACTTTTCTGCTAACTGGCTGATGTGTTGTCCAAGGTCTGCTGTGGGTTTACTATGGGGAACGATAAATGCCACCAAGAACTTAGCATTACCTCGTTGTACTACTTGGCAGCTTGCAAGTTTTACCGCCTCATGTTGGGCAACAACTTTTTCTATTTCACCTAACTCAATACGAAATCCGCGTAGCTTAATTTGGTTGTCATTACGACCAACAAAATGATAATTATCACCGTCAAAACTAACTAAGTCGCCAGTTTTATAAAGTCTAGCGAAGTGCGCAGGGTCTACTTCTGCTTGATAATAGGGGTTTGCGATAAATCGAGACTTTGTGAGTTCAGGACGGTTTAAGTATCCTTTTGCCAAACCTGCACCACTAATATAGAGCTCACCGATAGCACCATTGGCTACTTGTTGCAATTGCTCATCTAGCACATAAAGTCTGGTATTCACAAAGGGTTGACCAATATTAAATTCGGAGTCGGCATTGGTATATTCATTGGCGCAGGTGCACACGGTATATTCGGTAGGACCATAACCGTTAAACACTCGCGTGACTTCTGAAAGTCGAGATAGCATTTCTAGATTTGGGGTTTCTCCTGCAACGATTAATTTGCGCATCGAGCGCAAATCTCGGGGATCCATCAAAGCCAGCAATGCAGGAGGGATAGCGCCAAATTGAATCGCATTTTTTGAGATCAATTGGCTCAGCGCTTTGGCATCTCGTCGCTCGGTTTCTGTCGTTACAAATACAGTTTGACCCAACATGATATGCACGAGCAGCTCAAACACGCTAGCATCGAAAATATAAGAAGCAAACATCATAACGCGGTCTAATCGGTCTAGCTCAAAACGGTTAATTTGTGATTCGGCTAAATAAAGTAAGGTTTGGTAAGGTACTTCTACGCCTTTTGGCGTGCCAGTGGTGCCCGAGGTGTAGATCACATAAGCAATATCACTCATTTTATAATCAGGAGTAACAAAGGCTTGCGTTGCAGGAGAGTCGATCAGCACTTGAGGTGTGTGGCCAAATTGTGGCAGTGCTTGATAATGTCCATGGGTGACGATAAGCGCTGGTTGGCTATCTTCAAGAATAAACTCGCAGCGAGCTTTTGGTGCCTCCGTGGAAATAGGGATATAACCCAGTCCTGATTTGATTGCCGCTAAGATCCCCACGACCATATCAATGCCACGCTCGAGATATAGTGCCACATAAGGCGATTGAGATTGGCTCAGACTCACCTGTTGCTGAATATTCGTGGCGACCCGTGTTACCAGCTCTTCAAGTGCTTGATAGGTGACTTGCGTACCGTTAAATACCAGTGCGATTTTATTGGCGTATTGGTTGAGTGCGCGCGTTAATAAGATCTGCGGCTGAGTGCTGTAATCAATAGGAGACTGGGCAGTCATTGAAGTAATCCTTTAAATATAAAAATGCTCTTTGTGTACGATATGTAAAGAATGTGTTTGAAATGTGTATTTTGTGATTTCGAGTTGAATTGCCGTCTTCTCAGCTTTTGCATATGACAAAAAGTCGCTACCATGGGGTATCAAACCAACCAAGGAATCATCATGAAAATCAAACCTCTGGGCACGCCTTTTTCGGCAACTGCTTGCAAAATATTACTCTGCGGTGGCGGTGAGTTAGGGAAGGAAGTCGTTATCGAGTTTAAGCGCTTAGGTGCAGAAGTGATTGTCTTAGATCGCTACGACAATGCGCCAGCGATGCAAGTGGCAGATCGCAGCTATACCTTGTCTATGTTGGATGGTGAAAAGCTCAAAGCGATTATTGAACAAGAGCAACCTGATTATATCGTGCCGGAAATCGAAGCCATTGCGACGGATAAGCTGGTGGAATTAGAGGCTGAAGGTTACACGGTTGTGCCAACCGCCAAAGCGACTCAACTGACCATGAACCGAGAAGGGATCCGCCGTCTTGCCGCTGAAACGCTTGGGCTTGCTACTTCCCCCTATCAGTTTGTTGACACCTTGGCAGACTTTAATGCTGCTGTCGCGCATATCGGCATACCTTGTGTGGTTAAGCCTATCATGAGCTCGTCAGGTAAAGGGCAAAGTGTGATTAAAAGTGTCGCGGATATCGAAGCGGCTTGGCACTACGCTCAAGAGGGGGGGCGTGCAGGTCAGGGCAGAGTGATTGTGGAAGGTTTTGTTGATTTTGATTACGAAATTACGCTTTTGACGGTACGCCACATTGATGGCACGAGTTTTTGTGAGCCAATTGGACATGTGCAACAAGATGGTGATTATCAGCAAAGTTGGCAGCCGCAGCAGATGTCAGTACTCGCGCTAGAGCGCAGTAAAGCGATGGCTGAAAAAGTCACGGCAGCACTGGGCGGTCGGGGTCTGTTTGGCGTTGAGCTCTTTATTAAGGATGATGAAGTTTACTTCAGCGAAGTCTCACCAAGGCCACATGATACCGGCATGGTCACGCTTATCTCGCAAGACTTAAGTGAGTTTGCGCTGCATGCTCGGGCAATTTTAGGTTTGCCTATCCCCACTATTCACTTTAATGGGCCATCGGCATCTAGCGTGATCCTTGTCGAAGGGGAATCAACACAGCTACAGTTCAACAATCTTGCACAAGCGCTTGCAGAGCCACTAACGGATATTCGTTTGTTTGGTAAACCCGAGGTGAGTGGCAAGCGTAGAATGGGTGTGGCGTTAGCGCGCTCAGATTCGGCTGAAAGTGCTGTCGAAAAAGCCAAGCAAGTGGCTGCAACAGTAGGAATTACGTTATGAACTCAAACACCCGCGTACTTGACCCATTAGTATTGGGGTTTTGGCGGCTATTAGATTGGCAAATTACGCCGCAAGAAAATTTACGCTTTTTAAAGCAAGCGATTGAGCTTGGAATACGCGATACTGATCATGCTGATATTTACGGTGAGTATCAGTGTGAGGCGGAGTTTGGCAAAGCCTTAGCGCTTGAGCCTAGCATTCGAGAGCACATTCGGATCATCACTAAATGTGGCATTAAGCCCGCATTTCCAAGCTTGGGACTAGCGGGAAAGGCGAACCACTATGATTCGAGTAAGGCGCATATCATTGCCCAAGCGCAGCAGTCACTAAAGCATTTCGGCACGGATAGGTTAGATGTGTTGTTGATCCATCGCCCGGATTATCTGATGGATGCTGATGAAGTTGCCGATGCGTTTAATACCCTCAAACAAAACGGCGATGTGCTGCATTTTGGGGTCTCGAACTTTACACCGAGCCAGCTTGCCTTATTGCAATCGAGACTCGATTTCGCTTTAGTGACTAACCAAATTGAGTTTTCACCTTATGAGATGAAAGCGCTTGACGATGGCACGCTTGATCAGTGCCAACAACTAGGCATGAATCCTATGCTGTGGTCGCCGCTGGCAGGGGGGAGAATATTCTCCAGCGAAGATGAAAAAGCCGAACGACTGCGTGCGGTGCTACAGCAAGTGGGTGAAGAGATTGGTAGCACTGAAATTGATCAAGTGATCTACGCATGGCTTGCCATGCATCCATCGAAACCTGCCACTGTGCTTGGAACGGGAAATATCACTCGAGTTGCCAGCGCGTTTGCTTCACAGTCACTTAGCATGAGTCGCGAGCAGTGGTATCGCATTTGGACGGCGTCCACCGGGCATAGCGTACCATAACCGATTAGTTTGCCCTGAAGTTATTTGGGGCAAACCACGGCAATAAATTTGAGCCAGTTATAATATCAGTTGCATTCAAACCCCAGGTATCGTAGTTTGTTAAAAATTTATCAATTAGAACAAATGAATAGCGAAGTTTTTCCTAGTAAACATAGATAGCTTCGCAGTAGCTGAGAGCACGACTTTTGAACTTTAATACTTATCTCAAACTACTTGTATATTGTCTCTTCTTTTGATTATTTTGTACTTTCATTTCTAAAAAGGAGTTAAATAAATGAAATGTATAATCTCAGCGGTGCTATTCTTGATGTGCATATTGGCCACCAGACCTGTATTTGCGAATTCGAGTGCGTCTGATTATCGAGGCCAGTTTTGCAGCTTATGTACATCTGAAAGTAAAGCTCAGCAAATGGCTAAAACTTATGCACCACAAAAAAGCTGCTATCCATTAAAACCTAGCGCGCCTATGACCCCTGAAAACATGCAGTGTACTTCTGCAAAAAAACAGGTTTTTCTTGTACACCCTTCAAGTGGAACGACTTACGGTTTTTGGGTTACGCATGAAGATTTTTTACCCTATGATGTCAAAGTGACTGCCTTTTCGTTAACGGAAGTACAAAAAAAGGTCTTTGCAGAGGCGGCCAGTTTTTATGAAGAGATGAAGCACGTACTAGCAACTACCTCAAGTCAGAATGTGAGTCGTTATGGTTTGTCAAACGTGCGTAGTCAGGCTCAGCAGCCAGAACAATCGTGCCCATCAAATTCTGCGCTAGCAACTTTGCTCGACCCCTCAAAAATGATGGCACTGGAGGAGCTTGCGTTGGCTGAGATTACAGTTGGGATGGGTGACGGTATTGATGTTAATAAGAGAATTTATCAAGGCGCGCGTTTCACTGGAGGTTCCGTGAGTCTATCTCATTTTGGAGCGAGTGTGTCAGTCAGTATACCTGAACATGAGCAACCGCTAGTTTATGCTAAGACGTTTTATGAAAATGAAGAGTCTAGCTCATTTCGTGATGTGCTAGCGTTGAGCATAGATCATATCGGTTGGGATGCTGAAAATGTACCTTTACTGGGTATTAAGTTGAATAAAGCTCATTCGCGAGTTGCTGGGGGGAAAAGAATTACGACGCTATTGCAAGCACTTCATGGGCCGCAAGAAATTACTAATGAGTGTGTTTTATACCAGCTAGAAAAATTAAGTCAGTTCGGACAGTTGAAACTTAAGGATGGTTCGGCGACTCGGTTTGGTAATCCAGGTGGAATTCCGCTAGAGTCTGGAGACAGCAGTAAGGTAACAGGTTGCACAATTCATTTTTACAATTCTCGCAATGAATTACAGTACGTTTTTAATGTTCCAAACTCAGAATGTTGAAGAATTAAAAAAAGGGCCTTTCGGCCCTACGTGTTGCAGCAAGTAAAAAATAAGGTGATGCGGCTGTCACAGGACCGCTCACCTTTGGTCATCACAGATTAAAATCTAATCCATAACTTACGTATGCTTTAATATCGTCACTACTGTCTAGGTCGGTTTTTACTAATCCGAAGGTAAAACCTTGCGTAGATAAACTCACCCCGTAATCCATATAAGCGTCGTCTTCTCCTGTCCACTCAAGCACTGTATCTCCGCTGGAGCGACCAATATGTAGAGTTAATTCACTGTCTTTAAAAATGGGGAAGCTGGCCGACACTTCGGCATATAGCATGTCTTCTTCTGTGGTTGAGTCGCTTTGCGCTGTGGCTAGGTGGCTGAGTTTAAACGTAAAGTATTGCCAGCCAAGCGCGGCGTAAATCTCGCCAAAATCAATATCTCCACTGGCATCGGGATAGGCGTAGTGGATATAACCGAAATCAAAACTCATGCCCTTGATTTCGCCAGCGTAACCCGCGTACAGATCCATTTCGTAACTGGCGGAGTCGCCAAAGTCGATGTTAGAGACCCAAGTGCCTGCATAAAACCCTGACTCATTGCTATAATCCAAGCCGCCAGACACCGCTGCACCGTCATCAGTCTGGGTGATACCACGCCAGTAATAATTTGAGCTTGCCGCAATATTCGCGGTCACTTCCGCCTGAGCAGAGACACAAAAGCACGCAGTCAGGCCGCCGAGTAGCATAAGCAAAGGTTTGTTTTTCATTCTGTTTTCCCCATTGAACGCAGAGTTATTATTCGGTTGTTGTCATTGCATTTTCTGCAAAGAGTAAGTGCAAGGGGGAGGCCAATGTCGGAAAATAACGGAGAATTTATTCTATGTTATTAAAAATATTAGCATTTAATTTCTGAGTTTCGAAAGTAGGACAGAGTGATTTGCATAAATGTTGCACATGGCTGGTGCAAAGTACCATAGCTTGCACGATATTAATGCAAGCTATGGATTGCGCTAGCCGTTATTGAAGTTTAGGTTAGTTATCCAAAGATGGTGCGCATTAGGCTGATGGTTTCATCAACACTGCGGCCTTTTTCCACTTCAGCGACTATCGAGTCACGTTTGGTGCGAATATGCTCTGGAATAGACTCATCCGCGAGCGCGCGGTCGACTAACACTTCTGCTGACTCTTTACCGCGGCGTACTGTTTTTTTGCCACCACTGGTGCCGTTGCGCTGAGGTTTATGCAGCAGCTTAAAGTAATTGGAGTTAGTGGCGGTGTCTTTATCCGCGTAATAAAACAGGCATGGTAGCAGCGCTTTAATTTCAGCAAGTTGCGTTTCAAACTCATCCACAGGAGCGGCCATCGTATACCATGGCATTGCTTTAATGGTGCTGACGACATCGGTCCAGTAACGCTCAAAATCGCGATTGTTAAGTTTAGCAACACCAAGCGCTTGGCACAAAGCGTCAAGCTTGCTCGAGGTTATTGGAGTGAACACATCAGGGCGACGCATTGCTAATAGGCGAGTAGCTGGTGCAAGCGTTGGCTTTTCCTCGCTGCCAGCAAAAGCGCTTAAATACCCCACCATAAATGACTGGTAATGTTCGAGCGTCACGTCACCTTCTGCCGGGATTGCGGCTAGCGCTTCATCAAAAGCACCCGGAAGGTCGTCTAATAATTGGTGAAAGCCTTTTGCACTTTTGGTGGAGGCAAACCACTCCACGTCAAACTGATACACGCTGGTATCTAAATTTGCAGCATGCTTACCGCTAAAGGCGAGGCGATCTTCTTTGATCATGTCTTTAAGTGGAGTGCTGCGCATTGGTTTAAGGTACTCAATCAGTTTTAATTGCTCATCTAGTGCAATCACTTCTTTGTGACTAGCAATAAATGCAGCCACCATAGGCCAAGGCGCAATGCGTAACGTTTTGAGTTGTAAAAAGCTAATCGCTGCGATGAGCAGATCTTGTAGCTTTTTCACTGTAGGTAATTGATGGTCATCCAGTAAATCAAAATTGATACGATTTTTCGCCACATCAAGCAGTTCATAACACCAACCAAGAAAATCTTCAGGGTGATTTTCCACTTTAACCGCCATCAGATTAAGGCTGATCTCCGTGGCCTGTTTGAGGATATTTTGATAAATCTGACTTTCTTGTTCGCCCAAGGCCATGTTTGACGGTGATATGAGCAGTTTCTTCATGCGGGTTAGATACTCCAAGTTTGATTAATAAACCAACCAGTAAAATATAGCTAATGATGCTAAAAACTGGCAAGGGCGAGGATCATACCGATTAGTCAAAAGGTTGCAATCGCTCAGTACAAATTATTTGCCTTTATTCATGGTATATTCGACTACAGCCGTTATCATAAAGAGAACCAAGCCTTACGAAGGAAAAGCAATGAACCGGCTAGTTAAAATCGTAGGCGCCATTGTCGCGCTTATTATTATTCTTGTTATCGCAGCCCCGTTTTTAATCCCCAAACAGGCAATTATTGACCAAGTCACGTCACAGGTTGAGTCAGTGACAGGTAGAAAACTGTCGATCGATGGCGACTCTGACATCGGTATTTTCCCAACGCTGCACATTGAGCTAAACCAAGTGCGATTTGCCAACATGGCAACGGGCAGTCGCCCAGATATGTTCGCCATGGAGCAACTTGCCGTACATATTCCGTGGTTAAGTGCGCTGTCAGGCGAAGCTAAGCTTGAGCGCTTTGTGATAAATAATCCTAAAATTATTCTAGAAACCGACAAACAAGGTAATGCTAACTGGCAGTTGCTACCCACCAGTGCAGAAAACACGCCCACGGCGCAAACCAGCTCAAAAGGTAATATGCAGTTACCGGAAGGCTTAGATGTTAGCCTTGGCGAAGTGGCGATTTATGGTGGCTCGGTGACTTATCTTGACGGTGTGACAGGCGCTGAATATCAGGTAACTGATTTAGACATTAGCGTGATGTTATCGTCACTGTACCAACCATTAGAAGTCGACGGTAAGCTGACTTTTCAAGGTCAAACTTTTAACCTAGTTACTACACTCGATAATCCAGCAAAGGCGATCGAAGGTGAAACCTTTAATGTTGAACAACAAGTAAAATCAGCGCTGTTCAACCTTGACTATAAAGGTGAAATTGCAGAGCAAGGTAAAACCATTCGCGGTCAATTAGCCTTGTCTGGCGACTCGGTAAAAGCGCTAGCTAAGTGGCAGGGCGTTGATCTAAAAGCCAAAGAAAATGCGTTCAACGACTTTGGCCTAAACGCCAAAATGACGATGCAAGGGCAAGTCTTTACTCTCAATGCCTTAGAGGCAACCTTGGACGAATTGGTAATAAAAGGTCAAAGTAAAGTCACCCTCTCAGGTAAGCCTGATATTACCGCGAGTGTTGACCTTGGCATGTTAGATCTTAACCCTTATTTGCCAGAACCTGTGGAAAAATCACAAACGCAACCTGAGTCAGAAGGCGCACCAGCACAGCCTATCGTGTGGGATGACACTGCAATTGATTTGTCAGCACTTAATAGCCTCAATGCGAATGTGAAGATCACCTCTACAGGGCTACGTGCGAGAGAAATTAAGCTTGGCGAAAACCAAATCAGTCTAGTACTTAACTCAGGTAAGGCAACACTGAGCCTAGATAAATTCCAAGCCTATGAAGGTCAGGGTAAAGGTAAGGTCGTTGTAAATGCAGCAGCAAAACCTTATGCCATCAGTACTGACTTTGCGTTAACGGCAATTAATGCCGAGCCACTACTGACTGATGCCATTGGCTTTGACAAAGTATTGGGTAAAGGTAGTCTTAATTGGGCGTTAAACACACAAGGTGTCAGTCAAAAGCAATTTGTGAATGCCCTTGGTGGTAAATTAGGTTTTGAGTTCAAAGATGGTGGCGTAAAAGGCGCAAACCTTGCTGAGATGATCCGTAAGGGCAAAGAGATGCTCAAAGGCGATTTCTCTTCGGTATCGCAAGGACTCAATGCTAATTTCGACCCAGATCAAAAAACCGACTTCTCAGCCATGACTGGCACCTTTGTCTTTACCAAAGGTGTAGGTCAAAACGATGACTTCTCGTTGGCAAGCCCGTTACTACGAGTGACAGGCAAGGGCACCGTTGATTTACCACAAACTTTAGTTGATTATCGTGTGGTGACTGGAATTGTTGATACCATTGAAGGGCAAGCCAGCAGCGATGACAGTACCGGTTTTAAAATTCCGGTGCGGATCAAAGGTCCATTCCACAAAGTTGAAACTAGCTTAGACCTAAAAGAAGCGGCAAAAGACAAAGCCAAAGACAAGGTTAAGGATAAGGTAAAAGACAAACTTAAAGGTTTGTTTGGTGGATAGATCTTTATGACGCTTCAATAAACAGCTCATCTGTTTGTTTTAAATCAATTTCAGCTAAACAAGGGCTTGCCGATGGTAGCCCTTGTTCTATATTTATCGCGAGTGAATTATCTATATGCAGTTATAGTGAGCTTATGATGACTTATGCCTATAAGTTGTAACCAGCTGTAATAGAATTACTGCTATTCATGTGCTTAGATAGATGCGAATAGCTCTATAAACAAACGAAGGATAAAAGAATGAGTACACCTACTTTACTCGAATACACGGTGACCCCAAAAGCTGAGGGTAACTGGATATTTTCAAATGACGATAAACCAGTTGAACTTAAATTAGCTCAGGGTGAAAGCGCTGTTCTAACTTATAAGCTCGTTACTGATGAAGCCGGCTGGAGCTTTGCTGAAAACGGTACTTTTTTTACCGAAGCGCAAGACAATTTCAATTATAACCTTACAAGCACATTAAAAGATGAGTCAACGGTTGAGGTGAAGATTGAAGCATTGAATGTTGCGAATACGCTAAGTGAAAATGATATCAAAGCGCTTTCAGCTAACCCTGATGCGAGGGTTGTTACACTCGTAGACAATAACAACTCGAATATTGAGTTCAGACTTGTTGCTCAATATGACTCCGCAAATGGTGCTGTGCGTTATTTCTCTCAAGATCCAAGGGTGATAATTGACAACCCAGATGGTCCAGGTTAATTCGTAATTTGCATTTGGCACAGATAGGTAAAATGTTCTGTGCCAATTCTTAATTCAAGTGATGGCGAGTGACATAGTGTCCTGAACCATGACAGGCGATAAAAAGACGGGCTCCAGCCTAAATCAATGCTTTTTTTCAGTGAAGCCATCGCGGAATACTTTTCTTCTATCAGGGTTTGAATTAACGATTTTACGTAAAAAGCTTCAGCTGAATCGGGATACTCAGCCAAATATTCATCAATTGCTATTAATGCCTCTTGGTGCTTACCTAGGTGTGCTAAAGCTTGGATGCGCACGACTTCAACTTGGCTTGCTGGATCACTGGCTAAAATTTGCAGATACACTTCACTGGCTTTCGCCTTCTCACCCATTAGTGAGTAAATGTCTGCGTAGTTAAGTAAGATTTCTACATTGCTGGGCGCCAACTGAGAGGCTCGTTCAGCAAACTCTAGTGCCCGCTCTAAATCACCTAATAGCATCAATACAATGGCATAATTATTAAAGGTAGCCGTACTTGTATATGAGCGCTTAACTAGAGCCTGATAAGATTTTTCTGCGTCATGGAGCTTACCAAGTAGAAGAGAGATATCGGCAATGGCCTTCAGTGTTTTCAGGTTATCAGGGCCGTAATGGCTGGCTGCCCGTAAGTAAGGTAAGGCTTCTTCATACTGGCCAAGCTTCATGTTGAACAGAGCTGCATTGCGGATGACTTTTAAGGTCGGTCTAAGTTCATAGGCAAGCTCAGTGTGATGAAGTGCCGAAGCGTAATCGTTTATTAAATGATAGTAGATGCTGATAAGTGCATGCTTTTGATACTCGTCCTTGGCTGAATTCTGAATGGCTAAAAAGGTTCCTTTGGCACGGATTTTGTCTTTTGCAAACGCATAAAAATCGAGATAGGAACCTTGAATAATTGTACTTGCTTTTAATCTCTTGGGGGCTTGCTGTAATACTTGTTCCCAGTTTAGAAGTATTTGATCATTTGAACTATCTTCATACAACTGAGTCGCGAGTTCAGAGTAAAGTGAATACAGCGGCAGGAAGTCCGGCGCAGTATCAATCAGCGTTGTTAACTCTTTTAATATCGTAGCGCGGTCCGCATCTTTTACTAAACTAGCATTATGCAGTGTGGCGTAGTTATTCAGTAATGTTTTATTGCTAGTGGCTAAATCAGTTGAGCCTCCGGTTAATGAAGTGAGGGCCGAGGCTGTAATAGCAAAAACACGACTGTAGTTTTCACTCGATGTCATCGTTCGCGCACTACTAATTAAGGCTCCATTAGACGCATCAACTAAGTCGATAACGATGTCACAGCTTTGAATATTACAGTCTAGTTTTATCGTAATGAGCTCATTACTATTTAACGCTCGCCCCAATGCCTTTAATGGTGCTTCAACACCAATAAACTTTTGTGTTTGCTCTACTTCACTGTCTGAAATGAAGACGTAATCATTATTACTTAAAAAATGTTGTTTAAGTGCGTCGTTAATTGCTAACTCGATGTTTTGTTGATGCGCTTCAAGTAGTTGAAAAGAGTTTGTGAATTTTATCGGTAGCGCTGCAATATAAACCTTGGGTTTGGTTTCCTGCCAATACCAATACCCACCAACGGCTAAGCACACTAAAAAGGTGAAAAGTACTGCAATACCTAGTTGCTTTTTACGTGCTTTGGCTTTCTCTCTGGCTCTATCTCGTAGCTCTATTTGTTCAAGTGACACTGTCGCTTCGCTGTTATCGTAGCTAAAGGCGTGTAAAATTTGCTTTAGCTGCTGACTGACTTCATTCGCGCTACTTGGGCGAGCGTTTTTGTCGTATTGCAATAAGCGATCAATGAGCTGTGCCAGTGCAGGGGGAATATCTAAAATACGTTTAGCACTGGCTTTTAATGGCTGGAACTTGATCTGTTCAGCAATAGACTTGTCACTACCATCGTCAGCTTGTTCGAAATAAGGATGATGTCCTGCTAACAATTGATAAGCTATTAGCCCAAATGAGAATAAGTCACTGCGACTGTCTAGCGTTTCATCACGAAGTTGCTCTGGTGACATTGCTGTGAGACTACCGTAACTGGTATGTGGACGAGAGGCTTGGTTGTCTTCTAATTGTGAAATACCAAAGTCGGCAATTTTGGCTATGCTCTGTTCATTAACCAGTATATTGCCAGGTTTTAAGTCTAAATGAAGAATGTTCTGGCCATGAGCTGAGGCTAGGCCATCGGCAATATGGCTTAGTAGCTCGACTTTTTGCTCGGTAGTTAATACGTGTGTTTTTGTGTAGTGCTGTAAAGTTGCACCTTGCACATATTCCATTTCCAAAGCCATTAGCCCATCGCTTTCAAATACATCATAAATTTGTACTATATTTGGATGGTTAAAACGCGCTAACAGGCGGGCTTCGTTGAGTGCATCTGATTGCGTGTGCTGAGTTAGTGATATCACCTTTACCGCCACTCGGCGGCCTAATTTTTTGTCGGTAGCAAGGTACACTTTGCTCATTCCGCCTTCGGCGAGCAAGATCACGTCCTGATAGTATTCTTCTAACTTCAACACAGCGCTGTCTTTCTCTTTTATTATTGGGGTTAGTGTATCGCTAAAAATACTAAATTAGTACCATTTGCGTTGGGCTTAGTCGCAAATAACAAGTTGAAAATTTAACACTTTGTCATACTCACAGCCGCATGTAGGTTATAAGGATAAATAACAATAAGGACAAACAAATGGCAAAGTTATCTTCTAATTTAGTTTCTCACTTCAGTTTGGCCGCCATGATGGCAAGCGCTCTGCTCGTGAATACGTCTAGTATAGCGGCAGATAACAAACAAACCTTTAGTTACCCCAATAACGCTCGTAACGCAATAAGCCTTACGTTTGATGATGCAAGACCAAGTCAAGTTGATGTGGGAGTGCCGCAACTCAATCGCCACAAGGTGAAAGGCACATTTTATGTTATGCCACCACAGGTGAAGGAAAAGCTCGCATTGTGGCAAGCCGCTGTGAAGCAGGGGCATGAAATAGGTAATCACACCAGTGAACACTTATGTACGGGCAACTTTGCCTGGCTAAGGGAAAAGGACAAAGGACTCGAACAGGTTGATTTGGCCTACATAGAACGGGATGTAGTAAGCACCACAAAATATATTGAAAAGCATTTGGGCGTAACACCTAGAAGCTTTGCATACCCTTGTGGTAATACCTTTGTTGGTCGCGGCGCTGAAGTAAAAAGTTATGTGCCTGTGATTGCGAAGCATTTTGACAGTGGCCGCACGTGGTTAGATGAAACCGCTAACCACCCAACTTATACTGACTTTGCGCAACTCACCGGAATCAGGATGGACGGTGTTAGCTTTGAAGAACTAAAAGGGCTACTGGAGCATCTTAGGGCGAATAACAGTTGGATAATTCTTGCTGGACATGAGGTGGGCGAAAAAGGCATGTACACCGTCGACACCAAAATGTTAGACCAGCTTATTCCTTACTTACAGGACCCTAAAAACGGTTATTGGTTAGACACCGTAAGCAATGTGGGCGATTACATCAAAAGTAAAAGAGAGCCGTAGGTCGAGATTTATCTCGACTTCTCACAGGACCCTAAAAACGGTTATTAGTTAGACACCGTAAGCAATGTGGGTGATTACATCAAAAGTAAAAGAGAGTCGTAGGTCGAGATTTATCTCGACTTCTCACAGAACCCTAAAAACGGTTATTGGTTAGACACCGTAAGCAATGTGGGTGATTACATCAAAAGTAAAAGAGAGCCGTAGGTCGAGATTTATCTCGACTTGACGATTTCTAAAATTCTCTCGTCGCTCCATATAGCTGTTTGCTCAAAGCTTGAGCTTGTTTGTGAGAAAAGGATGAGAAATTCTTGTTCACAGCCTACTAAGCGATATGCCTAAACAATAATCGAAATAAAATTTTCGCTGTAAACTTTGTTTAATATTTGCGCAAGTGGTTGAATTCTCGATTGCTTGCCGCCATATCCTCAAACTGTAATCGGTACGTCATGTTAACGCGTTAAATTAATTAAAAATTGAACTATCTTTGATGCGACATTGCTGATACAATTGCCCGCCCTTGAAAGACATAATCACAGTTTTTTGAGTGGAATTTAACCTAAATGCCTTGATTTTGAACGAAATCTAGGCGAGTTGTAACTACACCGGAGGTCATTAAGATGATCCAAATGCAAACTCAGCTGGACGTTGCTGATAACAGCGGCGCTCGCAAAGTGCAGTGTATAAAAGTCCTTGGTGGTTCGCACCGTCGCTACGCAGCGGTTGGCGACATCATTAAAGTTTCTGTTAAAGAAGCGATTCCTCGCGGCAAAGTGAAGAAAGGTGATGTTAAAAACGCAGTAGTAGTGCGTACTAAAAAAGGCGTACGTCGTCCAGACGGCTCTTTAATCCGTTTCGATAGCAATGCGGCTGTTATCTTAAATGATAACTTACAGCCTATTGGTACTCGTATCTTCGGCCCTGTGACTCGTGAACTTCGTACTGAAAAGTTCATGAAGATCGTTTCACTAGCACCAGAAGTACTATAAGGAGTCGATCATGGCAGCAAAAATCCGTCGTGATGACGAAGTAATCGTACTAGCCGGTAAAGACAAAGGTAAGCGCGGTAAAGTGCTTTCAGTTGTTACTGAAACTGGCCGAGTATTTGTTGAAGGCGTTAACATCATCAAGAAACACCAGAAGCCTGTACCACAACTACAGCAAGCTGGCGGTGTTGTTGAGAAAGAAGCGTCAGTCGACGTATCAAACGTAGCGATTTTCAATGCCGAAACTGGCAAAGCGGATCGTGTAGGTTTTAGATTTGAAGACGGTAAAAAAGTCCGTTTCTTCAAGTCTACCGGTAAAACTATTTAATAGTTGGAGTAGACGATGGCGAAACTGCATGAAGTGTACAAAGACAAAGTGGTAAAAGAGCTTCAAGAGAAGTTCGGTTACAGCTCTGTCATGCAAGTCCCTCAGATCGAAAAGATCACACTTAACATGGGTGTGGGCGAAGCCCTAGCTGACAAGAAAATTCTAGAAAACGCAGTAGCAGACCTAGAATCAATCTCTGGTCAGAAGCCTCTAGTGACGAAAGCACGCAAATCAGTTGCTGGCTTTAAGATCCGTGAAGGTTACCCAATTGGCTGTAAAGTAACCCTACGCGGCGAGCGTATGTGGGATTTCCTAGAGCGTTTAGTCTCTATCGCGATGCCACGTATTCGTGACTTCCGCGGTGTTAGCGCAAAGTCTTTTGACGGTCGCGGTAACTACTCTATGGGCGTACGTGAACAAATCATCTTCCCAGAAATCGATTATGATAAAGTAGACCGCGTTCGCGGTATGGATATCACAATCACTACTTCTGCGAAAACAGATGACGAAGGCCGTGCGTTGTTAGAAGCGTTCAACTTCCCATTCAAAAAGTAAGGGTAGGGTTATGGCAAAGAATTCAATGAAAGCACGTGACGTAAAACGTGCTAAATTAGTTACTCAGTATGCTGAAAAGCGTGCTGCGTTAAAAGCTATCATCAGCGATGTTAATGCATCTGATGATGAGCGTTGGGATGCAGTGTTAAAGCTACAGTCTTTACCACGCGATTCTAGCCCTTCACGTCAACGTAATCGTTGTAACATCACGGGCCGCCCTCATGGTTACCTTCGCAAGTTCGGCTTAAGCCGTATTAAAGTTCGCGAAGCAGCGATGCGCGGTGAAATTCCTGGCCTTAAAAAGGCTAGTTGGTAATAGAATCACGGGAGTAAGACATGAGCTTGCAAGATCCAATTGCGGATTTGTTCACACGTATCCGTAACGGTCAGTCTGCGAAGAAGGTATCTGTTTCAATGCCAACTTCAAAGCTGAAAGTAGCTGTAGCTAAGGTACTTAAAGACGAAGGTTATATCACTGACTTCGCAGTATCTGGTGACGTAAAAGCAGAATTGACTATCGAACTTAAGTACTTCGAAGGCAAAGCTGTAATCGAAAACATCCAGCGTGTTAGCCGCCCTGGTCTACGTATCTATAAGAGACGTGACGAATTACCTAAGGTAATGGGTGGTCTAGGTATCGCTATCGTATCAACTTCTAAAGGCCTGATGACAGACCGCGCTGCGCGTACCGCTGGCGTTGGTGGTGAAATCATTGGCTTTGTAGCTTAATCGGAGGGGAACTATGTCTCGTATAGCGAAGGCTCCAATCAATGTTCCTGCCGGTGTTGAAGTTACAATTAACGGCCAGGACATCAAAGTTAAAGGCAAGAACGGTGAATTAACTCGCACAATCAACGATGCGGTTGAAGTTTCACTAAACGACAACGTTATCACTACAGCTCCTCGTGAAGTTGCTAATGCTTGGGCTCAAGCTGGTACTGCACGCGCGCTAATCAACAACATGATTGTTGGTGTTAACGATGGTTATGAGAAGAAACTACAGCTAGTAGGTGTTGGTTACCGTGCGGCAGTTAAGGGTAATACATTAGATTTAACCCTTGGCTTTTCTCACCCAGTGAACTTCGAGATCCCAACAGGTATCACTATCGAAGCTCCAAGCCAGACTGAAATTGTTGTTAAAGGCGCAGACAAGCAGTTAGTTGGTCAAACAGCTGCTAACATCCGCTCATACCGTGAACCAGAGCCTTATAAAGGTAAAGGTGTACGTTACGCTGATGAGCACGTGCGTCGTAAAGAGGCTAAGAAGAAGTAAGGTAAGACGATGGATAAGAAAACAGCTCGTCTACGTCGTGCTAAGCGCACTCGTAGAAATATTATCGAACAAGGCACAACACGTCTTGTTATCCACCGCACGCCACGTCACATTTACGCTCAAGTAATCAATGCTGAGGGTAATGTACTGGCTGCTGCTTCTACTGTTGAAAAAGCAATTGTTGAAACAGTTAAAGGCACAGGCAACATCGAAGCGGCTCAAGCAGTTGGTAAAGCAATCGCTGAGCGCGTAGCTGACAAAGGCGTTGAAAAAATCGCTTTTGATCGCAGTGGCTTTAAATATCACGGCCGTGTGAAGGCGCTAGCTGATGCTGCGCGCGAAGCCGGTCTGCAATTCTAGGAGTAGACAATGGCTAACGTAGAAGCAAAAGCACAACAGCCTGAATTGGCTGAAAAGCTAATCGCGGTAAACCGTGTGTCTAAAGTGGTTAAAGGTGGTCGTATCTTTAGCTTCACTGCACTAACAGTAGTTGGTGATGGCGCTGGTAAAGTAGGTTTTGGTTATGGTAAAGCACGTGAAGTTCCTGCTGCTATTCAAAAAGCAATGGAAAAAGCACGTCGTAACATGATCACTGTTGAACTAAAAGGTAACACGCTACAGCACCCAATCAAGGGTCGCCACGCGGGTTCTAAAGTATACATGCAGCCAGCATCTGAAGGTACAGGTATCATCGCAGGTGGTGCGATGCGTGCAGTACTAGAAGTAACTGGTGTACAGAACGTACTATCTAAAGCATACGGTTCAACTAACCCGATCAACATCGTTCGCGCAACTATCGCAGCGCTAGAGAATATGAATTCTCCAGAAGGTATTGCTGCGAAGCGTGGTCTTAGCGTTGACGAAATCTTGGGGTAAGACACCATGGCAAACACAGTAAAAGTAACTCAAGTACGTAGCTCAATCGGTCGTTTACCGAAGCATAAAGCTACATTACGTGGCCTTGGTTTACGTCGTATCAATCACACTGTTGAGCTAGAAGATACGCCAGCAGTTCGCGGTATGATCAACCAAGTTTCTTACATGGTTAAGGTTGAGGGGTAATTCGATGAACTTGAATACACTTTCACCTGCTGCAGGTTCAAAAACAGCTGGTAAGCGTGTTGGCCGTGGTATCGGTTCTGGTCTTGGTAAGACTGGTGGTCGTGGTCACAAAGGTCAAAAGTCACGCTCTGGCGGTAAAGTACGCGTTGGTTTCGAAGGCGGTCAAATGCCTATGCAACGTCGTCTACCTAAGTTTGGTTTCACTTCACGCAAGTCTCTTGTGTCTAAAGAAGTGAATCTATTCGAAATCGCTAAAGTTGAAGGCGATGTGGTAGATCTAAACGCGTTACAGGCAGCTGGTATCGTTAAAAAGAACATCCAGTTCGTAAAAGTTGTAAAATCTGGCGAAGTTTCACGCGCTGTTACTGTTAAAGGCATGAAAGTGTCTAAAGGTGCACGCGAAGCTATCGAAGCTGCCGGAGGCAAGGTAGAAGACTAAGGAAGTACGCTATGGCTAAACCAGGTCAAGATATGCAAAGTGCACAAAGTGGGCTTGCGGAACTGAAGCGCCGATTACTATTCGTATTGGGTGCTATCATTATTTACCGTCTGGGCTCTTTTGTGCCAATCCCTGGGATTGACGCCGCTGTACTTGCCGAATTCTTCGAGCAACAAAAGGGCACCATTGTTGAGATGTTCAACATGTTCAGCGGTGGTGCGCTTGAGCGTGCATCGGTATTGGCGCTAGGTATTATGCCGTACATCTCGGCTTCGATTATTATGCAGCTATTAACGCACATACATCCTGCGATGATAGAGCTTAAGAAAGAAGGTGAGCAAGGGCGTAAGAAAATCAGCCAGTATACGCGTTATGGCACGCTTGTGCTTGCTACATTCCAATCGATAGGTATCGCTACTGGTCTACCTAACATGATGGAAGGCCTAGTTGTGAATCCAGGCTTCGGCTTTTATTTCACAGCTGTAGTGAGCTTAGTCACAGGAACTATGTTCCTTATGTGGTTGGGCGAACAAATCACTGAGCGTGGTATCGGTAACGGTATCTCAGTTCTAATATTTGTTGGTATTGTAGCTAACCTGCCGTCTGCAATTGGTTCGACAGCAGAAATGGCGCGCCAAGGTGATCTGCATATTTTAGCATTGTTATTGATTGCGGTAATCGTATTCGCTGTAACTTACCTAGTTGTGTTCTTCGAACGTGGTCAACGTCGTATCGTTGTAAACTATGCGAAGCGTCAACAAGGTCGTCAGGTATTTGCTGCTCAAAGCACGCACTTACCACTAAAAGTTAACATGGCGGGTGTTATTCCACCAATCTTTGCTAGCAGTATCATTTTGTTCCCTGGTACAATAGCAAGCTGGTTTGGCCAAGGTGAAGGTCCGGTCGCTGATGTGCTACAAGCTATCTCAGCAGTATTGACTCCAGGTCAACCACTGTATGCGATGGTATTAGCTGCGGCTATTATCTTCTTCTGCTTCTTCTACACTGCGTTGGTGTTTAACCCGCGTGAGACAGCAGATAACCTGAAAAAATCTGGCGCTTTTATTCCAGGCATTCGTCCAGGTGAGCAGACATCTAAATACATTGATAAAGTGATGACACGCCTGACATTGGCAGGTGCTTTGTATATAACCTTTATCTGTCTGGTGCCCGAGTTTATGACTATGGCATGGCAAACGCCATTCTACTTCGGCGGTACATCGATTCTGATTATCGTTGTTGTCATCATGGACTTTATGGCACAAGTACAGACTCATATGATGTCACATCAATATGATTCTGTGCTGAAAAAAGCGAACCTTAAAGGCTACGGCCGTTAAGGTCAGTTTACGGAGTTGAGTAATGAAAGTACGTGCTTCCGTTAAGAAAATTTGCCGTAACTGCAAAGTAATCAAGCGTGCAGGTGTTGTACGTGTGATCTGCAGTGAGCCAAAGCACAAGCAAAGGCAAGGCTAAGCAAATTAAGTCGTGCAGGCTGAGTAACTTTACTTAGCCTGTTTCTTTGGTAAAACTTGAATGTCGGTTGGGTATCCTATACGGGCTTTCCAGCAAGATGATAATCAAGTTTATTTATAGGAGATATGTTAGTGGCCCGTATCGCAGGCATTAACGTTCCTGATCATAAGCATGCTGTTATCGGTTTAACAAGCATCTATGGTGTAGGTAAAACTCGCGCTAAGGCGATCTTAGCTGCGACAGGTATCGCTGAAACTACTAAAATCGGCGAGTTAAATGACGAAACACTTGACATCCTTCGTGAAGAAGTTGGCAAGTACACTGTTGAAGGTGATCTTCGTCGTGAAGTTACACTAAACATCAAGCGTCTTATGGACCTTGGTTGTTTCCGTGGCTTACGTCACCGTCGTTCGCTACCACTACGTGGTCAGCGTACTAAGACTAACGCGCGTACTCGTAAGGGTCCTCGCAAGCCTATCAAGAAATAAGGTGGGGTAAGTTATGGCAAAAGCACCAATTCGTCGTAAAAAGGTCAAAAAGCAGGTTGTTGACGGCATGGCTCACGTTCATGCATCTTTCAACAACACGATTGTGACCATCACTGACCGTCAAGGTAATGCTCTTTCTTGGGCGACTGCGGGTGGTTCAGGTTTCCGTGGTTCTCGTAAGTCTACTCCATTCGCTGCACAGGTTGCTGCGGAGCGTGCAGGTGTTGCTGCACAAGAGTACGGTCTTAAGAACCTAGAAGTATTCATCAAAGGTCCAGGTCCAGGCCGTGAGTCTGCTGTTCGTGCATTGAATGCTGCTGGTTACCGTATCACTAACATCACTGACGTGACGCCAATTCCACACAATGGTTGTCGTCCACCGAAGAAACGTCGCGTATAACAATAGGTTAGGAGAAAGAACATGGCAAGATATTTGGGCCCTAAGCTCAAGCTGAGTCGTCGTGAAGGTACTGACCTGTTCCTTAAAAGCGGCGTAAGAGCAATTGACTCTAAGTGTAAACTAGAAACAGCACCTGGTCAGCACGGCGCACGTAAAGGTCGTCTATCTGATTACGGTTTACAGCTACGTGAAAAGCAAAAAGTTCGTCGTATCTACGGTGTACTAGAAAAGCAATTCCGTAACTACTACAAAGAAGCTGCTCGCCTTAAAGGTAACACAGGTGAAAACTTGTTACAGCTTCTAGAGCAACGTCTAGACAATGTTGTATATCGCATGGGTTTTGCAAGCACACGTGCTGAAGCACGTCAGCTAGTAAGCCACAAAGCGATTATGGTTAATGGTCGTGTTGTTAATATCCCTTCTTTCGTAGTTACTCCTGAAGATGTAGTAGTAATTCGCGAGAAGTCTAAAAAGCAAGCGCGTATCATCGCTGCTCTAGAGTTGGCTGAGCAACGTGAAAAGCCAACTTGGATTGAAGTTGACGGTAAGAAAATGGAAGGCACTTTCAAGCGTCTACCAGAGCGTTCTGATCTGTCTGCGGACATTAACGAACAACTAATCGTCGAACTTTACTCGAAGTAAAGTTAAGAGTTAAGAGAGGATAAAATGCAGGGTTCTGTAACCGAATTCCTAAAACCAAGATTAGTCGATATCGACGCTGTAAGCTCAACGCGTTCTAAAGTAGTTTTAGAGCCTCTAGAGCGTGGTTTTGGCCACACACTAGGTAATGCTCTACGTCGTATACTTCTTTCATCTATGCCTGGTTGTGCTGTGACAGAAGTTGAAATTGACGGCGTATTGCACGAGTACAGCGCGAAAGAAGGCGTACAAGAAGACATCATTGAAATTCTGTTAAACCTTAAAGGTCTAGCGGTATCTCTAGAAGGTAAAGATGAAGTTTTCCTTACCCTGACTAAGTCTGGTGTAGGCCCTGTGACTGCGGCTGATATCCAGCACGACGGAGATGTGACTATCGCCAACCCTGAGCATGTCATTTGTCACTTAACTGCTGACAATAGCGAAATCAGCATGCGCATTCGTGTTGAGCGTGGTCGCGGTTATGTACCGGCGTCTAGTCGTTTATCCTCTGATGACGATGAGCGTCCAATCGGCCGTTTGTTGCTAGATGCATCATTCAGCCCGGTTGAGCGTATTGCGTACTCGGTTGAGTCAGCTCGTGTTGAGCAGCGTACAGACTTAGATAAACTAATCATCGATATGGAAACGAACGGCACTTTAGATCCTGAAGAAGCGATCCGCCGTGCGTCAACTATCCTTGCTGAGCAGTTAGATGCATTCGTAGACCTACGTGATGTTTCTGAGCCAGAAGAGAAAGAAGAGAAACCGGAGTTCGATCCGATTCTACTTCGTCCAGTTGATGACTTAGAACTAACTGTACGTTCTGCAAACTGTCTGAAAGCCGAGCAAATTCAATATATCGGTGACTTAGTACAGCGTACTGAAGTTGAGCTTCTGAAAACACCAAACCTTGGTAAGAAGTCTCTAACTGAAATTAAAGACGTGCTAGCTTCACGTGGTCTATCTCTGGGTATGCGCCTAGAAAACTGGCCACCTGCAAGTCTAGCTGAGTAATCTAAGTTACTATATTAGTTTAGTTAGAAGGATAGGGTCATGCGCCATCGTAAGAGTGGTCGTCAATTAAACCGTAACAGCAGCCATCGCAAAGCGATGTTTAGCAACATGGCTGGTTCTTTGGTGAAGCACGAAATCATCAAAACTACTTTGCCTAAAGCAAAAGAGCTGCGCCGTGTAATTGAACCTTTAATCACACTGGCTAAGACTGACAGCGTAGCAAACCGTCGTTTAGCGTTTGCTCGCACGCGTGATAAAGAAGTAGTTGGTAAATTGTTCTCTGAGATCGGTCCACGTTTCGCGGATCGTCCAGGTGGTTACACTCGTATTCTTAAGTGTGGCTTCCGTACAGGTGACAATGCGCCAATGGCTTATATTGAACTACTAGATCGCCCAGCGACAGAAGAAGTTCAAGAAGACGCGCAGTCTGCAGAGTAATTAGTCTTTTTAAAGACACAAAAAAGCCGAGCATAGCTCGGCTTTTTCTTTTTATATCCCTTAAGACTTTTGCGTCTGTTTATAATAACTAAACGCTCTCTCATATCTTTTGGTCACTATTCTTATTAGCTTCATTTATAAAGTTAGCAATTGAAGAACCTGCAACTGCTAACTCATACATTACCGACAATGTATTCTGCTCTAATCAACATAAAAATTGAACTTGGTCCAGTTGATAAAATAAAAGAGGGCTTACAGCTATTCATCTTCTACAACAGTAGTTTTTAGGAGTTATCTCAATTCCCTCAGCCTAAACTGAATAGATTCAGTTTAGGCCGGTTTGTTTTATAGATAGTGTTCACCAAGTCCATACTAAAAAGTGCTATCTATAGTAGACACACCTCTCTTACATATTTGTAGATTCGAAAATTGTGTTAATTAAACTAGAAAAGTCGCCTTTAGAAAGCCTAATATGCCTTATTAACGTGTTAAAAATGAACGTTTCGGCTTTTTTTTGCTCGAGCGATCTATTTTTTGCAATTTTCTTTAAAAAAAGGGTTGCACTAAAATCGGATCGCCCTATAATGCGACCCCACTGACACGGGGCGCTACGCTGAAAAGCAAAGCAGCAACGAGTTAGCGTCAAGTAAAACTTAAGTTCGAAACTTCTTCTCAAGAAATTCAAAATTAAGTGTTGACAAAAAAATGGGAATGCTTAGAATGCACATCCCTCGAAA
>NZ_JAKGBF010000013.1:0-193629 GCF_021530695.1 Pseudoalteromonas sp. OF5H-5
ATTGACCGGGCGGGGCATTCTCAATTTTTGCTTTACCGCTGTCGTCTAAGTTGCCGGTCAGCGTTGTGCCGTTTGCAAATCGAATGGTATAAGGCGCGCCCATAATTGGGCTGCCATCTTGATAGGTGTAAGACAACTCAATGGTACTGCTCGCCATGGTGGCAATGCCATCGGCGGCAAGTGAGAGTCGAGCATTCTCAGAAAGCGCTTGAATTTGCGGTACACTCGGCATCGTGGCGCTTTGTTTGCTGCCAATATCTTGCTCCATGCTACCGTCAAACACGGTCATGGCTTTGCCTTTTAAGGTCAGTAACTTGTCTGCAAAGATGTTGACGTTACCACTTGAGTCAATGCTGATTTCACTGCCACCATTGGCAAGGGTGAGGTTGCCAGAGCCACTGCCTTTAATCGTGATATTGCCTTGGCTTTGAATGAGTTGACTTCCAGCCGGGGCGGTGATGGTGAGATTGTTGTCTGCCTTGAGGTTGATATCACTTTGGATAACACTGCGATGGCTGCGACCGGCCTTAAGGGTGATATTTTGTGTGGCGCTGACGTCAATTTGGTTGGCGGTGACGTCTAGGTTGGTTGCTGCATCAGCAATCACCGACTTTTTACTATTTAGATGGGAAGGGTTGTAAAGCTAACTACTAGCTTTACAACTCAGTTAGAAAATTAGGAAACGTTAAAGCCTGCTAAGAAGTCAGTAAATGATGGAGCAAGTATATCTACATTTTCATAATCGGGATCGGCACCTTCATCAACTTGCTTATCTTTCCACCATATGAATACTCCTCCTTTCTGCGCGCCATCTACACCAATGCAAATAACATTACCAACACCATCATTACCAATAGGCAGTAGCTCTTCAGGAATCCTATCGCAATAAATAGAGAACATAGTTAACAAATCAAAGCTAGTATCATTTTTACCAATTCCAAATAAAACATTAATGTCAAAGTCAAAAAGTAATTCACCGTCAGAATTTTGTTTAGTAAACTGATTTTTAGTAGGCTGACCACCATTAAACTTTAGAAGAAAATCAACATATTCTTTGGGGAACTGAAGTTCAAGCTCATGACAGAGCTCTTGAATCTCAAGTAAGCTTGTTTTTGGATAACTGTTTTCAAAGTTCATTCTAATTTCCTAAAATGAGTAAGTATTTCGACCGCCAGAGTGACCTACTGTTGAGTGTAAGTCACTTGGAATTAATTGCAGCTTTGTGGAGTTCTCTACATGATGCCAGGTATGTGTCGACGGTTGCTTCCAAGCTGGATCTATATTTTCCATCAATTGATTCGCGTTTCTCATGTCCAGCTGTGAACCTGATGTTCCTCTACCAGATGTAGGGTCTGGGTTTAATTTTTTTATATCAACCTCTACAAGATAACCTTTATACTTCATAATATAAGGTCTGAAATCCGCAAAACCTTTTTCGGTAAAGTTAACACCATCAGGATACTTTTCAGCAAGCTCTTTTAATTTTAACTCTCTGATTTTCCTTTTTCTTGGCTGCATTGCATCTAGCCTTTGTTTCAAGATCGTATTTTTATGTATATCTAAACTGTAGTTTTGTCCTGCAAATTCTGCGTTCCGAGGGGGCTTTCCATCAATAAGTTGTAATTTATTGTCTTTACGGTTAGTTAATTTGGGTTTTGTTTTATCAGTTTGAGTTGTTCCAGCCCCCGGCAACTCATTCCCTTTTGGTGGCTCCAATTCATCGGCCTTGGCTTTGGTGGGCTTATCGGTAACGCCTCGAATTGGTGGTTGGCCTTGATACTCATCCAGTGCTTTATTAACTCGCTGCCCGATTTCTTGGGCGGCTTGTTGCATATGCTGGTCGATTTTTGGGGTGACATCGTCTAGGCGTTTTACCGTGGCTTGCATGCCTTCGATGGCGGCGTCTGGAAGCAGTAGGTCGTAGTGCCAACTGGTAGACATTTCATCAAGTGAATCGCGCAGGCCTTTGACGATGTTTTTAACTTCCGTGGCGGATTGTTTTCCTAGGTCTTGCCAGTTGATGTCTCTTAGGTATTTAACTGGGTCGCCTTTGCCGAGCTTGCGTAAAACGGCAAGCGCAGCAGAGAGAGATTCTCCGGTATTTTTTAAGATAACCTTTCCCACGCCTTTGACTGCTGACCCCACAACTGGCACTAAACCAATGCCGGTGAGGGTAAAGGCAAGCCAAGCGTCGGTGTCGTTGGCTTCATCATCGTCGGTCAGTAACATGACATTGGCAATGATATCTCGTAAATCCATGACTTGGTCGATAATCGGTATCATGGAAATCAAGGTGCCGACCACGATTTGTGACGTAGAGGGGTTTTGATTAAAGTCGCCTTGCAGTGTGCCCCATAACCAATCACCTGCTTGGGTTGCAATGCCATTGGCTTCTATCAGTGGTGCGGTATTGCCGCTGCGTACCATTTCAGCCGCTCGCGCTGGGGTGATTTGTCCATACAGTGGATTTTTAGGGCGATTATCTTCTGGCAGGTAATCGCGTTTATCCTCACCATATTGCACGGTATATTGACCGGGCGGGGCATTCTCAATTTTTGCTTTACCGCTGTCATCTAAGTTACCAGTCAGCGCTGTGCCGTTTGCAAATCGAATGGTATAAGGTGCGCCCATAATTGGGCTGCCATCTTGATAAGTATAAGACAACTCAATGGTACTGCTCATCATGGTGGCAATGCCATCGGCGGCCAGTGAGAGTCGAGCATTCTCAGAGAGCGCTTGAATTTGCGGTACACTCGGCATCATGGCGCTTTGTTTACCACCAATATCTTGCTCCATGCTACCGTCAAACACGGTCATGGCTTTGCCTTTTAAGGTCAGTAACTTGTCTGCAAAGATGTTGACGTTACCACTTGAGTCAATACTGATTTCACTGCCGCCATTGGCAAGGGTGAGGTTGCCAGAGCCACTGCCTTTTACTGTGATATTGCCTTGGCTTTGAATGATTTGACTTCCCGCTGGGGCGGTAATGGTGAGATTATTGTCTGCCTTGAGGTTTATATCACTTTGGATAACACTGCGATGGCTGCGACCCGCCTTAAGGGTGATATTTTGTGTGGCGCTGACGTCAATTTGATTGGCGGTGACGTCTAGGTTGGTTGCTGCATCAATAATCACCGACTTTTTACTCTCCAGTGCCAGTTGTTGTTTGGCGCTGGCAATAAAGGTTTTATTGGTGAGTAGTCGAATTGCGCTTTTAACACTGCCAAGTTGTATGTCTTTGGCTGCAAAAATATTCATTGCGCCAAGTTGCGCAAGCCAGTGAATATAAGGCTGCTTTTTATCCCCATGTAACACCAAGTGCTGGTTGCCTGCTAGGGTTTGCAACACAATATGCGGGGTTTTTGGGGTGTCATCAAACATCAACAGGTTTTGGCCGCGAGAGCACAACACGTTTTGGGCGTTATTGGCGCTAGTAACAACAGATGGTTGGGTGTCGTTAAGGGCAAACCCTAACAAGTAACTTTGGTCAGGGTCGTTGTTCATACAACCGATGAGCACATTACTGTCTGGCAGCAGTGGAAAGTGTAACCCTGTCGGTTGCTTTTGACCACGACAGGCATATTGTGTGAGGCGCTTTACCGATTCAGTCACCTGACTATCAAAATGTACTTGCGTGGCATATTGCCCTTGTGCATCTAAGTGAGGATTAGCCTTTGACCCCGACAGCGAGCGCACTGTGGCGGTAAACACCATCGGCTTGGGGCTATGCTCTGGGGGCGCGATACGTATTGGCTCACCCCGTGGTACACACACCGACTCGCTATGATGCGCAACTTGCTTAGGGTCATTGGCACTGCCTTGCTTATACACCTGTTTACTGCGAATACAGGTATAATCGCCACCTTTTGCTGTGCCCAATTTACCATTTAACGAAAACGAATAACCGGCATTGGCTTCGGCTACGTTCCCTACCAGCGTGACTTCATTTTTACCTTGTTGATAGGCAAGCTCGAGATTGCCAGTGCGCTCAAATTGCTCAGCAGGATTTTGTGCAGCAGGCTCAAAATAGCTACGCTGCGCCGAGCTGACCGAGGTTGGTGGATGGGCATTCATATGCACTTGTGAGCCACCCATTTTAAAACGATGGCGGCTTTGGCACTGCGTAAACCCAACAAAGCCGGTTTCATGTTCGTGCACCAGGCCATCTTTATCCGTTACCGACAGCAAGCCTCGCTCAATATAGGGGCTTGCAAGATTCCCCTCGGCAATCACTATCGACTCAATAAAATCATGGCATTCAAACCAATAAATTAAGCCGTACTTTGCTAATAGTCGGGTGAAAAAGGTGTAGTCGTTTTCTAGTGCTTGTACGCACTGCGGTAGCGTGGGTAAATCTTTAGTGACTCGCCATTTTATCCGGTCTTGTGAATAGCCGGCTTTTTGTATCAGCTTATTGAGGACAGACTGAACATTGGCTTGTACAAAGATTTGGCTTTTTTCTGTTTGCTTAAGTAACTCAAGGCGAGGCTTTAAGACCACCTCTGCACTACAGGTGTGCTCAGACACAAAACCAGATTGGATATCAAACAAAGTCCCAGTGAAATATGTTGATATTGCATCTGGTGACTCAATTTCAAACGTGAGCATATTGCCGACGAGTAATTCATCAGCAAGGTCAAATTGGGATTCTAGGTTCGCTTTGAGTAAAAAGCCGCTATTAATACATGTCGTGAGTTCAAAGTCGACGACATGTACAGGATGGTTAGTACCATACACCACAATCCTTGTTTGCATTTTTTATGTCCACTGTTGTTGGTTAAAGCCGTGCCACCAATACGCGGTACTACTTCCTAGTGTGCTGCGATTGGTTTTTATTTGCGCGCTATTGTTACATAAAAGGCAAGCATTTTTAACTCATTTTTTTATTTAGCATTCGAATGCTTATCTTTTGGCATAACGGGTGGTTTTTAAATCTCAAGCCAAATGAAACGGTGTCAGTTTGCCTTCCATGGCTCGTATCAAAGCGCATCCATGCGCTTCTCGTTCATTCTTTTTAAACGACGAAAAAGAACGAACCAAGAAAACGTCGCCCCAACATCACACTTAATCCTCAAATCCTAAGCCGACATAGTGCAACCGCCTTGTAAGGCACGTCCCTGTGCCAGACAAGACTTAGCCGACATCCTGTCGGCACATTGCATATCGACTTATGCTTTTCTGGTGTGGTATTGGCCGTGTGCACTAGTTTTTCTCTCAAAAGCAGCTAATTTTCCTGCAAGCACCAAACAAAACTATCAGCGCCTTGTATCTCCCTCATCACACCTGAAAGTAAATTGCCAATGAGTCATTTCAACGCATGGATGCGTGAAAAGCGGTGACAGGGCCAAGGATGGCCCTTACACCGTGGTGACGTTCATATTGGTAATTTACTTGAGGAGTCAGTGTGATGTTGGGAGTGCCTTTTCTTTTGCTACCTTTTCTTTGGGCAAGCAAAGAAAAGATAGTCGTAGCCCATGGATGGGCGTCGAAATCCGTCAGGAGGACATATTAGCCTTACCCTCCATGGCTCGTATCAAAGCGCATCCATGCGCTTCTCGTTCATTCTTTTTAAACGACGAAAAAGAACGAACCAAGAAAACGTCGCCCCAGCATCACACTTAATCCTCAAACCCTAAGCCGATATATAATACCAATTGCACTAAGTCTCCAATCAATTTGAAGGGTGAAATACCATATTAGCGTCGTTAAAAATTTCTCATTTAGAACAACTAAATAGCAAAATTTTTGCCTAGCTACTAAAGCTATTTCTCCGCTTCAAATTGCTCATTTACCTAATACAATTGGTATCGCAACCGCCTTGTAAGGCACGTCCCTGTGCCAGACAAGGCTTGGCCGACATCCTGTCGGCACATTGCATATCGACTTATGCTTTTCGGTTGTGATGGAGGGGGAATAAGTTGCTTGTGAGATCGTCTACGATTTTAGCGATTAAGCTGCTTTAAAGCATTGCAAAAGCTATCATCGCAGAATGCTTCCTAATTCACAGTGCAAATAGTGTTGTAGGAGACGGTTCACCCGCCGAGAAGTTAAGTTTGTTGGGGGATGAGAGAGTGCCTTGTCATTAGGCATCAAAGAAGCCCATGGATGGGCGTCGACACTTGTCAGGAAGACGGGCTGACTTTACACATAGTCTCGAGTTAATGTTGAACTTTACTGACTGTGGAGCAATCGTATATTGCTCCACACTAGAATCATTCAGCAGGCCTAGTCATCTAGTTTTACGGCTCCAGCTATCCTATCTATTTTCACCGAGCCTGAGCCTGATTCGGTAATGGTCAAGGAGCCGGCATTTACCACACGAATATTTCCAGCGCCGTCTTCTATTTGAACATGGCCCTTAACTGCTTCGATATCCGTATTGCCCGAACCATCAACGATAGTGACATCGCCTTGGGCGTGACGAACTCGAATATTACCGGATTCATCATCGATTTTAATATTGCGTCCGCCTTCAACAACCAGTGAGCCAGAGCCATCGATGATATCTGCGTTACCGCTAAAACCGCGAAGGGTTAGATCGCCAGACTCATCTTCTATTTTGATATCTGTGCCGCCAGTCACATCAATATTACCCGAGCCATCCTCCAACTCTAGTGTATCGACTAATCCCTTTATAGTTATGTCGCCAGAACCATCGTCGATAACAAGTTGCTGGACGTTAGTGATATGGATATTGCCACTGCCGTCATCAATTTCAGCACCTTGAATACCTTCCAACGTGATATTGCCAGAGCCATCATCTAGTTTGATAAAACCTTTGATATTTTTGATGGCTATATCCCCCGAACTGTCATCAAGTGTTAGCGCAAGTTGGCTTGGCATGGTGATGGTTAAGTCAATTCTAGGGCTATTATTGCGATACCATTGTACACCAGAACTTGTATCTGAGTCGGCCACCAATATGGCGGTATCACCTGATTTTTCCAGTGTAAGTTGGTAGTTTTCTGCTTCTGTGGTTAACACGGAGGCTTCCACTTGGATCTCTTGTTGATTGTCGTATCCAATGATCTGGATATTACCCGAGGTGGTATTTGCATCAAGTTTGCTGATGTCTGCAGCGTTGAGTTGCAAAGATTTATGGAGTGTTTTGGTTGCTGCTGCGCTTGGAGAGATATGCACAACACAGCCAGATAAAAGGCTAAGTGCAGCTAAACTGGTGAAGAGCTTTTTCATTGTTGTTATTTTCCATAGTGGTGATGACATGATGTTATCATCCAGCAATAGTTATACCAGAATGAAGATATAAAAAAATCAATAGATTAAGAAGGTAGCGAACTTTTGAGTGGTCAAAATAGCGAAATCAAATAGTGAGCTGAACCAAAAGTTTGCAGATATGACTGTCATGTGGTTGTAAATTCGACAATGTAGTCTGGCACTATTGTTTGTTTATTTTCCTAACAGTGCAATGAAAGACACGACCAAGCTACACGCTGTCAATCCGAAATCATTCGTTGATAGTCACTGTAAACCAGACGCAGCAGTCTTTTTAGGAGTTGGAAGTGCCGCCAGCGCTGCAACTCTCGGGTGCTCTGCCTGTGTATTGACCCATAAAGGCCTACCTTGGTTATTGATAGATTGTGGCTTTGATACGGTGTCGCGTTATAAAAAGCATTTTTCGTCATTACCCGATGCTGTGTTTATCACCCACCTTCATTATGACCATGTTAGTGGATTGGAGCAGCTTTACTTTCAGGCTGCATTGAGTCAGCACCAAATCACGTTATATGCCCCAGCAGAGTTAATCGTTGGGTTGTGTAATATGCTCGCGTACACCGGACTGAGCGAAGGGACTTGCGGTGTATGGCAGGTTTTCCGTTTATATCCAATTTCAGAAAGCTTTCTTCATCGTGGGCAACGTATACATAGTTATGCCGTTCGTCATCATGAGCCCAATAGCGCTTTTTCGTTACATCTCCCAGGTAGCTTGTTTTACAGTGGTGATACCAAAGCTATTCCTGAGCTGCTCCATCACTATGTCAGTAACGGCGAAGTTATTTTTCATGATTGCGGTCTTGCAAACAATCCCAGTCACTGCTCCCTTAATGAGTTGTTGATGAGCTATCGTGAAGACATCATTAAAAATATTTGGGTCTATCACTACCAGCATCAAGAAGATGTTGTGAAATTCGAGCGCGCAGGGCTCAAAGCGGCTATCGCTGAGCAGCCGATTGCGCTTTAATTTTGCGACTGAGAGGTTAAATAGGCTTTTAATTCTCGAACAAACTCGCTGCCGATCTCATGGTGTATCGCTTTTATTTTTTCGGCGCACTCAGTGGTGTTGTTATCAAGTGCCGAATACTCTAACGCCTGTAGATGTTCAGCTAGTACCTCTGCACCCACTGCTTTTGCGGAGGTTTTGAGGTAATGGGCTTCGTCTTTTAAAGCTTGAAAAGCACGGGTTTGGTATGCAGTTTTAATTTTTGCGCAACTAGATTTCGATTGTACTAGAAAGTCGGTGTAAAACTTTTTCGCCGTAGCAAAATCATCACCGATTAAATCGATAAGCACCTGAGGGTTGAGGGTTTTGCTCATTGTGTAAAGTCCATATCTAACCATTTACCTAAGGTGTTTTTAAGCTCTTGTAATCGCACCGGTTTGCTAACATAGTCATTCATGCCACTATCTAAACAAAGCTCTTTATCCCCTTTCATAGCAGCGCCTGTGACGGCAACAATAGGAATGGCGCTGCGCTCTTCTTTGGACTCAAATGCGCGAATTAACTTAGTTAATTCATAGCCATCTATCTCCGGCATATGGCAATCCGTCAACAAAAGCTGATATTGCTGGCTTTTATACATCGCCAAGGCCTCTTTGCCGTTATTGGCGATATCACAGGAAACTCCAAGTCTAGAAAGCTGTTTGACGATGAGTTTTTGGTTAAAGGGGTTATCCTCGGCAAGGAGTATATGCTGCTTACCACTAGTATCCGATTCATCATCGGTAGGGCTAGATACTTTATCGTCTAGTGAAAGGAGCGCATCTAGTTCACTGAGATCGTTTAATTCACCTAAATCAGTCTCGTCACTTTGCTGACTTACTTTCAGTTTGCTCAATAATTGGCCGATAGCGTATTGAGTCTGCGGTGCAATTGGTTTTGGTGTGGTTAACGCTGTACTGTTCAAGTTAGCAAACGCCTTTTCATCAACAAATACTAACTCTGGAATAGGTGAGCGTATTTGCTCTGCAGAGGGGGCGGCTTGCGTTGTGACAGCACGAACAAGTGCAGTATCGTCAGTCTCTTTGATTTCACTGGGTGACTCGATGACTTTGATCTCATCGCAAAAATGCGTGCAGGCATTGTACAACTGAGTCAGCGCCAACGAACTCTGCCAAGGCGCATCACTTAACCAATAAAGCGTAGTAAATATAATATTGGGTTGCTGCTGTGTTCTTGGACGCCAAATAGGAATGGTAATGGTAAAAGTTGAGCCTTCAGCTGATTTGCTTTTTAAGGCGACCTTGCCACCCATTAAGTCAATAAGCTTGCCACATATTGCAAGCCCTAATCCGGTGCCGCCGTACTTTCTCGTGATAGAGCGTTCGGCTTGTGTAAAGGGGGTAAACAGTTTCTTTTGGACTTCCGGTGCAATGCCAATACCATTGTCTTCTATCTTAAATATCAAGTGAGATAAGGCTACGCCCTCGCACGCCCAGTGCACATTGATGGTGACTTTCGCGCCGCCTTCTCTATCTGCAACGCTAAATTTGATGGCATTGCTGACAACGTTAAAGATAATTTGCCGCACTCTATTTTCATCGCCAATCACTTCTAGCGGTAGCTTTATGTCCTCATGCACCGTTAATTTTACTGATTTGTCGCGCGCGTGGGCTTCGAAGGTTTTGATAATGTTATTGAGCATTTTGGAAGGGGAGAATGGGTAGCTTTCAAGCTCCATTTTCCCTTGTTCAACTTTGGCTAAGTCTAAAATGTCGTTCAATATTGAGACTAAATTATTGGCTGAAATAGACGCAGTTTCTAAGAGTTCTTGGTTGTCTTCATCTAGATCTGAGAGCGCCATGAGATCTAAGGAGCCAATAATACCATTCATTGGGGTTCTGAGTTCATGGCTCATCATGGACAAAAAGTCTGATTTAGTGCGATTGGCCTGCTCGGCTTTAATAATCGCGGCTTCAAGATCGGCGGTGCGCTCTGCGACGCGTTGTTCTAACTCTTGATTAATGTGTTGGAGCTTTTTCTGGGCAATATATACATCGGTTTGATCGATAACAACACCATCAATACGTGCTGGCTGACCCTGTTCATCAAGTCCTACAACACCTTTGGCATACACTACAACAATGTCCTGGTCGTTAAGCAGGCCGCGATAGCGCTGTTCAAAGATTTTGCCTGAATTCAATGAGGCTTCTAGCGCTTGCGTAACACGTACTTTATCGTCGGGGTGAAGGCTTGCTTCCCAGAGGTGTAAATTGCCAATATCGTCTTCCGAAAGTTTAAAAATATCATTGGCCTGATGATCCCAATTCCAGATCCATTGATTCGCTACTCGTATTGCTCGCCAAGTACCTATTTTCCCCGCTTGCATCGCAAGTTCTTTACTTTCTTCTGCATCATGTAATGCGACTAACATATCTTTTTCGTGAGTACAGTCAGCTAAAATCCCATAAACACTGTGTGTGCGAATACAATACTTAACTTGCTCTCCCTTAAATTCAAACCAATGAATTGTTCCTCTAACCTCAAGTCGGAACTCAAAATGCAGCATAAGTCCTTGCTCAATATGGTGAGCGAGTAGCTCGGCAAATAGCGGCTGATCTTCTTGGTAAATCATGCTTTTTAAGGTGTCCCAGTCAAGCTCTGCTGAGGCCGGGAGACCTATCAGTGATTTGAACTTAGGAGAAAAATACGCAGTCTTGTTTAGGAGGTCGTAGCACCAAACACCTAGGTTTGCGCTGTTAACGGCGTGGCGCAAAATTCGAGTTTGTTCGTCTTCTAATGGATTTTGACAATAATAAGTAGAGAGCTCGGCAATATGTACAAATATTTCGTTACTGCGAACATCATAAAACGACAGCAAAAATTGTACGTTTGGTGATGTGCGCAACGACACTTGTATCAAAGAACCATCAGCAATCGTCTTTTGCTGTTCTTCTACACATAAAGGAAAGATGAATAAGTCTTCAAGATGTTTATTGATGACGTTATCGACGGGAGCGAACAATTTTTCCGCAACGGCGGTTGTGTGACTGACATACCACTCAGATGTAACAATCAAAATTGGCATACTGTCTTTTAGTGCTGTTAGCATCGTATCCCCCCATAATATCCTCATAAAACAATATAGCAGTTCATGATTAACTTGCTGGATTTGTGGTCAATCTAGAGAGGTTTAGGAGAATGTGTAAAGCTTGTAGATCGTAGAAGTTCGAGTCTAAGTACCATATTCATGAGACCCACAGGCATACCTATGCGCACGGTAATACTGAACTGAGCGAATGGCTTAGAAAGAATCGGCTATAAACGATGACCAATTTCACGTTGAGACTAAGCGATTTGCTATATCAAGTCTATAAACTGTAATATGTCTTTGTACCCCAAAAAGGGTGATATGGTTAAAAATAATAAAAGGATTCCAAGTTGAAACGTTATTTATCAGTGGTCATCGCAGGCTCACTCAACGCACTTACGTATAGTGGCCAAGCTTATGCACAGCAAGACCTGACTAATGAGGAGAATATCACCGCGATTGTTGAGCAACAGGTAGCGGCCTATAACAAGCGAGATATAGATGCATTCGTCGCAACGTATCACGATGATGTAGAAATTCACTACTTTCCTGGTGGAATAGCGTATTCCGGGAAAGAAAAACTGAAGAAAACCTATACACAGCTTTTTAATAGGGTCACTTGCCTGAGCGCCAAAATAAGTAACAGAGAGATCCAAGGGCGCTTTGTTGTAGATACTGAGGTTATAGAGTTTTGTCTAATGCGTGATGGTGAGGAATATAAATCAAATTATAAAGCCATCGCGACCTATGAAGTCGTCGATGGATTGATTAAGAGAGTCTTATTCTTAAAAGAAAAATAGTCAGCAGTGTAAAGCAAGATTTTGCTTTCCTCTAACCGTACGAGTACCACATTACTCAGTGGATTACACCGCCTCTACATTGAGTCTTTCTGCGAGTAGCTGGCGCTGAGTATTTAACCCCCTGTAGTCTCTAAGTCCTGCGATAAGTGCCCTGATTAATACGGTATCGGGGTTTTTACTTTGTAGTTGAGCTTCCAATAGAGCGATTGTGTGGTCTACGATCTCACGCTTTTGTGGTGTGAGTTTTAGCTTCTGAGACTTTTCTTGGAGCTGTATAAAAGCTTGTTGGATTTTTTGTTCGTGGAGTTGTCGTTTTTTGGCTTCGATCTCTTTTTGGGACGGGAAGTCCTGCTCGGTTAATACCGGCAACAGTGCTTGATTTGGTAGCGCTGTACAAATTGAGTCCATACATGAGACTACCCAATTAACCAGCTTTTCAGTGTCGAAATCAATACCTTCGATCACGGGAAGCGAAAGGTAGTTAGCTATAATGCCATCAAGCGTCATCGCGAGATCGGTTTTCCATGGACGAACTTGCTCGCCATAGTTTTCAAGTAAAAAGCCTTCTTGTAGCGTAAGCCACGTTAAGCGAAACTCTTGATAGAACATGATCAAGTTATTTGAAAAGCTCAGTGACTCCTCCTGCAATAAGAGTTGAAACATCGCTTGGTACTGCTGTAAATCTTCGTGCTGGAAGCGGATTTGTTGTTTTAACTTGGCAATTGGAGTCAATTTATCACTTTCTAATATCGCTCTTATTTTATCCAGCAGATCCGCTGTTTGACTCTCAAAAACGGCTAATAGTAGTTCGTCTTTTGACTTAAAGTGTAAGTAGATAGCACCTTTCGAAATGCCCACCTTATTGGCGATAGTTTGCATGCTAAAGGCACTATCGCCCTCAGCTAAAAGTAACTGCTCCGCGCATGCTAGTATTAATTTCCGCTTATCAGACATAGCTCCTCCTGTTCACATTGCAGTATACAGTCAATTTAAAAATGACCAATAGGTCAATTTTAAATTGACTAAATTTAAAGTTTGGTCAATTATTATGTTGTCTATTCAACGGGGACATAATAATTATGAACAATACATCATCTTTAATTCAACTAGTCAGGCGTACGCGGCCAAGTCGCCTATTACTATCAACTCTGGTTTTGTTTACACTGATCTCTAGTATTTTAGGTTTATTAGTGCCTTTGCAAACGAAAAATCTGCTGGAAGAACTTGGAGAAAATGGTCATTTTTCAAATGAACAGGTAGTCATATTAATTATGGTATTAGTATTTTCCGCTGTGCTAACAGGGTTGATGACTTATATCATGGGTAAAATTGGCAATGAGCAAAAGCTTAAATTACGCGGAGACCTTTTTCAGCACCTCATTCGTTTGCCTGTTTCTTTCTTTGATAACACAAGGGCTGGGGAGCCGGCGAATCGCATCGTAAAAGACACTGAAATTATTGAAAACCTAGTGAGTGAGCAGTCTGTATCTTTTATATCTGGTGTAGTTTCATTATTTGGTTCTTTTATTATTCTATGGTTTTTAGACTGGCAAATGACACTCGTGATGCTCAGTGCAGTTACGGTTAGTTTTCTGATTATCTTACCGTTTTCCGTAAGACTGACGGATCTGTCTAAGTCATTACAAGATACTGAAGCCTCTATGCTAGGAAGGTTAACCGAGCTGTTTGCTAATATCCGCTTAATAAGAGCACAAGGTGCAGAGAAAACAGAAGCTAAAAATAATAACAATGAATTGAAGTCACTCTATAAAACCGCAATGTCAGAACATACGCTCTTAGCTACCATGGGCGCATTGGTGAATTTAGTGATCATGGCTTCGATAGTGTTAGTACTAGGGTTTGGCGCATCAAGGGTTGCCAACGGTGCGATGACCCTAGGCGCTTTTGTTGCGTTTATTATGTTTTTACTGAACATTGTGTTGCCGATGGGGCAGTTAAGCATGGTGGTAGCCGCTTTTAATAAAGCAAAAGGAGCGGCCGTTCGTATTAATGAGATCTTAGCAACGACACCACCAAATGAAAGTGGTCATACGATTAGCCTGACTGATAAGTCAATTTATTTTCGCAATTTATCTTTTAGTTATGCTAATGATAAACCGGTATTTAAAAGCTTGAGCTGTGAATTCTTAAGTGGAAAAACGACCGCTATAGTTGGGCCATCAGGAGTTGGTAAGTCTACACTCTTTGCTTTGTTGCAGGGCTTTTATCAGGCGCAACGTGGTTACATTGAAATTGCTGGGCTTAATGTTGAAGAGTTAGACCGAGCCAATTTAAGAGCGCAAATTGGCTACGTTGCGCAAGAGAGCCCGCTGTTGTGCGGCACCTTATATGAAAACTTGGTCTACGGTGCTTATGAGGCAATAGATGATGAACAATTACAGCATGCCATTGCCACGGCCGATTTAGCAGAGTTTATAGCGACACTACCTGATGGGTTGAATACTCAAATTGGTGAGCGTGGCATTACTTTGTCTGGCGGACAAAGGCAACGAGTTGCATTAGCGCGAGCACTATTAAAAGACCCTGCATTGCTGCTGTTGGATGAAGCAACGGCAAGCCTTGATTCACAAAGTGAAGCAGCTATTCAAATTGCCCTGAAAAATGCAAAAAAAGGTCGTACTACAATTATCGCCGCGCATCGACTCAGTACGGTTATGGATGCTGATAATATTATCGTCATTAACAAAGGTGAGATTGAGTCACAGGGAGATCATCAGTATTTGATGCAACACTCTTCGCTTTACCAAAGCTTAGTGAATAAACAGTTCAACCTTCAAGCTGCAAGCTAATAACTTTGGTTGAGGCCCGTTAGTTGGATAGGTGGAAAGTGAATGAACAGTAATGTCATTGGTAAAAGATTGAATTAGGGCCTGTTGACCTTTGCTGTTTGATTTTTGTTCTCCTGAGTGTGTTTTGGTCGCGACGCTCGACTTGCCGCCTAGTAATCTAGGCAAAAGTTGAGCAACAATGAACAAAGCGCACTCAGGTGAACCCAAAGGGCAGCGCTTGATTGGCATTTCTACTGTGTTATCGCCTGACTCACATAGAACAACTATGCTACGCAGGCTCTGCCTTGTATAAATACCAATCAAACTGCTGCAAAAACAAACTTGAAAGATAAACAGGCCCTAATACTTTTTGATGTTTTTTTTAAGTGATATAGCACTAAAAGTTTAGGTGTGATAAAAAGTAATCATATTTAACTAAGTGCTATTTTTGTTTTTGGTTAAAAAGGATTGGTTTTTAGGGAAGACAAATTAATTTTCGTAGGTTTGTTTATGCCCCATAGAGCATCACACACAAGTTCGCATACCTCTATTCCGCTGATTGTAGCGCTAACAAGCGTGTTGTTATTACTGACTTTACTGAGCTTTCCAAGCAAGAGCAAACAGTCTGTAGAAACCAAAGTAACAATACTTAAGAGCGGCGCGATAAAGCATGATGCTCGCCAGACAGAATAAGAATGAAAAATTCTTATTTACCTAAAAGTATCTAATTCATACCATCACCTTACACTTTGTAACAGTTCAGAGTTCTTATATTTTATTTATTTAAAACAGATTGTTACTTTATTTTTATAGCGATATTATCAAATTTCCGCAGGCATTCAGCTTATCATCTCACCTCGATAATTTGCTTATTATTTCTAACTCGGTATAGTTTGACGTCGGTCAGAATAGTAATAATATTGCTCAGTTTATGGGCGCAGGACAAATTGGCCTTACTTCTCAGAGGCAGGTATGCAATTAATTCAGTTAAAGTCAGATGACCCACAAGTAGTCGCGGTGTTTTCTGAAATCGATAAGCTTATGAACAGCTTATATCCAATCGCAAGTGCACAGTCTTTATCAATAGAAGAAATTAACCAACCTAACGTGTATGCCGTTGGCTTACAAAATGAAGAGGGCATTGTAGCGTGTGGTGCGATTGTAAAGCAGTTTGATAAAACCTTATACGGTGAAATTAAACGCTTATACGTAAAACCTAGCTATCGAGGTAAAGGGCTTTCTAAACGTATTATGCAAATTTTGCTTCACTATGCGGGTGAAGCGCAGATCCCACTTATTCGGCTGGAAACCGGCTCTAAGCAAGCCAGTGCGATAAGTCTTTATGAGAGCTTGGGATTTGAGCGATGTGAACGCTTTGGTATGTACCGCGACAACCCGTTAAGTGTTTTTATGGCGTTATCACTAAAATCTTAATGTAGTAAAATAGGGATTGTCAGTATCGGCCGAGATACTGGCAATTTCTGTCAGCACCACGGTGACTGGTTGGCTTTCTTGTTCTAAAACTAAACACTCCTGAGCGTCGACTATAGTCGTGTTTTTGCAGCTGCCACGCACAACTTCACCACCTTTCATCTCAATAGTAACCACTAGGCGTTTTAGGCACGCCAGCTCGATATAATCATACTGTTGGCAACTGATCATAGATAAGTTCTTATTTGAATAAAGCCACCTGCTTGTACAGATGGCTTTTCAAGCTTGGCTTATGCTTAAAGAGACTTAATTCCCATATTGTAAAGCGTAAAGCCATAAATATCGGCATACTGTTCAATCGTCTTGCTTATTGGTGTGCCTGCGCCGTGTCCGGCATTGGTTTCGATACGAATAAGCGTCGGATTCGGACCTGTGTGTTTGCTTTGTAGCTCAGCTGCAAACTTGTAAGAGTGTGCAGGTACTACGCGGTCGTCATGGTCACCTGTTGTGATCATGGTTGCTGGATAATCTACGCCAGCCTTTACGTTATGTACAGGTGAATAACCTTTCAGGTACTCAAACATCTCTTTGTTGTCTTCCGCTGTACCATAATCGTAAGCCCAGCCAGCTCCTGCAGTAAAAGTGTGGTAACGCAGCATATCAAGTACCCCAACCGCAGGTACAGCCACTTTGAATAAATCTGGACGTTGCAACATCGTTGCACCTACTAACAAACCACCGTTCGAACCACCGTTAATTGCAAGCTTTTCACTTGAAGTATAATTTTCAGATACTAAGTATTCGCCTGCAGCAATAAAGTCATCAAAGACGTTTTGTTTCTGCATTTGAGTACCTGCTTTGTGCCATTTTTTGCCATATTCGCCACCGCCACGTAAGTTTGCTACAGCATAAACACCACCTAGCTCCAACCAAGCTGCACGTGTAGGGCTAAAGTAAGGCTTAAGACTGACATTAAACCCACCATAACCGTACAACAGAGTTGGGTTGTTACCATCCAGTTTCAGCCCTTTTTTATGGGTGATGATCATCGGTACGCGGGTGCCATCTTTCGAGGTGTAAAAAACCTGTTTAGACACGTAAGCATCTGAATCAAAATCTACTTTATCTGAGCTATATAATTCGCTGACGCCAGATTTTGCATCGAAAGCAAAGATAGATCTCGGGGTGTTGTAGTTAGTGAATGAGTAATAAAGTACTTTATCTTCTTCCTCACCGCTAAAGCCACTCACAGTGCCTACACCTGGAAGCGCAATGTCACGGATCAGTTTACCTGTGAAGTCATATTGTTTTACCAATGAAATTGCATCTTTGATGTAAGTCGCAAATAGGTAACCTGAACCTGTTGAAACCGATAGTACATTGTTGGTTTCTGGGACCACATCTTGCCAGTTTTTTGGTTGTGGCTGTTTCGCATTAACTTTAACGATACGACGGTTCGGCGCATCTAAGTTCGTGCTTAGGAACAATGTGTCGCCTTCACTGTGGATCACGCTGGTATCAGAGTTGGTATGATCTAAAATTGTTACCCAGTCACTATCTGGTTTGCTTAAGTCACGAATAAATAGCTTGTTACCTGAGGTAGATACCGCAGCAGAGATCACCAAATATTTTTTATCGTCTGTTACACCACCATAAACATAGCGGTGTTTTTGCGCATCAGTGGCACCAAAAATGACCTTGTCTTGAACTTGAGGTGTTCCAATCTTGTGGTAATACACCTTATGTTGGTCAGTTTTTGCAGAAAGTTCACTGCCTTTAGGTTTGTCATAGCTTGAGTAGTAAAAGCCTTCATTACCAAACCACGAAATACCACTAAACTTAACGTCTACCAGCGTTTCACCAACCTGCTCTTTAGTCTCGGCGTTTAGCACAATCACTTTACGCCAGTCACTTCCACCTTCGGAAATTTGATAAGCCACCAATGAGGCGTCTTTACTAAAACTTAATCCTGCAAGCGATGTTGTGCCATCTTCACTCATGGTATTTGGGTCTAAAAATACCTCAGCCTCTCCACCTTCTTTTTGGCGGTACAAAACACTTTGGTTTTGCAATCCATCATTTTTGTAGAAATAGGTATAGTTGCCGTGTTTAAAAGGTTGAGAAACACGCTCGTAATCAAGTAGTTCGGTGAGGCGCTTTTCGATGTCTTTACGATATGGAATTTGCGATAAATATGCCTGCGTTGCCTCGTTTTGTGCTTTTACCCACGCTGCGGTTTCTGCACTTTTATCGTCTTCTAACCAGCGATATGGATCCGCTACTTGCGTGCCAAAGTAGTTGTCTACAACAGTGCCTGTTTTAGTGATTGGATATTTCACAGATTGTGTCAATACCGCATTATTGGATTGTTCATTTTCGGTATTAACACATCCGACAAGCGCAAGCGCTACGGCTCCAGCTAGTATCTTCTTTATCATGGTGGGGGTTCCTATTGGTTCTTATTAGCTACGATCTTGCCGCAGTTTCTTGCGCTTTACTCAGCAATAAAACTTTTTGGTGCGGCATTTTTTATTGAGCACTTCTCAGTGTTGGGCACTAGTCGTGCTACGAGAATAGTGTGGATTTTAGTGGAGTCGGTGTATTTGTCTACAAATTGTAGACAAATACACGAGTAAGAAGGTTAAATTGAAGTTGATTTGGCGTAATTATTATTGCCTTTGCATAAATATTGTTACTTCGGCCATCACAATACCAAACTTTTCGATATAAGAGCGGTTCATAAGGGTGGTTTGGTCAAAAGACCACATCCAATCATCAAAGTGTACTTCATAACTGGTATCATCAACGGGTAGGTCCATTCTATACTGCCAATTCATTGCATTGCCGAAGGTTTCGCCTGATGCTGAGTTGAGGATATCGTCGGCGCGGCCGGTATATTTATTGCCTGCAGCTTTTGTAATAGTCCAAACTCGCGTTTGAACCCCGTCGCCGAGCAAATAGTTGAAGGACTCATCTAAAATAAGTTCAGATTTGTTGTTAATAGAGCCCTTGATATCGACAGTAAACTGTTGAACTAAGTTGCCATCTCTGTCTTGGACTATTCCCCACGCTTTTACATCACCAACAAAAAACTCGTAGGGGTCAAATTGCGGTTTAAGTGTAGCGTACTTTTTACCGTCAATCCCGGAGCTGCAAGCCGACAATAAAAGTAAGGTGAGTACTGCAAGAGTGATGCGCATTGTTTTCTCCTTAGGCTTGAGGCCTCTTTGAGTGCGATTGCTTCTATTATGTCTTGTTGAACAAAGTATTGATGTTGAAATTGAGGGAAAAGGAGCATTAACTATTCTCATTTCAGGCCCAAAAGTTCAGTTCGCATGGCAGGTTCGGAGGTTTTTTTACCGAGCCAAATATTGAAAAAGCGGGTCGTAAATTCCGAATCTTTCACTTCGCCAATAAGCTTTTTATCTTGGTAAAACTGCGTAGTTCCCTCGGGTGTTCTTACGCCAAATAGCATTGTGCCTTTAGAGACATTGGGAAAAATTTTTTCCATTTCTGCCAGCCATTGCTCACCTTGACTTGAGTTAGTAAACCCTTGTTTCTCTATCTCTTTCAGTGATCGTTTTGCTATTTCTTTGCCGTCTAGCTCGCGTAAATATCTTAATGCCAACACAAAAGGCTGATCTTGAGAGTAGACTCCTTGGGGGGCATAAAGGCTGGCATCATAAACATCCCAAAACAAATAGGTCATTCGACTTGTTTTGCCGACTTGTTGAGGGTTTTCTATAAATTGATTGACAAGAGTACTGGTGCTTGCGAACCCCTGAGTGCTGAATAGCAACATCAAAAAGGCAAAGATGACCCTTTGCATACTAACCTCGTCCTATAATAAAAATCAGTTGGCTTGTTATACGAGCGAGCTGGAGAATTTGTTCACTTTGCTGCTGCCTGAAAGGTGCTGTCATCCCCCTTTACAATTTGTTAAGCTGACTAAAACCTACATACAGGAGCCATTATGAGCCTTTCAATTCGCCCAGCAGAAGTAGCTGATGCCGCGACGATACTGCACTTTATCAACGAACTTGCAATTTATGAGAAAGAGCCAGATGCCGTGCTCAATACCGTGGAAGAAATAGAACAGAAACTGTTTGGTAAAGAAGCCAGAGCACACAGCGTTATTTGTGAACTAGATGGCGAAGCAATCGGGTTTGCAGTGTATTTCTTTAATTATTCTACTTGGCTTGGCAAGCACGGTCTTTATCTTGAAGACTTATATGTATCACAAGATAAGCGCGGTGTTGGTGCAGGTAAAGGGATCATGAAATATCTCGCAAGACTTGCACTACAAAAGGATTGCGGTCGCTTTGAGTGGGTGGTACTTGACTGGAACAAACCATCAATCGACTTTTATGAAAGCATCGGTGCTAAAGCACAAAACGAGTGGATTATTTATCGCCTAACAGGACAGGAACTCATCGATTTTGCTGAGCAAGTATAGTGAAGTTTATTAGTCTGTTGGCTATACATTATTTCAAGAGAAATCCCCGATCTTTAACAATTTAGCCGAGTAAACATACGTAGAATTTGTACCCAATATTTTTGGTGAAAATTGCAATGGTGATTTTTGTTAATAGAAACAGTGATATATCTTTAGAGTGTTCCCCGTACACACGGGGCTAAACCGCTTTCAGGCGATGAATCACTTTACCCTCACATGTGTTCCCCGTACACACGGGGCTAAACCGCTCAGGGCCAACAGGATGAAGGCCAAGGCAGTGTGTTCCCCGTACACACGGGGCTAAACCGCATTTTTAACAGGAGTGGGGGCCGCACAGCAAGTGTTCCCCGTACACACGGGGCTAAACCGCATGCCGGGCTTGGGGTGTGAGATGACACCTGCGTGTTCCCCGTACACACGGGGCTAAACCGTTTTTTGTAATATTATTTTGATTGTTTCTAATGTGTTCCCCGTACACACGGGGCTAAACCGTGACAATGCGGAAGGTATACCAACAATCGAAGGTGTTCCCCGTACACACGGGGCTAAACCGGCAGAAAAAAACCCAAACTTTCATAGTGACGCGTGTTCCCCGTACACACGGGGCTAAACCGCGAGCCAGCAATGTATGAGTTGGCGATATCGTGTGTTCCCCGTACACACGGGGCTAAACCGACCAATTAATCGCCTGGGGATTTTGGCAACGCGTGTTCCCCGTACACACGGGGCTAAACCGCTTAAACGTCTGTTGTATTTTAGGCAACCCCCAGTGTTCCCCGTACGCACGGGGCTAAACCGTCAAATGGCGATGGCCATCGAGCAAAACAAGCGTGTTCCCCGTACGCACGGGGCTAAACCGGTTATGTTTTCAAAAAAATCAGGTGCTGCATCGTGTTCCCCGTATGCACGGGGCTAAACCGTGGTGGCGTCATTTATGAGTCCGTGAATGCGGGTGTTCCCCGTATGCGCGGGGCTAAACCGCTGAATTCAGGAACCGCCACCACGAAACGTTTGTGTTCCCCGTACACACGGGGCTAAACCGCACCTGTTACCACACAGCCGAGACTGCTGGGTGTGTTCCCCGTACACACGGGGCTAAACCGCTTTGGTACCTGCGAATAACGAAACCATCCAAGTGTTCCCCGTACACACGGGGCTAAACCGACTCGAACGTTGGTTGACCATGTAGGGCATGAGTGTTCCCCGTACACACGGGGCTAAACCGGTCATGGTTAGGGCGCTGAAAGAGGTGATCTGGTGTTCCCCGTACGCACAGGGCTAAACCTGAGTTATTCAGGTCTGAATCATGTGCTGTATTCGTCCGTGAAGCGGCATCCCTCACGCATCCATGCGCTCACCTTAGCAGGCTGCGAAACGGTGTTTCGGTCTTACTTCGGCCCCGTACACACGGGGCTAACCAATAGGACATTTTAGTAGGAAAGAGGCGGTGGACAGCTTGGCTGGAAGTGGTGGCAGGGTGAGACTCGAACTCACATCATATATAAACTGCATATAACCGTTACCCATTGGAAACACTGCCGCCATAGTTGATTATTAATCTATCATCAAAAAAATGCTAGCGTGATCTCTCTGTCAGTTTGTCTCAGGTCAATGACTTACTTTGTTTGTTCTGATACATTTATTTTACGAAAATTTTACCAGAGTGTTTTATGCAGGCTAAGGAAGAGCTGTATTTTAGATATATTGAAGCGGTATTGTTTTGGCAGGGAGAAATCCAGACCGGTACTTTCCAGAGCAAATTTAAGCTTTCAAGGCCCAGCGCACGGCGTTATGTCACCGACTTTATTGAGCGTTATCAGATTGCCGCAAGCTATAATGAGTCTGAGAAAGCCTATGTGCTGGCAAGCCCCTTTACACCTAATTATATCTCTCAGGATTTTACTGAGTATACTAGTCTCACTGGGGAACAGTACATACACAATCTGAGTTCCTCAACGATTACTTCGCTGGCATTACCACACAGAAAGCTTAATCCCACCATTTTGCGGCCCATATTGAATGCCTGTCGGCGACAAAGCGTGCTGGATATTCGCTATCAGTCTATAAAAGAAGGCGGTGAAACCGAGCGCGTGATCCGCCCTCACACGCTGATTAACTCTGGACTGCGCTATCATTTGAGAGCCTACTGTGAAAAAGCCAAAGGCTTTAGAGACTTTTCATTATCGCGTATCGTCTCTGCCTCCCCAGAATTTATCAGCAAAGCGCAAAAGTACAAAAAAGACGACGAAGCCTGGCAGCAGGAAGTCACTTTAACCATAATCCCCGACCCAAGACTCAGCGAGTACGCCCAGCAAGTTATCGCTCACGACTTTGATATGCACAACCACCAAAAGCAAATTAAAACCAACGCTGCACTGATCAACTACCTGATCAGCATTTTGAGGTTAGATGTTCAGCACCCACACCCGGAAGCACAGCAAATTGTGATGGAACCAGCCTGCTATAGAGAGCTGAGGGCCAGAAGGTTGTTATGGAACAGCTAAACAAACGCACCAGACCGGGTAATTTTTTTACTGGTTGCAATCGCAGGATTGTCGGTATTTTATCCGCGTCGTAAGCTGAGTGTATTGAAAGCAAGGAAGTAATAGTGTGAGTGATTTTAACAGCGATATTTTCCAGTTCTGGGGCAAGGCCGACGAGCATAAGATTCTTCCTGCAGTGTGTCACATGTTAGACGTGGCCTTTGTGGCCCGGGCTATTATCCTCAAGCTGGCAGCTCAGGAGCGGGCTATCTTACTAAAGCCGTTTTTATCTATTGAAGGCGTTGATGAGGATACCGCGATTGCTATGGTAGTGCTGCTTATTGCCCTGCATGATATTGGCAAGATCACACCTGGGTTTCAGTATAAGTTGCAGGATCGGGTAAAGGATTTGTTTGATACCGAGGTTTATTGTCAAAAAGGTGCGGATGAGACTCAGCACGGTACTTCTGGTTACGAGATTTTATTAAACTGGGCCACAAAGACTGGCCAGAACCGCTATGCTGTTAAACCTTTAGTCTCTTCCGTTGCTAGTCATCATGGAGAATTTGTAACTGGCTCAAATAACGGTCGGTTTTGGGGGCGAAAATCGGCGTGGGAAACAATCCAGACTCATGCAATAAACTGGTTACTCGATTACTTTCAGGTTGACGTATCACAGCTTTGTGAGATTGATGATGAATTACTTACTCCTATCTGGTATGCCTATATGGCGGGGTTGTGCTCCGTTTCAGATTGGATTGGCTCTGACCCTTACCATTTTACCTATATCAGTGCAGAAGCGTATTTTTCTGATATTGCACTGCGTATTGATGCGGCGCAACGGTTGGCAGATACGCTAAGCATCAAACATATTAAAGCTGCACAAAGTATTATTGAATTCGACAAAGTATTTGGCTTTAAACCTAACGCATTACAGCAAAGCATATTAGCCTCACTTAACTCTCAAGGGCAGCCTTGGCTGACAGTGATTGAAAGCGGTATGGGGAGCGGAAAAACAGAAGCCGCACTCATATTGGCTGACCATTTTATTCGTAACCTAGATCATTCCGGTCTGTATGTGGCTATGCCTTCTCAGGCTACGGCGAACCAACTTTATAAGCGGACACTAAAGTTTCTGCAAAATGAGTCTTTGGGCTATAAAGACATTGAAACCCATTTAAAGCACAGCAACGCGGAGTTTAACCCAGCTTATGAGGACTTGTTGTTGTTCAGCATTGAGGATTTGAATGAGCAAAATTCGGTAAAGGCAAACTTATGGTTTACCGCTAAAAAAAGAGGGTTATTGGCCGGAGCCTCTGTTGGTACTATTGATCAGCTACTTATGGCTGCCATGCTTTACAAGCATAACTTTGTGCGGTTATTCGCCATTGCAAATAAAACCGTCATATTGGATGAGGTGCATGCACTGGATTACTTCCAACTTTCTTTGCTAAAAAATACGCTGCGTTGGATGGCAAAACTCAAAGTCAGGGTGATCATCTTATCTGCTACCTTACCTAAGCTGATGCTCCGAGAGTTAGTACAGGCTTATGGCCAAGAGTTCGGTAATACTATTAAGCTAAAAGAGGCAGCCTATCCGAGGCTTACAACTTATAGCGGAGGGCAGTTAGCGACATCTGTTCAGGTGAAGGAGTGTGCTGATACTGATAAGCTTGCTTCTCCTCCCAAAAAGTTTTGGGTTCAGTTGCATAAAACCACGCCACAACAATGCGTTGAACAGATGGCCAGCGATGTTTTGGCACGTGTAAAGGAAGCGGGGTGCGGTGTATTCGTGTGTATCCTGAATACAGTGAATGCGGCGCAGGCACTCAGTGAAATTGTTCTTGAATACTGCGATCAGAAAAAAAGTCAAAATACACAGTGTCTGGTTTTTCATGCCCGATATCCCATCGGCAACCGCTTAGCTATCGAAGACATGGTTGAATATCTAGTAGGCAATAATCCGAGAGACCGAAAAGCGGTTAATCCAAATCGACCCGTCAAAGATCAGTGTTTAATTCTAATTGGGTCCCAAGTTTTGGAACAGAGCTTGGATTACGACGCTTGTGAAATGTTCACTCAGGTCGCACCCAGTGATCTGATCATGCAACGGCTAGGGCGGGTTTGGCGGCACCAGATAAATAATCCTGTCAGATCTGAACTTATTAACAGCCCGAGGCTTAATGTCTACCTACCGGGATTAAGTGAGATCCCAGAAGACTATGCCAAGTGGTTAGGGTACGCCGATATTAAAATTTACCCGCCACATATACTCGCGGTAACGACCCGTTTGCTGTGGGAGGCGGCTGCTAGCTCAAAGCAAAATAATGGCTTCGAGTTGGACCTTGATGAAGAGGTTGATGATTGGGTAAATAACGTCTACACCGATATTGAGCAGCAGGTGGACTGGTTGGATCAGGAGCAAGAGAAAGCGTTTGAATTCGAGCTTGAAAAGAAACTCGTGTATCGGCTGGCAAACGATATGATGTTTGACGCTGATCAGGAAGATGTGTCGGATTTGCTAGATTATCTAAATGACCAGTTTGATGATGAGGACTTGGTTTTATCGACGCGGCTTGCCAGCCTCAGTGTGCAGATAATTCTGCTGATCCAGAATGAAGACGGTTTGTTGGTGCCCATTACTGAATATCAGCCTTACCTGCAACAATGTCAGACGCCCATGAGAGAAAATGCTCCCTATGAAGCGATAAACTGGCGTGCAGATAAACGTTTTAATAAAAATGATATAGGCAGGCTGAAGCAATCTTTGGTGAAACTCAGCCATGCAGACTGGGTTGAACACTTTCGTGAGATTGAAAGCAACTGGCAATTTAATTTTGTTGCTAAGGATGTATGGCAAAGAACTTCGCAGCTACACAGCTGTGTACCGGTTATTTTGGATCAGTATTTTACCTACTCAGTGACCTCGATTGGCACACTTAAACTAGATCCAGTATTGGGATTAAAAGTAGAGAAATGCAGGAGTAGTCACAACCATTCTAAGAGGTAAGAAGCCGATAGCTGAAGCTATCGGCAGGCGCCCCGTGCGTACGGGGAACAAGTTGGCAGCATCTATAAATATTGAAACGCTACTCGGTTCATCCCAACGATAGTTAGGAAGGTTTGAATTTTAACATCGAACTTGGAAACAAGAAATGAAAATTAAATTTTAAGAGTAGTGTTTTAATATTGATAGATAAATTATTAGACAAGGTTGAGCAAAACGTATACATTGTAGTGACTAACCAACTAGAAGGATACGAAACTTATGTTCAACGGCTTGGCAGATGTCATTATCGCGCTACAGAATGCCAATGCGCCTACTTATGCGCTGTTGTTTTTTTTAATTTGGGCATTTTACAAAAAAAACAGCAACAAGAAAGAAAAATAGAGTCTAGCAACTTGCTAGACAGATGCAAGTACTGATTTGGCATTGTGTGGTGGCCGGATCTGCATACAAACCTACAGGAGGACTTAAAGGATTATGATGAACTATGATCTTTTGGAACAGGAGTGCTGGATCCCGGCACAAGATTTACAGGGGGAGATCCGGCATTATTCAATACTCGGTGTGCTACAGGCTGCCCCCCAACTGCGCCAAATTGTGCATGACAGGCCACTGGCCGTCAGCGCAATTTCAAGGCTGTTGTTAGCTGTTCTGTACCGCAGTTACCGGTATTTAAGCGGTAAAAACTGGCACAAAGCTTTCGAAAAAGGGGAGTTTGATGCGTGTGTATTTGATTATATAAAGTCTGACCGATGCCAGAGCAAGTTCGATCTGTTTTGTGCGCAGTATCCCTTTTTTCAGACTGCCGAATTTCAAAAAGATAATGGTGTGACCACATCGGTTAAAAAGTTAGTGCCCGACTATAGTACAGGTTCAAATAAGCTACTTTGGAGCCATCTGGCTGATAGTAAAAAGTTCTCTATTTCAGCGGGTGAGGCGGCTATCCAGTTATTGGTTTGTCAGTATTTTAGTCTCGGAGGTGGGGTAAGTGGTAGTTCAAACTTATTTAAGAAACACCCCAACTTTACCAATGCGCCGTTAGTGGGCGGTGCTGTGGTGATGGTTGAAGGGGAAAACTTATTTCAAACCCTGATGCTGAACCTGAAAATGCCTAAAGATAAGGCCCTGCTGGATGACTCTGATCTGCCTGTCTGGGAGCAAACAGATAGTAAACAGGAAGCCCCTAAAGCCAGAGCTATGCGTGGCTTAACCGATTATCTGACATGGCGTTCAAGGCACGTTCGGCTTATTGCTGAGGAAGATGGTTCTGTGTCTGAAATGCATTTTTCTCAGGGCCTGCCAATACCGGAAGAAATGCCTCGGGAACCTTATTTTGCCTACCGTCTCAACAAAGACGAAAAAATGCTGCCTGTTCGACTGAGTTTTGCACGTAGTTGCTGGCGAGATACAGCTAACCTGTTACGACTGGCGGAATTTACAAAAGGTAAAATAGCAACCAAAGACTTGCGGCCAGCGGGCGTTCAGCTACTGGCAACATTGGATAATAGTGTGTTAAGTACACTTACGCTGAACTGTCAGCTGATTGGGCTGGACAACAACAAGGCCAACCCGCTTTCGTGGTTCAATGAGCGCTTACCCTTGCCTGCAAACCTGGTGCAAAAAGATACAGAATTGGGCATCAATTACAGTGAGCTATTGGTAAATGGCCTGAAAACCGCAGAAGCCATGTTTTACCAGCTTGAAAATGCAGTTAGGGTATTTGCTCGGCACTTATTGCCTGATGGTGCTCGCGTTCAGGATGTGAATGCAAGGGTGTCTGCGATCAACCCAGACAGATTTTACTGGCCACGGCTAAATGAAGGGTTTGAGCAGTTTGTTTGGGCGCTGAGCACTAACACAGATGATGCCAATGCTAAATGGCGTGCACTATGTATAGACACAGCGATGAAGGCGTTTGAAGGTGCGACAGTGAGTTGGCGTTATGGAGGCTCAAAAGTTAAAAAAGGGTTGGGTCTTGCGTCACAGCAGCTGGAGCGGGCACTTTATGGACGTGAATGGCAGTCTAGCCAATACTGGAGCCTGGATACACAGACATTAGTGGCAAAACTGGAGAAATGGGCAAATCCAGATCATCCAAACCGAGAAATTCTCGCTGCACTGAAAAAGTCACTCGACCAGCAAAAAAGCACACTCGTTGCCGTCATGCCCTATCTAGCTCACCTTTTATCTGACGACTTAACAAGAGCTGAGACTCAAGCCTTTGTTGCTGGGCTGTTTGCGAGTCATAACAAGCTGTACTTTAGCGAAAAGCATCAGAGCTTTGGGAAAGCATGGCAGATCTGCGATGGCAGTGAGCGCCCCGGCATGAGCTTTCGCTTTGAGTGCCTGCTTGAGGCCAAAGGGGAGCAATTAAAACAAACACTGCGCCAGATGGTCCAGATCCTGAAAAGCAAAGATATTGCCATTGATTACCGCACTCTGATGGAAGATCTCTATCACTGGGATAGCGACGACAAACGCATTCAACTTAAATGGGCCAGAGATTACTGGGCCAAACCAACTCAATCCGATGAGTCTACAGACTCAGCAGACGCGACAAATTAAAAAGGAGTTACCTTATGTCTTTTATCGAATTTCATGTATTACAGAACTTTGCCCCAAGCAACTTAAACCGCGACGATACCAACACTCCTAAATCTTGTGTGTTTGGTGGTTCACAACGGGCGCGGATCTCAAGCCAGTGTCAGAAGCGCGCAATTCGTACGCATGGGGCATTTAACGATGCTGTTGTAGAGCATCAGGGCGACCGCGCTGTACGCACTCGTAAGCTAGCTTTTAAGATTAGAGATTTCTTGGTTGCCAATGGCAAACCTGAAGATGCAAGTAATATAGTCTGTGAAAATTTACTTGGACTTGCTGAGCTGAAGTTGGTACAAAAAGAAGAAAAACATAAGTTCAAAACTGAATACTTGCTTTACCTAGGGTTGAATGAAGTCGAAGCGCTTAAGAATATTGCACTTGAAAATTTTGATGAGCTAAACCAGGAGGATAAAAAGAAGCTAGATAAAAAGCTCGCAAAACTAGTGGGTGAAGTATTTGGTAAGCACGAACAGGCTTTTGCCGCAGATATCGCATTATTCGGCCGTATGGTCGCAGACAACAACAATATCAATGTAGACGCTGCATGCCAGGTTGCTCATGCAATTTCAACCAATATCGTTACGCCAGCCATGGACTTTTTTACTGCTGTGGATGACGAATTGCAGGCGGGTGAGCAAGGCTCCGGAATGATGGGGGGTGTGTACTTCAACAGTGCCTGTTATTACCGTTATGCTCAGATCAATATTGATAAACTGGCTGCTAACCTTGGGCAGGATAAGGAACAGGTGACTGGCGCGGTAAAAGGTTTTTTCAGGGCGTTAGTTCAAGCGGTGCCTTCCGGTAAACAAAACAGCTTTGCAGCGCAGAATCCGCCAAGTTACATCAAGGTAAATGTGCGCAAAGATGGTGCACCTTGGTCTCTGAGCAACGCATTTACTCAGGCGGTAACAATAGACAAGCCTGATGAAGCCGAGCTTGAGCACCAGTCAGCACAAAAACTGGAAATGTTCGCTAAGAAGCTTGCAGGTATGTATGGTGAATCGGGCTTTATTTTTGAGGGCCGCAGCACTTATATCGACAATCTGGAAGAGTATCAGGACAAAGACAGTGGCACCATTGCACAACTGGAAGCTCAGATGCTTGATGCACTGCAAGGTGCTTTGGAGTGTCAATGAGCACTTTGTTGATCCGATTAGCCGGACCAATGCAGTCATGGGGGCTAAAAAGTGCCTTTGAGCTGCGCAACACTCAGCTTGATCCGACAAAAAGTGGTGTGATCGGTTTGCTGTGTGCATCACTAGGGCGTGAGCGAAATGAGCCTCTGAATGATCTTACTGCATTGCGAATGGGCGTGCGCATAGATAAACCAGGCGATCTGGCATTTGATTACCAAACGGCGCTGAATGTGGCAAAGGCTGACGGTGGCAAGCCGGATACGCAGCTGTCACATCGTGCTTATCTCGCAGATGCCGCCTTTTGGGTAGGCTTTGAAGGCGACGCGGTTTTGCTTAAAAAACTGCATCATGCTTTGTTAAACCCGGTCTGGCCGCAGTTTTTAGGGCGTAAGTCATATTTGCCGGGCATTCCTTTAGTTGATCCCCATAGTGCGTGTATGGAGTTACCTTTAGAACAGGCGTTGCAACAAGCACCAAGAATGCAAGCTGAGTACGAAAAGGTAGCCGGAACACCGGTGAAATACATCATAGACAGCGAGGCACAAGAAGGCACTGAACAACGGCATGATGTGCCATTAAGCTTTGAGATAAACCACAGAACCTTTGCATTCAGAAGTGTGAAAAGTTGCTGGGGGTTGGTGAATACGGAGGAAGTGCTATATGTCTGACACTCTTTGGTACGAAAGCCGACTGTATTTTGATCCTGATCAGGCTGGAGAGGATTTAGGGTTTTTGCATCCCGATGATCTATACAAACAGCATCAGTGGGTATGGCGTTGTTTTGTTGAAAGCGAGCTGACTCAGGCTGACTTTATGTTTCGTGTGGATATGGCCCTGCCAGTACCAACAGTATTTATTCGCTCAAAACGTCAGCTAAAAGAAGCGATTAAAAGCTGGAAAATAGTCACTCAAACACAGCAGAGCCAGCTCAAAGAAGCGGGTCTGGTTCAGTTCTCATTACGAGCTAATCCGACGGTAGATATTACGCCAAAAGGAGAGAAAACTCGCCGTCACGATGTTTTGATGCATGCCAAAAAACAGGCTCAAAAAGCAAATAGCGATGTGAATGAAGCTATTGATATTGCTGCAAAAGCCTGGCTAGACAGAAAGCTGCAAAAGGGTGGCCTGGAGTTGCTGACTCAGTGTATTGAGTTTAGCAATTACAAGCAGCACAAAGTGGTTAAAAAAGACGGGGCAAGGCCAATTCAGCTCAGCACACTGGATTATTTTGGCGTGGCGAAAATCACCGATGTGCAAAAACTGGAGCAGGCATTATTCAACGGCATCGGCCGCTCCAAAGCTTTTGGCTGCGGGCTGATGTTGATTAAACCTTTGTAATCTAATCAGTAAGGCGGGGTGACTCGCCTTTTTCCTAATTTTTTACTTAATTTAGGAGTGCAGGGAATGGCATTTCTTCCTTTAAAACCTATTCCAATTAAAGATCGTAACTCAATGATTTTTATTGGTATGGGGCGTATTGATGTGCGTGACGGCGCATTTGTTGTGATTGATGAAGTAAACGGCGAGCGGATGCTTATTCCGGTGGGTTCTGTGGTGTGCATTATGCTGGAACCGGGTACTCGGGTGAGTCATGCGGCGGTGAAACTGGCAGCGACCACGGGCACATTGCTTATTTGGGTGGGAGAAGCGGGAGTCAGGCTCTACTCTGCGGGTCAGCCCGGTGGTGCGCGCTCCGATAAGTTGCTCTATCAGGCCAAGCTGGCGTTGGATGAAAACCTGCGACTTAAAGTCGTGCGCAAAATGTTTGAGCTACGCTTTGGCGAACCGGCACCGGAGCGACGCTCGGTTGACCAGCTTCGGGGCATTGAAGGCACGCGCGTGCGCAAAACCTATGAGCTGCTTGCCAAACAGTATCAGGTGAGCTGGCAGGGACGACGCTACGACCCTAAGGATTGGGCAAAGGGCGATGTGATCAATCAATGTATCAGCGCCGCTACGTCTTGCTTGTATGGCGTCACCGAAGCAGCAGTGCTGGCCGCTGGCTATGCGCCTGCCATTGGCTTTTTGCATACAGGCAAGCCATTGTCGTTTGTGTATGATATTGCTGACATTATAAAATTCGATACCGTGGTGCCTGTGGCGTTTAAAATTGCCAAACGGCGGCCACAATCCCCCGATCGTGAAGTACGCATCGCCTGTCGCGAAGCGTTCCGTAAAGACAAGGTATTACCACGCCTTATCCCGCTGATTGAAGAAGTATTAGCCGCCGGAGAGGTAACACCGCCCGAGCCCTATGCTGACGCACAACCGCCTGCTATTCCTGAGCCTGAATCCATAGGCGACGAGGGCCATCGCAGCGGAGGGTCACTATGAGTATGTGCATGGTTGTTACTGAGGCGGTGCCACCGAGGTTAAGAGGTCGTCTGGCGGTGTGGCTGCTGGAGATCCGCGCCGGTGTGTATGTAGGTGATGTGAGCAAGCGCATTCGTGAAATGATCTGGTTTCAGGTCAGTGAGCTGGCGGAAGACGGCAATGTCGTCATGGCCTGGGCAACCAACACCGAGTCGGGTTTTGACTTTATCACCTATGGTGAAAATGCTCGAATGCCTGTCGATTTTCAGGGCCTGAGATTGGTGAAGTATACGCCCAGAGCAAATGATAATCCGGGAGCTGATTAGCGAACTCCCCTCGTTTTTTTAATTCGATTTAATGCTCTTTAACAAGTTGGTGATTAAGATTTATACCTCATAGTGAGAGGTGCTTTTGTACCTAAAATTTTCGGTAACTTTTACTAGATGATTTTTCTTTATTAAAAACAAGTATATAATTTTAGAGTGTTCCCCGTACGCACGGGGCTAAACCGTTTTTAAACACTCCATACTTAATACCAGCAAAGTGTTCCCCGTACGCACGGGGCTAAACCGTCAGCAATTAAAAACCATTTATCTCCACGGATGTGTTCCCCGTACGCACGGGGCTAAACCGCCAGATCAACTTAATTACCCGAACTTACATAGGTGTTCCCCGTACGCACGGGGCTAAACCGCGACCATTTGTATCGATGATAGGTTGAGTGCCGTGTTCCCCGTACGCACGGGGCTAAACCGCTCTCTTTCCAGCCAAGCACAACCCAAGAGCCGTGTTCCCCGTACGCACGGGGCTAAACCGAGTTGATCGAGGCTCGCGTCAGAGTTGATGAAGTGTTCCCCGTACGCACGGGGCTAAACCGAATTATGATGTCCCCACTCAACAATACCTGACGTGTTCCCCGTACGCACGGGGCTAAACCGTAATGCGCAGGAGAATTAAAAATACCTAGCTCGTGTTCCCCGTACGCACGGGGCTAAACCGGTTTTGCCGGGTGGTGAGATCATCAACTTTGAGTGTTCCCCGTACGCACGGGGCTAAACCGTTTTGCGTTTGTCGTACCTGATGCCAAGTCCGGTGTTCCCCGTACGCACGGGGCTAAACCGTGGGTATCTTTGCTTATGCTTATGAGGCAAGTGTGTTCCCCGTACGCACGGGGCTAAACCGTTGCCGGGCAAATGGGTGTAAGTGGCCGTGATGTGTTCCCCGTACGCACGGGGCTAAACCGCGGTTAGCGAATTGCAGCAAATATACTAATAGGTGTTCCCCGTACGCACGGGGCTAAACCGTCTAGTTGGCAAGGTTTTAACGTCATTGGGGTGTGTTCCCCGTACGCACGGGGCTAAACCGTATTAAATTGTTTGTCGCGCTGGAATCTCGATGTGTTCCCCGTACGCACGGGGCTAAACCGCGCGTTGAGGGGAACGCTCGCATGCTGGTTGAGTGTTCCCCGTACGCACGGGGCTAAACCGTCGTTCAGCGCATCAGTTAGTTTTTGCGGATCGTGTTCCCCGTACGCACGGGGCTAAACCGCGTACTTTTACCATGCTGATCCGTGCGGGTATGTGTTCCCCGTACGCACGGGGCTAAACCGGCTTGAATATCGAAACTAAGCGCTTAGGTGATGTGTTCCCCGTACGCACGGGGCTAAACCGCGTACTCTTGGTTTGTGGTGCTACCTTTATTAGTGTTCCCCGTACGCACGGGGCTAAACCGGTCTAATAAAAACGCTTTTATATTGTTATAGAGTGTTCCCCGTACGCACGGGGCTAAACCGGTTAAAAGGGAAAGCCGCGAATCGTCGGTGAGGTGTTCCCCGTACGCACGGGGCTAAACCGATAAATCATTGCTGACCCCCACGAACTGAGAGGTGTTCCCCGTACGCACGGGGCTAAACCGTCCTTATGAGGCCAAAAGCTGTTGAAGTTGAGGTGTTCCCCGTACGCACGGGGCTAAACCGATGCCTGGGCCCAAGAAATATACGACTTTTATGTGTTCCCCGTACGCACGGGGCTAAACCGCACAAAATGGTCTCAGACTTCCATGTAACAGGGTGTTCCCCGTACGCACGGGGCTAAACCGAAATGGAAGACGAGTTTTATGCTGCCAACATCGTGTTCCCCGTACGCACGGGGCTAAACCGTTACGGATTCAAACTACCGTGATTTAGTTGCTGTGTTCCCCGTACGCACGGGGCTAAACCGAGGAAAGCTTAGTTTGGTATCGCAACGAGGTCGTGTTCCCCGTACGCACGGGGCTAAACCGCGGCTTTAGAGGTTCTTTATCCGTTTGAGTCTGTGTTCCCCGTACGCACGGGGCTAAACCGAATTTTCTGTAACATTGCGCTCGTAACTAATGGTGTTCCCCGTACGCACGGGGCTAAACCGTGGAAGCCGCCGTGGCTGCTGGCACGCTGGTCGTGTTCCCCGTACGCACGGGGCTAAACCGTAGCATTAATGCCAACGTTAGAGACGAGCCCCGTGTTCCCCGTACGCACGGGGCTAAACCGAGAACCATGCAAAATATCAGCAATAGTTCAGCGTGTTCCCCGTACGCACGGGGCTAAACCGGTCATCAATGAAAATAGATTTGCACTGTTGTAGTGTTCCCCGTACGCACGGGGCTAAACCGTCGAGCCAGTCCTGCATCAAGCTTGATGGCATGTGTTCCCCGTACGCACGGGGCTAAACCGGAACGTGGTTGCTTGATAAAGGTGAGCGGGTCGTGTTCCCCGTACGCACGGGGCTAAACCGGAAATTGGCTATTTTCACACTCAATAACCTCTGTGTTCCCCGTACGCACGGGGCTAAACCGTCTTCAGCAGTTAGGCCCCATGCTGAATAACGGTGTTCCCCGTACGCACGGGGCTAAACCGGTATTTACCATAGGTCATCGGCCATGCATTGAGTGTTCCCCGTACGCACGGGGCTAAACCGCGCCATTGTAATACCAACGATTGCGACACCTGCGTGTTCCCCGTACGCACGGGGCTAAACCGTTGACTCACCAACTTCCTTAATTTCCTTTGTTGTGTTCCCCGTACGCACGGGGCTAAACCGCTTTACTCTTTTAATCGGGATAAACACACCAAGTGTTCCCCGTACGCACGGGGCTAAACCGGTTATTTTATAGGTTAGATTAAAACTGATTTTGTGTTCCCCGTACGCACGGGGCTAAACCGTTATTACTTCTGGCACCTGATTGCGGATTGTAGTGTTCCCCGTATGCACGGGGCTAAACCGGGTTGCCACCATCGAGGATTTCTACCAATCCCGTGTTCCCCGTACGCACGGGGCTAAATCTGAGCTACCCAGGTCTGGACCATGTGCTGGAATTCGTCCGTGAAGCAGCACCAGATGCTCATCTCATTGAGCGGTGAAACAGCGGCGATTCTAGGCCCGACTGTAATCCCGGGATTAAGTTATAGCCATCATTGTTAGCTAGTTATTTATCCACATGACCTAAATCACGCTCAGGATCTAACAAATCTCTCACCCTTCTTTTGAGCACTTTGGCTTCAGGAAAACCTTCATCCGCCTTTCGGCACCAAATTAACGTATTGTTATAGTAAATTTTGAATACGCCTTTACTTGCTGGCACTAACGCGACTTGTTGTAAATCGTCAGAGAAAGTTGAAAGTAACTCTTGTGCAAGCCAAGTTGCTCGCAACATCCATTGGCAAAGTACGCAGTAATGGATAGTGATGGTCGGTTTTTGCATGAATTTACGTTTTTTTGAAGGCTGTGATGGGATTCTAGCACTGTGATTTATCATATGGCTAGCTTGAAAAAAACGGGGGTCGCCCCCCGAAATTATCCAGGGAGACCTTAATTATAAGGTCAGTCTTAACGTTACGGACTATTTGTATAGTAACAACCCCTTTTGTGGCAAGTTGAAGGGTTGCCGTGACGAAAATTGGGATACTAGTGATCGCTTCTGTATTCACTCAGAGTTGCATTTAAATTGTCAATGAGGTTTTGCCTATTTAAAAACTCTAACTGGATTGCTCGGCGCTGAGTTAATGATAGATCAGGGTGCCAAATGGAGAAAATAAGTACAATCCGATCTCGGTCACTACCGTTGTGCGCTAAATGCAAATAAGAGTCGTCGAATATGGTGAGTTGATGTTCTTGCCATAAAATGCGGTTACCATCGACCTCTAAGTAACAGTCGTGGGGAATATCTATAGCCAAATGTACTGTTAGACTGTGATTGGAAAGGCCATAATGTGGAGTAATAGTTTGGCCTTTTGCTAGCTTAGAGTAAAACACTTCGTATGGGGATGCCGTCAAGCCGTAGTAAGGCACTTTCTCTAAAGCCTTTTTTAGAATAGGAAAGTGCTTTGACACCGAAACGTCTTCGATCCCCTCTTTAAAAATGGATAGTGCTTGCCAGTTGCTGCTGTTTGCAAGCTTTGGGAATACGCTTTCATACTCTTTACCCGATAAATAGGGGGTAAGGTGCGAAGATGCGGTATTAAAAGTAGCGTGAAACTCTTTAATGATGTCGGGGATCATGGTGCTAAAGCTTTCATACCATGAAAATTGCTGTGCCAGCCAGATTGGTTTTGCAGTTAGATTAGGTACGTAAAAAAGATGTGGTGCTTGAGGTGTTTCAAAGGGCTTACTACTGTATTGAACCCAGCGTCCAGACTCAATGCTTGATGCAGTACCAAGGTTTCTTTCCATACATTGCCAAGCTTTTTGAAAACGTTTAAGCGTTTGAGGAGCTGTGCTATTGGCAAGCTGAAGCCGTTTAAAGCTGCCTGTCAGTGTTTCACACAGGGCATAACATGCTAGTGCCGTATTCTCCTCGCCCTTAGTCTCTAGTAAATATCCAAGGTACAAGTAAACTAGATAATTTTTGGGCGCAAGATCAATGCAGTGAAAGTAGGCTTTTTCACTTTCGGCTAACGCCCCAATTTGTTCTAAAATTACAGCTACACGATAGCTTAGCTCTGCACTCTGTGGGTAGGCATCGAGTAACTTTAGTAGTAATAATGGCCAACTATTTTGCGATTCGCATTCTAGGATTGGCTGTAAAAGTGTGTCAATGTTGAGAGGTTGTATCTCTTCGTTTGCCATCAAAATAATATCTCTTGTTAATTATTGATTACGCCAATATCGAGTGGCAACGTCATTCGATAGCTATTGTCTGATGCGTTAAATGGCTGTGTTCCATGCCAAAAATAAGAGGGGAAGATCACGATTTGTCCTCGTTTAGGTTTTACAGTTTTAAATGGTGGAAAATCGTAAGGAGGTGCTAGGGGAGGTCTACCAAATTCAATTACCCCATTGTTGCTATCGTCGTTTGGCGTGTTGATATATAAAACCACACTTATCCAGCCAGCGGGGTGGATATGACTCACGTGGAAGCCTTGCTCTGTTAATTTGACAGACCACGAACCAGTAATTAATTTATCCTTATTTAAATGAGCCAAAAATGGGTGCTCAGGCACTAACTCTAAGTTATTGAGACATTTTTCAATATCTTGCAGTAATTGAGCTCGAGCTTTGGTGATGACTTCGATATCTCTATTAAGCAAGCCACCAGAAATTTGTGAACCATTTACTAAAGTTTGCTCACTTGGTGCTTGCTTACCTTGATGAAGCGTTAGTAAACAAGACTCTAATTCTTTAAGAAAGTCTTCACCATTTTGATAGCCGTTCGGAGTGTCTAAGGTTGTAGTAAGGACAAAGTTTGGGTTGCATAAAGCACGATGCTTTTCTTTGTCCGTGGCTTGATACACTACGCTTAGCCAAGCTAATGCAAGTTGTGAGTTAGGCTGTGCTTGCAACACGTACTCGAGTAGGGATTGTGCGGTACTAAACTCCCCAAGTTGGATTGCAAATTTTGCTTGCTCACAGATCCTGTCATAATTAACGGTTAGCTTATTGGCATCATCTAAATGTTTATAGGCAGTGTTTAGCTCATTGTTCGTGGCTGCCAAACGCCCTCTTAATGCTAGAAGCGTGGCTGATTTGTCTGCATAACCCGACTTCTGTATGCATTGCTCGCATAATGTGTACTGACTGGTGTTCCAGTAAAGTTCGGCTAGACACTCTGTAAGTTGCTGTTGATTATTGGCTGACTCTAGTGCTGTTATTAAACTGCTAGCAAAAAGCTGATGTTGCCCGCTCTGCCAATAAAGTTCGTTCAGTGCTTTATGGACGGTTGGGTTGTGTGGCGCTCGCTTCAGTGCCTGAGTGTAGGCTTGTTGTGCTGGTTCAAACTGACCATTTGCAAAAAAGCAGTCCCCAAGATTATAAAGCGGCTCGTAGTGTTCAGGGGCGCTTTGGTGAACAAACCTAAAGCATTGAATTGCTTGTTCAAATTTAGCTTGTAACTTATAGCAAAGGCCTAAATTGTGTATTGCTCGAAAAGCAACCTGAGAGTGTTGCGGTACTGATTGATAATAGCTGATCGCTTGTTTGAGGTTTCCCTTTGTTTTTTCAATGTCTCCGAGAATTTTGGTGAGTTGCCCAGAAGTATCGAGTGATTGTCCTTTCAAAGCCCACTGATAGGCCATGTCGAGGCGGTTTTGTTCGAGATAAAGAAGCGACAAGTTTTTAAGTAAATCTAGATTCTTTGGCTCAGTATTATACAGCGTAAGGTAATGAGACTCTGCTTGGTGCAAATCACCCGATAGCCAATAACATTTGGCTAAATGAGTTAAGATCTCGGTTTTAAGTGGCGCGAGCTTAGCGGCATCACTTAATGAGGTTATTGCACTCTGCCATTCGGCTAGTGACTTATAGCAAATTCCCAAAAGATAATGTAGGTCGGGGTGAGGCGAATCAGTAAACGGCTGAAGCTTCGTTAACGCTTGCTGATACTGTTTTTGTTGGAGCAATTTGAAAGCATCTTGAACTGCGATATTGATTTCGGATGTTTGCTTCATGTTATTTTTTCTTAAACGGTCAATTAGGCTGAGCTGCATACTCTTTATCTTAGTCAAATTTTATCTAGTTGCGAGCAAAGTGACGCTGCTTGAAGTTTTGTTAGGATTAATCAATCTTTCAGCGAGCTTGATTTAAAACTTAGTAACCTGCTGTGAATAAAAAAACTATTACACAAATAACTGAAAAGGGAGCCGAAGCTCCCTTGTTTTCTGTATTAGTGGATTAGAACGTGTACACAGCGCTTAAGAAGTAGCGAGGACCTATTACGTCATACAACTCTGGGAATGTATTTGCTTGCTGTTGAGCGTCACCTAGTGGTGTTGGCTCTGTGTCTAACACATTCTTGATACCAAATGTTGCTTGTAGGTGATCTGTGAAGTGGTAGCTCGCACTAAGGTCAAGATACCATTCTGCTTTAGAAATCGGGGCGATTTCGTTAGTGCCTGAGTCGTCATCAACTTCGCTCATATATCGAACTAGCGCCGCTACGCTCAAATCACCTGAAGTCCATGTAAAGCGGTTATTACTTTGGAACTCAGGGCGTGGCGTACCACAGGTGTTACCGAATTTACCTTCACAGTAATTAGTTTCTGTGAAGCCAACGCTTGGCGTTCTAAAGAACTCATCCAAGATTGTGTTCTTAGAGTTAATGTTCAGTGTTGAACCATTTTCACCGATACCAAAGCCAAGCTCTGTGGTCCAGTTGAAGTTAACGTCATAGCCTTTGGTTCCTAGTGACGCGATGTTCGCATTTAGCGCTGTAACAAGGTCTACGTTACCGTCAGGACGACGAGTAATTGCTTGGCAGAACTCTGAGTTAGGATCTTTAAGTTGGTTGTAACAAATATCTAGAATATTGTTCACGCCACCACCTAGTACATCGATTGCATCATCAATCGTGATATCAAAGTAATCGATTGTAATGTCAAAGTTTTCGGTCGGTGTAATAACAAGACCGAGAGTAACGGTTTCTGATGTTTCTTCTTTCAGGTCAGGATTACCACCGAAGCTACCTTCGATTTGCGCGTTTGCTTGCTCAAATACGCCAACTTGAGAAGCTGAAACGCCGTGAGCCTCACAAAGAGCTCTATCTGTTTTTCCTTCTACAAAACCGTCTACGCTACATGGATCAGTTGCGCTTGGGAAGCCATTTGCTGCGCCTTGGAATAGCTCCGCGATGTTAGGTGCACGAACAGATTCTTGGTAACCAGCTCGGAACGAAACGTATTCGTTTACTTTCCAGTTTAAAGTTGTTGCGAATGAAGATGCATTGCCGATGTTTGAATAGTCAGAAAGACGTCCCGCAAACCAAAGTGTAATGTCTTCAGCAAATGCTGCGTCTGTTACTAGTGGGATATCAATTTCTGTGAAAATCTCATCAACGCTGTAGCTACCTACAGTTGGTTCACCAGCGTTAAAGCCAAGTACATCACCGGATGCTAAGAATTCATCAGGACGGAAGCTTGAATCATCAAAACGGCTTTCGTAGCCAATTACAAAACCAATTGGCATATCAGCAGACGGTACAGTAAATGGTAGCTCACCAGCAAAATCGATGTGGAAAATTTCTTGCTTAATGTTTGTTACGTTAGATGCCCCGACGTTGATAAAATCAATCGCTGCTTGTGAAATATTGCCTTCACCGAAGATGTTCAATGGTGCACAGCCACCTGACGTGTCTTGACATGCACTACCATCGTCAGTTACTAAAATAGCTTGTCTGAAGCGCGTTTCAGAAACGTCGTTATTAAGTAGGTTAGAGCGGTCCAGCTCAGAGCGGCTGTAGTAAGCATTGTATGCCCAGTCACCGATAAAGCCATCTACACCAACTAATAAACGCATCGCATTACGTGTATCAATCGCTTGGCGTGGACCATTTTCAACCATACGACGACCGATTGTAGCGAATGTAAAGTTACCATCGGCGTCAAGTTGACTAACCATATTGCCAGTTGGTTCACCGTCATCATCGAGTTCTGGCACCAATGCTTTCATTGCGGCTTGAACGTCTGCACCGAAGTATGGACTGTCAGGGTTAACCACCAAGCCATTTACGAACGCTGGAGTCGGAGCTAGCTGCTGCGGAACTTCGTTGCGAATGAAAGATAGTTCACTATATAAGCGTGTGTCATCATTGATGTAATAGTGTGCAAAAGAGTTAAGTGTTAGACGCTCTTGTGGCAGTTGCAGGTAGTTATCAGGGGCATAGTTAAATGCATCGGCTGATGTATATGGTAGGCCTTCACCATTTGGACCAAAACGACCTAGAGTTGTACCGTTAGGAAGTGTAGGGCCTGCAAATATTCTTGTCCCAGGAATACCAGATGACCCACCAGGCACTAAACCTGTATCGCCTTCAGTGAGCGTTACATTAGTAAAGTCTCTGTCGCCTTGGAAGATTGATTCACGTTTGGCGTAACCGATATACACAGTAGCGTTGCCTTTACCATCGGCAAAGTTTCCACCCAAGGTGAGGTCTGTGTTGAACTTTTCCCCGTCGCCTTCTTCGGTGATGTCGTATAACGCAGAAATTTCAGCGCCTTCGAAGTCGTCTTTCAATCGAAAGTTTACAACACCTGCTAGTGCATCAGAGCCATATACCGCACCTGCACCACCGGTAATGATGTCTACACCTTCGATAAGAGAAGCTGGAATTGTGTTTAAGTCGACAACACCTGTTTGTGTTGCTGGTACCCAGCGGCGACCGTTAACAAGAACAAGGGTGCGCTCGTTACCAAGACCACGTAAGTCTACTCGAGCGGTACCATCACCAGGGTTATTTGAGCTTGGTCCGAAAGAAGGAACTGTTAGTGGTAACTCGGCAAGCTTCTGCTCGACGTTTAAGTTACCAGATATAGCAAATTCAGTACCGTCTAGTTCGATAACAGGTGTTTTTGCCGTTAACGCGACACGCTGAATACGAGAGCCCGTAATAGAAATTCTTTCGACTTCGTCATTAGCACCATCAGCAGCTTCTTCAGCTGATGCTTGAATGCTCAAACTTCCACCGATTAGGCACGCAGAAGTAATAAGCATACTTAACTTAGAACGCTTGAATTGTTTCATGATATCCCCTGATAGGTTTGTTTTGGATACCTTTGGCGAGCTTGCTAACTCATCACAAAGGCTTATTAGTATCACGAGGAGGCTATGTCGGAAGTCGGGAATATGCCAGTTGAGATACGTAAGGTGACGGAAAGTAGTGACGACAGGAGTTAAAAAAAAGATCAAATTTAATTTGCGAATTACACTGTGACAATCTATAACAATTATTTGTTAACTATTGTGAAATGAGATACAAAGTATTAGTATCTTTGTTAACCTGCTGATGTCTTTAAGGTGATGAATGAAAAAAGTGACAATCTTGATTCCCTGCTATTTGTCTGCGCTTGGCGTTGAAATGAGTACAAAGTTAAAGGAAGTCGCTGTTTGTTCCCAGTTTGTTTACTATCAAACATTTGTTGATATTTTAGAAACTATTGAGTCGGGTGAAATAGACTGTTTGTTAATAGATTCTTCGTTTGAAAGTGATCCCAAAAAGCAAGAATTGATCGCGAAAAAGTTCTCATCTGTTTCGACTATAAAGATCACTACAGATACCAAACTCAGTTCTTGTACAGTGATGTCTCTTGAAGGGCGAGATAAGACAGATACGCTTATTGAGAACATACTTCATACCGTATTCTCAAGTCCTCAGGAGCTAACCTCTGAGTACATGCCAAATCAACGACTAATAGTGAAAGACTCCGGGCATATTCATGTTATTAAAGTTGAAGAACTGGCTTGGGTTGGAGGTGCCGGTAATTATGTTGAGCTCCATTTGATAAATAGGCAGCGCTCAATACTTCATCGGGATACCATGTCTGCGATGGAAAAAAATTTAAAGATGTTTGGCTTCTCTAGGATCCACAAGTCTTCACTCGTTAATTTGAATGCAATTAGTGAACTTAAAACAAGAGATAATGGTGATTACGATGTTATTTTGGAAAATGGCGACTCACTTCATCTATCAAGGCGATATAAGCAGAATTTATCTTCTCTTTTACAGTCCAACATAAGCTGACACTTTAAGTCAGCTGATGCCCTTCGCAAAGTTTACAAATTCGTTAAAAATGGAGTCCTTAATCAATCTGTCTGGTGTGAAGGCGTAGTAATTTTGGTATGCACTTTCAATTGTGCCTATAAGGTTTACATCATAATGGCGCTTCAATTCTGATTGGATTGACAGCGGAGCTGGGAAGATACCGAATCCTTGTTGGCCTAATGCTTTCATTAAAGCACTATCGTCTACATGACCAGCCACTTTAATTTCTATATTTTGCTCTTGGAGCCAAAATTGAATCGAGTTAGTTACAGGGCTGTGCTTTGCTGGAAGAATGAGCGACTGATCTTGTAACGATTTTGGATAATTTGCACTGAGTTGCTCACTGTTTGAAGCTGAACCATATAAGCCAATTTGACTTTTTCCAATCTCGTGGCAAAAAACATTAAAAGGAAGGTGACTATCAAGTGGCTTATCTGCAAGCACGATATCGAGCTTATGCATGGCCATCTGAGCTAGCAATTCTGATTGTTGACCGTCAATACAATGTAAATTGGCAACTTGCTCATTTTCTATCAGTGGAGCAAGCCACTTTGAAACCAATGATTTTGGAATCGCATCAGAAATACCAACTTTTAATGTACGATGTATAGCTGTTGCGCCATCTTGTGTTGTCTCCAACCACTCTTTTGCAATCGAAAACATATCATCCGCATACTGTTTGGTTAAAATGCCGAAGTCAGTCAATCTGAGACCTCTTCCTTCTCTTATGAATAGAGGTTTCCCAAGGCGTGCTTCCAAACTAGATAGTTGCGCACTAATTGTTTGAGGTGTCAAATGAAGGACTTTGCTTGCACCAGCAATACTGCCTTCATTGCTTACTTGCCAAAAATAGTAAAGGTGATTGAAGTTTATATTCATATTGTTCGTAAAAATCTTACTTTAGGTTAGATATAATCAGCTTTTCTCTTTTGGTGAACATTAGTAGATTTGATCTCACGGCGCAAGTATAAGTTGAGAGAATGTAGCGAAAACGCTTTGATATTCGAGTCATTCTAAGTTTCCAATACAGTAATATTTGATGCGATTGTCTGAGGTAATGATGAAACTGAACCTTGTTGGTGTAAATGAACCTATAGCGGTGTCAAGTAAAGTGGTTTTCACTAAAGCGATAAATGCAGCGTTAAGTGGTTATACAAACAATATTCGAAAGATAAATGTACGAATTGAAAAACAGGTGGATAAGCAGGTTGGCAGGCTTACCTTATGCCAAGTTGAGCTTTTGTTACCTGGATTACCGACGTTAAAGGTTAAGACCAAAGGTAAAACCCTGCTGCAAGCGTTAAACCGTGCATTAAGCAATTGTAAGCAAATCTTAAAACAGAATTATTTTAAGCTCAGTTAGTTTTTGAGGCTGAGTGATTCCATTCCCAAGCACTTGCAGCGGCAAGGATGCCGCGCAATTTTTTACTAAAGATATTCGATAAATTACCGATATGTAGGTCAAAGGAATCATGTTGGCCAAACAACAATGAACGTTAACTTTTTAATTCACTCCCCAATTCAATCAGCTACGAGTCAGAATGAGCAGGAAGCCAAAGTTGAAGAGACGAACTCGCCCAGGCCTCTTAGGTTATCTGAAGAAGATATGTCTAAATTGTCTGGAGAAGAGGTAAAGGAAGAGCAAGAAGAAGCCGCACTGCCTCCGCATATCCAAAAAATGGTTGAAAAGCTCGAAGAGTTAAGAGAAAAAATTAAAGAGGAACAAAAATTACTTGATGAATTAAAGGCAAGTGACTCTTATTCTGATGAAATGAAAGCTGAGTTGGTGACACAAAAACTTGAATTTATACTGCGCATGCAGAGCCAAGTTGTTGAGTTGACGAAAAATATTCAAGAAGCGCTAAAAGAAGCCGGGATCAGCGATCCGGGGGTCTTGTTAAAAGCACTAGCTTAAAAGTCCGACCAATAGGATTTTCCCTTGCGCCATGTTTGGGCGTTGGCAGCATATATCTATCCTCATATTTGAAGCAGTTTTATACAGACGCTTCAATTTAGGAAAAGGTTTAGTGACTAGCTGTAGGGCTTTTACTCTTAGACTTCTTCTTGTTATTCCATCCAAAAACGCATAAGAAGTTGAGTTTAATGCTGAGTGGCAAGCGGTTAACATGTGCTCTGTGATCTGGTGTTGATGAATGGCTTCAAATCCTGCCTGATCTGTTAAATTTCCAGTGGAAGCGGCGAGCACACAAACTGAATACACATCAAATATCCCTATTGCGCGTACCTTCTGACTACTAGGATCCTCGTATGCAACCATGACGCAAGGCAGGTTATCAGGATCATACTCCATTTGATTAATCTGATAGAGCCTCAGTTCAGTGTCGATATGTTTATTCATAAGTTTTTCAAGTTGTCCAACTTGAGGCAAAGGAACGCCTTTGTGCAGAGTATGAATTTCCCTTGTTTTTGAGCTTTCCTCTGCGGCTTTGACCAAGGGCATGATTTTATTGTGGAGGTCATCATCTGCAAATGGTTTAGACAGCACAAATGCCGCTCCGTAATCAAGGGCTAGCTTTATTTGCTCGCGGTCGTCGACAGTGGTTACCATTGCCATGGTCACACCCAGTTGTTTCTGTTTGATAGCTTTAACTAATGCGAGTCCCGAAATATCAGGCATATGCCAGTCAGTTAATACAATATCAGGATGCCAAGAGCCGATGATTTTCAGGGCTTCTTTTGCACTTTGTGCTTTCTTTATCAACAACTTGCGATATCTAAAACGTACTAAACCGCGACGAATAATCTCAAGTGTTGCCGCACTGTCATCCACGAGCAATATCTTCACAAATTACCACTTTATTGAAAAATATAGATTTATTATAGGCACGATTTTTAACCAATACTAAAATGAAAGTAAGAAAATAATGAGTGTGCAATATGTTTCTAGGTAAACTACCAATTGATGTATTTATCTATATGGCGGTGAATATCGGGCTGCTGATATTGGCTTTTTGGTTCTATATTTTGCTGTTAATCCTCCGAGAGTTTAGGCTCTTTGCAAAGGCTGCTGGCGGAGCTGGGACATCCAACCCAGAGCAACAGTATCTACTCCAACATTGTCGCGAAGCGATAGATAAGTCGATGAAGTTTGTTGAAGATAATCAACATACCATTCAAGAGTTGGCTAATTTACAAGTCCATTTAGAGCAGCAATTAGCAGAGGTTAAACGCTCTACACAGGATCATATCTCGACCGAAGAACAAACTCGCATGGACGATTTAAACAGTAAGCTACTTAAATCGCATCGATTAATAAAGAAACTTAGGGGGGATCTGTCGAAGAGTTTAGAGCGACTGAAGCAAACAAGAAGAAAACTTTATGACCAATATGAATCTACAGAGGAATTACAAAAAGAAAATGACACATTAAAGCAGCAGTTGGAAGCTTCTAAAGCGATGGGAGGTACGTCCGAGCAAGAATTGGAGCAATTGGTCGCTACCTTTGAGAAGGAGCGTCAAGATATGTCTCTAACAATTAATGAATACAAACGACAAATAGCCGAACAAAATCAGGCTTTGCAACAGCTAATGGTGCAAGAGCAAGAAGTAGAAGATGGGCCAAAGCTTCAGGCTATCCAAAAAGAGTTGGAACAAACGCGAGAAGCATTAGAGCACTTGTCTAAAGAAAAAAAGTTTATCGAGAGTCGGTACTTAGAGGTTGTCAAAAATCAAACCAAATAGTTAACAAAATGTTTTATTTCTCGTGACATTAGTCTTGGCTTTGTGTAAGGTTTAGGCACTCAGGTTACCAGATTTGTTTTAAGCTTTTGAGGTCTACTTCGCTAGATAATTCATGCTTTGGTATTAAATTGTTGGCTTCTAATAATTAAACGAAGAGATGTGATTGTGGTGGAATAGTTAGTAATAATGCTCCAAAAATACGATAGTACTCAATAGCTAAGGCAGTGGTAAAAGGATTATTTCATGGCCTATATTCCAGATACGAGCGCTCAAGACTCGGTGGTTGAAAGACCAAAGAAAAATAGATTATTCATAATAGTAATTGGTATTTTTATATTAATTGCTGTTTTTTTTATGACCCCCATTTTTACACAGTGGGCAAGCGGTCAAACAGCTGTTTCTAGCGATAAAGTTCACATAGCATCAGTGAAGCGAGGTGACTTCATCCGCGATATTTCTGTTCAAGGTAAAGTCGTGGCAGCGCGGCGCCCCACTATATATAGCCCTGCTCAGGGAACGGTTACCTACTTGGTAGAGTCTGGTGACAGTGTGGTGGAAGGACAAGTCCTCGCCGTTCTAGATAGTCCTGAGTTGAAAAGCGAATTTGCACAACATCAAGCACAGTTAAACAAGTTAGAAACGGAACTTCAAAGGCAAATTATTCAAGCCAAAAAGCAAGACTTAGCACAAGAGAATTATTTAGGTAAAGCGACTGTTGTGTTAAATGCAGCAAAGCGGGAGATGCGCCGTTCTGAGAACGGTTTGAAAACGCAAGTTGTAAGTGACATTGACTATCAAAAAGCCAAAGATGATCTCGAAAACGCAGAGCGTGAATATCGCCTAGCAATTAAAGAAGTGGAGTTACAAAAAGAAAGCCAAAAATTTGAGATCCGTACCAAAGAGTTAGAGTTTGAGGCGCAAAAAGTAAAAGTGGTGGAGCTTCAGAGGCAAGTCGCTGCTTTAAAAGTACTTTCGCCGGTAGGTGGATTAGTTGGTAACTTGACGGTAGAGCAAAAAAATACAGTCGCCAAAAATCAGCCATTACTTAGTGTGGTGGATCTCTCAAAGTATGAGATAGAGGTGCAAATCCCAGAAAGCTATTCAGACGACCTTGCGCTGGGAATGTTGGCTGAGATAAGTCTTAATGGAGAAGTGTATAGCGGAGAAATAGTTGCTATCTCTCCAGAAATTGAAAATGGTCGAGTTGAAGGGAAAATTCGATTTAAAGACGACACCATTCAGGGGTTAAGGCAGAACCAAAGGTTAACGAGTCGAATTGTGATTGAACAAAAGCAAAATATTGCCTATCTACCACACGGGCAATACATAGAAGCCTATAACGGACAGTTTGCTTACGTAGTAAAAGAGGGTTCTGCAATAAAAACACCAATACAAATCGGATTAAGAAGTATTGGGCAAGTAGAAGTACTTTCGGGGCTTAATGTTGGCGATCAGGTGATTACCTCTGACGCGCGAATCTTTAAAGACGCTCCCAGTGTGAAAATAATTCAATAAGGAGCTGTAATATGCTATCCATGCGTCACTTATCCAAAGCTTACTATACCGATACAATAAAAACTCAAGCCTTGCAGCCATTTGACTTACGTATAGAGCAGGGGGAGTTTGTTTCAGTAGTCGGCCCATCGGGTTCAGGAAAAACGACTTTTTTAAACATTACAGGTCTGTTAGAGGATTTTTGTGACGGGAGTTATGAGCTAGATGGCATCAATGTTGAAAAGTTAAGTGACAAAGCTAAATCTAAACTACGTAATGAAAAGATCGGTTTTATTTTCCAGAGCTTTAACTTACTTCCGGACCTCAATCTTTACGACAATGTTGATATGCCTCTTCGCTATCGTAAATTATCTTCAAAAGAACGTCATGAAAGGATCATGGATGCGTTGAATAAGGTGGGCCTTGCCTCACGTAAGGAGCATTACCCATCGCAACTATCAGGAGGTCAACAGCAAAGGGTCGCGATTGCTCGTGCAATAGCTGGTAAACCTTCATTTTTACTTGCTGACGAACCAACGGGTAATTTAGATAGCAAAATGGCAGATAGTATTATGGAATTGCTCATGGATATTAATACACAAGGAACGAGTGTAGTGATGGTAACGCACGATACGCATCAAGCAGCCAAAGCACAGCGCATTATTGAGATCCGTGATGGCGTGATAATTGAGCGTAAACACTGTAACAAAGCGATTGCTTAGGGATAAGTTATGTTTGGCTACTATCTTAAATTGGCACTTATTTCATTGCGAAAAACGCCGTTTTTATCATTTTTAATGGTGGTCACAATTGCCGTTGGAATAGGTGCTGCAATGACGACTTATACGGTTAGTTATTTATTGGCAAAAGACCCTATTCCTTCTAAAAGCGACAAACTGTTTAATGTTCGCCTAAATAGTTATGGACCTGATAAACCTTTCAATATTTCTCAAGGAAAGGAAGTCCCACCTTTTATTCTTAGCTACCAAGATGCGATAAATTTGCAAAATGCTAAACGTGGTGTGAGGCAAACACCTCTTGCTAGTTTCAAGATGATGTCTCGAGCGACCGAGCAGCCTATTACTGATGCAAAGATGACGTTAATAAGAAGTGCTTATCGTGACATGTTCGGTATGTTTGAGGTGCCATTTAAATTTGGAGGTGCATGGGATGAGACTGCTGACAAAGACGGTCTGCAAGTTGCTGTAATAAGCAATGAATTAAATAACAAGTTATTTAATGGAGAAAACTCAATAGGTAAGTCGTTGCTGATAGGTGATTTGCAATACCGCGTCGTTGGAGTGACTGACGATTGGTATCCAGTTCCCAAATTTTTTGACAACAGGACCCGTGCCTTTAATAAACCAAGGGACATTATTATTCCATTTCAGGCACAGATAAATAATCAACATTGGACTAGCTCTGATGTTTCTTACCAGTGTTGGAAAGAACCCGCTGATGACTCTTTTTCGGCTATTTTGGCATCTGAATGTGTTTGGGTCTCATATTGGGTAGAGTTAAGCTCAGCCGCAGCGAGAAATCAATATATGGACTTTTTGGTTAACTATTCGATGGAACAAAGAGAATATGGCCGGTTTTTACGAGAACCTCTACATCAACTATTCAATGTTAAAGAGCAGCTTATTGAAAGAAAAATCATTAAGGATGATGGCAATGTGGCGGTTTGGTTGGCATTTGCATTTCTGATTGTTTGTTTACTGAACTGTATGGCTATGATGGTTGCCAAGTTCCATGCTAGGTCTGGCGAAGTTGGGCTTCGCAGGGCAGTTGGTGCTTCCAAGCAACATATTATCGCTCAATTTACTGTTGAAACCTTCATTATTGGCTTAGTGGGAGGGGTGTTAGGCTTGATATTGGCTCAGATTGGGTTGAGTATAACTGCGCAGTTGTATAGTCACTTATATGCTGAAATGTTGGAAATGACACTAAGTATTGTTGTTATGACGATTGTACTTGCGGTAATAAGTGCGGTTACTTTTGGCCTGCTACCGACGCTACGTGCGGCAAAAGTTCAGCCATCAAGTCAGCTGAAATGCCTGTAGGAGTCTTCCAATGAGAGATTTATTGCCAATTTTAAAAACTTTAAGCAAAAATAAAGCATCGCCATTGTTGCTCGTCCTGCAGATTGCGCTGACATTTACCATTCTAGTAAACACCATATATATGATGGTAATTAAAGAGCAAGAACTGACAAAGCCTACTGGGCTTACGGAGCAGCAGTTGTTTAGTTTTAGCACTAATCTTGAAGGTACTGATGAAGAAAAAAATGCGGCGCTTGATACTGATCTTGCAGACATTCGTGCGTTAGCCAGTGTTGAGAGTGCAAGTACGATTACTAGTATGCCGCTTACTAATTGGGGTCGCTCACTAGATGTTGGTTTCACCCCTGAGGAAGATGAAAGGATAACTCACGCAGGCTACTATGGTTCGGATGACACCATCGTTGATACACTCGGATTGCGTGTCGTAGCAGGAAGAAATTTTAAATATAATGACGTGATACACAAATACTTTGATGGTCACTCTGAGTCCGCAAGTGTTTTAGTCTCGCAAGCTTTAGCGCATAAAATTCGCCCGAATGATTGGCGTAGCGTGGTTGGAGAAACTATTTATGTTGAATCTGTACCGCAAAAGGTTGTGGGTATCGTTGAAACTATGAAGTCTCCTTGGCGGTTCTGGTATGCGTACGATATGACTGTGATTGGATCTATTAGAGAGCATTATGAAGAAACAATTATTGTTGTTAGAGCGAAACCAGACCAGCGAGAAACAGCAATGGCTGAAGTTCAAGCATTATTACTTAAAAAGCCTGGTCGCCAGGTTGATGCGTTTAAGTCCTTTGAACAAATAAAGACAGAGAACTTGCAGGCCGATTATGCAGTGAGCCAAACATTAAAGGCGGTAATTGCCGCGTTGGCATGCGTTACTATATTAGGAATATTTGGTCAGGCAAGATACACCGTTCATAAACGTCGCAAGCAAATCGGTACTCGACGCGCGCTCGGGGCGACTCAGGCCGATATTCTACGCTACTTTATGATTGAAAATGCGGTGGTGTCTTTATTTGGTATTACTCTGGGTATAATCATCGCAATCACTGCGAATATTTACTTGGTTAATTACTTTGGGCTCACCAGTGTACCCGGTGATTATTTGATTGTTGGTGCGATTATTATGCTCGTTGCTGGTCAGTTAGCTGTTACTTACCCCGCAATGGTTGCTGCAAAAGTACCACCTGCTATTGCAACTCGTACAGCATAATCAGTTTTCAGTGCTCGTTGCTGCTATTTCAAGCCTTCAGTTACTTTGCTAAAATGGTAAACGGAGGCTTGAAAAGACTATGCTTAAAATCTCAAATAACGTCACGCTTGCAGAGTGGGAAATCGATATTTCCGCTATTCGCGCACAAGGTGCGGGTGGACAAAACGTCAATAAAGTCTCCAGTGCCATTCATCTTAGGTTTGACATCAACCGCTCAACATTGCCTGATTTTTACAAATCGCGGCTACTTGCACTTAAAGACTCAAGAATTACCAAAGAAGGTGTCATTGTGCTTAAAGCACAGAGCTTTCGCACCCAAGAGCAAAACAAAGAAGATGCCCTGGAGCGGCTAAAAACACTGATCCTCGCGGCCACCAAAGTTGAAAAAACACGCAGAGCTACCAAGCCAACAAAAAGCTCGCAAAAGAAACGCCTGAATCAAAAGACCAAACGGGGCCAAACCAAATCATTGAGGGGGTCGGTCAATTGGTAAGGGTTTAATTGAACTTAGCCTAGTTGTTGAGGATGGTTTCGTTTTTCTTGTATCTAATAAAAGCAAGGTTTGCCATCAAAATTAAAAACCCAATACTTAAATAACCCAAAAACAATATGAAAGTAAATGAGGTGATTTTTAAATCAACACTGGATGCTATTAGTAGAAGTATATTGGAAAGAATACTCGACACAAAGATGGTTACAGCTACTGTATTAGCATGTTTTAATCGCTCAGAAGAGGCTGACAGTGATATTAGCGCTACTATAAACCAATGATAATTTGAAAAGGCTTCCTCTTTCACAACAATGGTGTAAATCATTGTTACGATGAAACCAAGCATCGGTAACAAAGCTACAGAATTTAAAAATTTACTCATAATGTCCTCTTGAGTGTATATCGCTAAGCAGATTGCTCTTCCCCAAAAGTAACACCGTTTGGCGTTTTTACTGGGATCCTAAATCTAAGAATAATACTACAATTATTGGTGCTAATTTGGCAAAACATGTTTTGCCGACAGATCATCTCAATAAATAACATGAGCTTCGGATAATTAATGCCTTCCTAGTAGCCAGTTTTAGCGCTAACTGCGTAAATTCGTCTTGCCTACAGGAAGTAGGTACCTTAGTGAGAGCAGGACGCAGAAGCGGTGTTATCTCTAAAACTCTCTGGCTAGACAAAGAGGTAAATTAAGTTGTGCGTTAACAGCAATGAGTTAACTCATTCCTTTTCCAAACCTCAGGTTAAATAACCTGAGCTGTGGATAATTAATGCCTTTCTAGCAGCCTGTTTTAGTGCTAACTGCGTTGAATTCACTTCCAATAGCCAGCTATTGGCGCGTAAATTCGCCTTGTTTTCCCTAAAACTCTCTGGCTAGACAAGGAAAAAACTAAGTTGTGCTTTAGCAACAATGAGTTGGAACATTCCTTATCCAAACCTCAGGTTAAATAGATTCATAGTTATTTGTCTCGAAGGGGGTGCTGATTTACTTTGAAGTCGCTCTGAGTGGTCCCCAAGCTCGTTACTTTCCTCCAAAGAAAAATCTATTTTATTGCTTTTTATTTCAATGCAATAGCATATTTCGTCAATGTTTTCATAAAAAGTGTTTGCTTTTTAGTCTGTAATGTTAAAAAGTAACAGTGTAATCTTTGGTTTTTGTTAGTAAGTAACATGTGATGTGTTAGGGGCGTTTAGAGCACGTCACTGTGTGGTAGGTTTTTGGGCTGTGGTGCTAGAGATGGCATTGCTGGCTTTTTCACTGGTTTTTAAAAAGAAGAAAGGAACAAAAAAATGTCAAAACTAGTCACCGGTATTGGTAAACATAACCCTAAACGAAGCAAACTGAGCCTTGTGGTTTCATCTGTACTTCTTGGGTTTTCTCCACTTTGGGTTGCCGCCGAAACTGTGGGTCAAAATGACAGCGATGTCAAATCTGCGACTGAGAACGAAGCGGTTGAAGTCATTGAAGTTCGTGGGATCCGAGGCAGTATCAATAGTGCCCAAAACATCAAGCGCTTCGCTGATACGGTCAAAGACGTGATCACGGCGTCAGATATCGGGGCATTACCAGACAAATCGGTGACTGAAGCGCTGCAACGTGTACCGGGTGTTACGATTGAGCGATTTGCATCGTCCGATGACCCTAAACATTATGCTGATGAAGGTACAGGCGTGTTGGTTCGTGGCCTAGACAGGGTTCGCTCTGAGGTGAATGGCAGAGACGCTTTTAGTGCAAATCCGTCAGGCGGTCTGAGCTATGAAGACTTTCCTGCTGAATTGCTAGGTGCGGTAGAAGTGGTTAAAAACCAAACTGCGGATCTTATTTCAGGCGGTATATCTGGCACGGTGAACCTTATCACCCGCAAACCATTTGACTCTGACGACCGGCTTATCTCGTTCAATGCAAAGGCCAACTATGGCGACTTTAGAGAAGAAGTGACGCCTTCGTTTTCAGCGTTGTTTTCCGACAGTTGGGAAACCAGTGCAGGTAAGTTCGGATTCTTAATTGCGGCTTCCTCATCAGAATATCAGACTCGAGGAGATGGTGTTGGCCTTGGCAATTTCCACTCTCGAGGCGATTCCTTTATTCCTACCTTGGATCAATGGGGTGGCATAACCGGTGTTGATCCATCATCGCCTGTGGATGGCCCCGCTTTACCAGGGCAACCAGCTGGCAGTGTATGGCATGTGCCTGTCGCTATCCATATGAGCACGGCAACTAATGACCGTGAACGTACCGGCTTAACCTCTTCACTGCAGTGGGCAAATGCTGATGAGACCATAGTTGCGACATTAGAGCACATTCGCTCAGAAGCGTCTCTTGAGTGGAACGAGCGGCAAATAGGACAAGCAGCTCAAGGGTTTAAAGGTTTTATGGGGTCTTCACAAAATTGGACTGAAAATACGGAAAGTGGCCTCCCACTAACTACAGATGATGGTTTTGTGACTTCCGGTATTGCACTTGGCGTGAGCCCCGAAACGCCATTCTTCTATCGTAGTCGCTGGAATTACAACGAAAATACCGTGAAGGACACTTCATTTAAACTAACGTTAAAACCAATAGATAGATTGACGGTCGATTTTGATTACCAGCGGATCGACTCCGACAAAGAAGTGCAAAACTACAGTATGTCGGGTCAAACACGGGGGAACCATGTCCACGTTGTCTCGCCTTATTTCCTCGATATGCGTGGCTCAAGGCCGACAGTAGAGTTTCTCAGTGACAATATTCTAACGGCAGGTTGGTCACCCAATGAAGATTGGAATGGACCTGTGCCTAACCTGTTTTTGGGCAGCGGTATGGAGCAGGTTGAGCGCAATACGGCAGAATCAGACAGCGTTAAACTGGATTTTAAGTATGAGCTAGACGGTCATTTCACGAGTGTCAGTTCCGGTTTTTATATGTCAGATAAAGACCTAACGGTGCGAGATACCGCTTACGAGGGCTGGTCTGCAATTGGCACCCCTTGGATCCAAGATGACCGAAATGCCGCCGCGGCGGTAAATCGTCCAGAATTATTTGAGCGCGTTGATTTTTCAGATTATTACAATGGTCAGGTATTACAGGGGCCAGTCAATAACTTCTTGTTCCCAAGTATGGATCTGGTGAAAAACTACGCCGACTCTTTGCGCCAAGGTTGTCGTGATGGTTGGCACAATGCCACCAACAGTGCGGCAAACAACGGTACATGCTCTGGCACTTATGTACCTTATGCAGACAAACCCAATCGCGTTGAAGGCCCATTCGCCGCACACAATATAAGTTCGACCAACGAGAAGCGTACTGAATTTTACATTCGCGGTGATTTTGACTTCGAGTTTCAAGACATTCCAGTGGTGGGTAACGTTGGCCTGCGCTATGTAAACTATCAACTAGAGTCTACGGGCGCTTTGGTGCAACCCGCCCTCATCAAACGTGGTGAAGAGGGGACATCACTTAATAATGTGATGCAACAAGCAGAGTATAAGCGATATTACGACATTGCTGGAGGAGAGTCCGAACTCAGTACCGTTGATGGCACAGATTACAGCACTTTGCTTCCGAGCTTAAATTTGAGTTTTGGTGTATCAGAAGACGTAGTGGTGCGATTTGGTGCGTCAAAAGCGCTGTATTACCCAAGTTTAGTTGATGCCAGAAATATCAGTATTCTTAACTTGGATTACACTCGCGTGCTACAAACCCCCGGCGCTGATTACGACGAGGCAACGAACCCCGTTGTTGGGCTAGACGATATCAGTCTAACCGCACTTTCTGGGAATCCATATTTAGAGCCTGAAGAAGCGATCAATACTGACTTAACTACCGAATGCTATTTCGCGTCCGCAGGTTACGTGACGGTAGGGCTATTCCACAAAAAGCTAGATAATATAATCCGTAGCCGCGCCTTTGATCTTGATGTGTCTTATGGTGGTGAAGATTATGATGTCTCTGCTTATGGCCCCGCTAACACGGGCTCTGGCACCATTCGTGGGATGGAGTTTTCCTACTCACAATTCTACGACATGTTACCGGGTGCATGGAGCGGTTTAGGTTTGCAACTTAACTTTACCTATATCGATCAAGATGGACTTGAAGATCCAAATGAAGTCTCTAAAGGCACGCTTGGTTTCGATGAAAATGGTAACCCGCTAACCGATAATCGGAATACCTTCCGAGTGTTTGGAGGTTTGCCGCTACAAGGTTACTCTGACCAAAACTTTAATATCATTGGTATGTATGAGTACGAGGATATTTCTTTTCGCCTTGCATACACTTGGCGCTCTGAGTATTTGCTCACACTTAGGGAATCTGAAGAGTACGTCCCTGCCTATGCAGAGGCGTCAGGTATGATGGATGCAAGCTTGTATTACACCATCAACGACCATTGGAAAGTGGGTTTTGAAGCCAGCAATTTATTGGATACGGAAACCAAAACCAAGTATCAGATGGACCAAGCTGGGACAAAAACGCAGGCACTCAACTTTACTACGGATAGACGTTTTGCATTGAGCGTCCGTGCGACTTTCTAACGTCAGCAAAGGCCAAGTGCAGCTTGGCCTGATACCAATCGCAGTAAGTCAATACGCTATTTTGACGTGGAGAATTAATGTTTAAACTCAAGGATTTGAATAAACGATGACAATATTAGCGAAAGGCACTGGCGACCCACTGCAACTAGAAGATAGCGGCTGGGATATTCTCGCAGAGCAGGTCAGTTTGCCAGTTGCAGTGATAAAGCAAGACGCCATCAACCACAACGCGAATTGGATGGCGAATTTTGCAAAGGAAAGCCAAGTATTATTGGCACCCCACGGCAAGACGACGATGTCTCCAGCGCTATTTACACTACAGCTTGAACATGGCGCATGGGCTATCACGGTAGCGACCGTGCCACAAGTTTCCGTAGCCATAGTCGCGGGCGCAAAACGAGTGATCTTAGCGAATCAACTTGTTGGCGAATATCATATGAAGCAAGTTGCAAACATGCTTACTGATACTGACGTTGAGCTCTATTGTTTTGTTGACTCTATTGCAAATGCCCATGCCTTAGGCACATTTTTTACTCAGCATTCGCTGCGCATTTCCATTTTACTCGAGGTGGGAGTTGAAGGTGGTCGCGCTGGTTGGCGCAATCTTGCAACGATAGTGCAGCTGGTCAATGTATGCCAACAGTATGCTAGCTTAGAGGTAGCAGGTATTGGATTTTATGAAGGCGTGATCCACGGTGATAATGCCGAGCAAAGGATTGCCACATTCGTTAGTTCAGTAATAAAAACGGCGGCAGATTTACGACAAAAAAACGTGTTTTCAAAGGCGTTACCTATTATCACGGGGGCGGGGTCTGCTTGGTACGATGTTGTGACAAAGACACTAAACAAAAGTGAACAGGCTCAGCAATTTCGTTTTGTGATCCGTCCCGGCTGCTACCTTATTCACGATACTGGGATCTATCAGGATGCGCAGCAAGCGGTGTTATCACGGAGCAATCTCGCATGCGATTTGGGGGAAAGTTTGGTGTCGAGCTTAAGTATATGGGCTTACGTGCTTTCGACTCCAGAGCCGGGTGTCGCGATAATTGGCATGGGTAAAAGGGATGTCGCATTTGATGCTGGCATGCCCACACCAGAGCTGATTTACTCTCCGCCGTCAAAGCAGCTGTGCTCATTAGGCGGCGCGGTAAAGGTCGAAAAAATCATGGATCAACATGCTATGGTAAGTATTGCATCTGGGTGCGAGGTACAGGTTGGCGATATGATCTGCTTTTCGACTTCTCATCCTTGCTTGACCTTTGATAAGTGGCGACAAATTGGTGTTGTTGAGCGAGATTGGGTGATCACCCAAACCATTTCTACCTATTTTTAATTGAGGCGAAGCTGTGGACATTATTAGCAAAATTAAGGAAGGTTTGGGGCACTTTAGCCCTGCGGAAGAAAAAGTTGCCCGGCTTATTTTGGCTGAGCTTAACTTTGCCGCAAGCGCATCCATTAGTGAGTTAGCCGAAAAAGCACAGGTCAGTCATGCCAGCATCACACGGTTAGCGCGTAGCTTAGGCTGTACCAATGTACGTGACCTTAAGTTTCAGCTGACACAATCAGCCGCAATTGGTGAGCGTTTTACAAATCCTGAGCCAATTGAAAAAGAAAAGATTTCTCATGTTTATACCTCTATTCAGGAGATCCTCACGCTCAATGCGGGACTCATCGATGAAGCGGTTGTGGAGCAGGCGAGTGAAGTGATTTGCGCCACGCGTCATTGTTTAATTTTTGGGGTTGGTGGTGGTAGCAGCCTGATGGCACAAGAATGTCAAAATCGCTTATTTCGCTTGGACGTACTTAGTAATGCTCACTCCGATCCTATGATGATGCGCATGGTTGCCGCAACGGTGAACAAAGGGGATGTGGTGATTTGTCTCTCACTTAGTGGTGTTTCTCCTGATGTGAAAGCGGCGGCGCTTATCGCCAAAGAGTATGGTGCTGAGGTTATTGCTATTTGCCCAGTGAGCGACTTGGCGGACATTGCCGATCACCACTTAGCCATCAAAACTCAAGAAAGTGACTATATCTTTAAGCCCAGCGCTGCACGCTATGCCATGATGGCGGCAGTGGATATCTTGTCGAGCGAAGTTGCTATCCGCAATCAAAAGCGCTCAAGAGAAAAGCTCAGAAGGCTTAAAACCCAGTTAGATCAGCATCGAGATAAAAACAGCAATATGCCTCCTGCCGATAAACGCTTTCCGCTGGGGGATTAATGCTGAGCTCATCTCCTTATGTTGATATCCTCATTCAAGGCGCGACGGTGTATTTTGAACCAGGCTCTAAAGCACAAGTGGTGGATGTCGCGATTAGCAAAGACAAAATTGTTGCGCTTGGCAATTGCAACCATTTGCAAGCACAGCAATGCATTGATGCCACGGGCTTAGTGCTCGCGCCGGGTTTTATTGACGTACATACCCATGATGACCTTGAAGTGCTGCGAGGCCCACATATGCTGAGCAAAGTGAGCCAAGGTGTCACCACCGTCATTGCCGGTAATTGTGGCATTAGCGCAGTGCCTTACTGTACAAATCAAGCGCCGCTCGACCCCATTAACTTACTCGGGGAGCAATCAGAATTCGCCTATCGTGAACTACAGGATTATCAACATGCCTTTAATAAGGCCGCTCCGAGTGTCAATTTAGCCATGTTAGTTGGTCATACAACGCTCAGAGCGCAGGTCATGACGGATTTATCTCAAGCCGCCAATGCGCAAGAGCTTGAACAGATGAAAACCTTGCTGCACCAAGCGATGGTGCAAGGGGCGATAGGCTTTAGTACAGGCCTTGCTTATTACAATGCGAAGGGGGCAAGTCAAGCTGAAGTGAATGCGTTGGCCGAGGTTGTTACACCATTTGATGGTATCTATACCACGCATTTACGCACAGAATTTCAAGGAGTCATCCGAGCCATGGACGAAGCCTTTGCAACGGCAGAGCATGCCAAACTGCCGCTGGTTATTTCACATATAAAATGTGCAGGTAGAGAGAATTGGGGCAGGGCACCAGAGGTATTAGCGCATTTTGAACAGCATAGGCAAACACACCTAGTGAGCTGCGATTGCTATCCTTACGCCGCGAGTTCAAGCACCTTAGATCTTAATCAAGTGACGGAGGAGACGGACATTTTTATTACTTGGTCGGAGTCTCATCCAGAACTTGCACAGCAAAGCTTGGCAGACATTGCTACGCAATGGCAAGTGCCTCAGCGTGAAGCGGCAAAGCGCTTGCAGCCAGCGGGCGCAGTGTATCACTGTATGCTGGAAGATGATGTGCAGCGGTTTTTAAGTTATGAACACAGCATGGTGGGGTCTGATGGCTTGCCGTGCGATCCGCATCCGCATCCGAGACTGTGGGGGACATTTCCGCGGGTGCTTGGACATTATTGTAGAGAACAACAATCGCTGCCGTTGGCATTGGCTATCTACAAAATGACAGCGCTGCCAGCAGCGCGCTTTAAGCTGCGGCAACGTGGCTATATTCAAATTGGTTACTTTGCCGATCTGGTGTTATTCGACCCCAATCGGGTTCTAGACCAAGCAAGTTACAGTAATCCAAAACAACTTGCCTCAGGCATTGTGAAGGTTTGGGTGAATGGCAAGCTCAGCTACGTTGAGGGCGCGAATGCAGACACCATTGTCGATTTCGGCCGAGCAGGACGATTTTTAACGCGTCAAAACTAATAAAAATCAAAAAATCATCAAGAGGTTAACATGACAATAAGAAGAATAGGTGCTGAAGGCGGTACGGGTACTGGTGGACAACACTTACCCTTTGCACGAGCGGTTGAAGCTGGCGGTTGGTTAAAAGTCTCGGGGCAAACGCCAATGCGAGATGGTGAAGTGGTTGAGGGTGGCATTGTTGAGCAGTCGCGTCTGGCCATAGAAAACTGTATCGCGATTATGACCGAGGCAGGTTATGGCCTTGAGCATGTTACGCATGTTTCTGTGGTATTAACTGACGCAAGATATTTTCAGTCCTTTAATAAGGTTTTTGCAGAGTATTTTTCAGCGCATCCTCCTGCGCGAATTTGCATGGTGGCCGACTTAGTCGTGGATTGTAAAGTTGAGGTTGATGTCACCTGTTACAAAGGCGAATAGACGTTATACGAACAACAATGTTCACAGGAGGAGAAGCATGACGGATAGTCAGCAAGTGTATTTGCTTATTTTTCTGTTGTATTTGTCTGCCATGATATTGGTGAGTTGGCTGGCATCTCGGTGGCAACGGTCAAATTGCGACTATTTATTAGCTGGGCGAAAAGTACCGCTGATGCTGACGCTAGGAACCACCGTTGCCACTATGGTCGGCACCGGCTCGTCGATGGGAGCGGTCGGCTTTGCCTATCAACACGGTTGGGCGGGCACGCTTTATGGCATTGGCGGCGCGCTGGGTATTTTATTGCTGGCTTGGTTGTTTGCGCCGGTTAGGGCTGAGCGCTTCGCGACAATGAGTGAAGAGTTAGCAAGCTATGTAGGCAATCATCAAGTCGTTAAAAAGCTCTTAGCAATATTGATTTACGCGGCAAGTGTCGGCTGGCTTGGCGCACATTTGATTGGCGGGGGCATGTACTTAGCTTGGCTCACTGGGCTAGATGAGACCAGTGCAAAACTGATTATTGGACTGGGGCTTGCTGTATATGTGACCTTAGGCGGATATTCGGCGGTAGTCTGGACGGATGCTATTCAGGCCGTTATTTTGTTTTCGGGCTTTTTGTTGATGACCTACTTTGTAGTCGAGGTGGTCGGTGGTTGGCAAACGCTAACCAGTGCTTCGGTTGCAGCGGGAGCTGGGCTCTTTTCATATCAAAATATTGGTTTGTTGCCTGCTATTTCAATGGCGCTGGCGGTGCTGGTGGGCGTATTGGCAACACCATCGTTTAGGCAGCGGATCTACTCCGCCAAAAGCATAAGCAGTATTCGTATGTCGTTTATTATCTCGGGATTACTTTATTTAGGGTTTTCATGTATTCCTGCTGTGATTGGTATTGGTGCTTATGCAGTTAACTCGAGTTTAGACAACCCTTCATTTGCTTTTCCCTATTTGGCGTTAACGGCGATGCCGGTGTTGATTGGCGGCTTTATTTTATTGGCGGGTATTTCCGCAACGCTTTCTAGTGCCAGCTCCGATGCCATTGCTGGAGTCAGTGTGTTGGTTGCTGATATTTATCTGACTTGGTATAAGGGAAATATTGCGCCACACAATCCGCTTTTGGTCTCTCGTATTGCCATGTTGACTACCGTATCGCTGGCATTATTTATGGCGGTGCTGTCGAGCGACATTATCAGCTATATCACCAAAATGATTTCCGTTGTATTAGCGGGGCTTTGTGTGATGGGGTTATTGGGGCGCTTTTGGCAAGGTTATACTTGGCAAGGCAGTTTAGTCACCTTGATGGCAGGTTCAGTGGCTGCCCTACTCGTTGGTATGAACGACGATTGGCAGGCTTATTTTGGTAACCCGATTATTCCTGCGCTGCTCAGTGCTTTGGTGTTTGGTGTATTGACGAGTATCGTGACAAAACCCAGTGTTACCGCATCGTCCGAAAAAACGGAAGTGGCATCATGAAAGGCGCAATAAAACAGTTGGTGTGCTTTGGTGAATGCATGGTGGAGCATAGAGCAGATGGCACTAGCTCGTTTGGCGGTGATACCTTTAACACGGCTTGGTACATGGCTCAGTTACTCAAACAAAGCAACGATAACCACATCGCAGTTAGTTTTGCCAGCGCCATTGGTACGGATAAGGCCAGTACAAACTTGCTTGATATGTTATCAAACACCAACATCAGACAAGACTATATTTCGCTTGAACCACATAGCGCGCTTGGCGAGTACTGGATTACGCTCGATGAGAAAGGAGAGCGACGCTTTACCTTTGCCCGTGAGCACAGCCCTGTAAGGCATTATTTTAAGCGTGATGAGACGTTAACTCAGGCACTTCACAACAAGCTTATTGATGCGATTTACCTCTCTGGAATAAGCCTTGCCATTATATGTGAGTCGCAGAGAAAGGACTTGTTTGAGGCGTTAGCCGCGTTTAAAAACAGAGGTGGGCTCATATTTTTTGATAACAACTATCGCCAAACCCTTTGGCGTAGCGATAACCCAAAATTGAGTTATCAGGCTGTAATGGCGCTGGCGGACATCGCATTTTTAACCGACGAGGACGAATATGCAGTGTATGGCACCGCAAATGTGGACGAAATAATCGCAGAGCATCAAAAGCAAAGCTCACAACTCTTAGTTATTCGCCAAGGCGCTCAGCCATGCGTGCTCGCGCCAGCTGATGATTCTTCACCTATCTATATCGCGGCGCAAAACATAGCGCCGCAGCTTATCTTAGATACCTGTGGTGCAGGAGATGCATTTGCGGCAGGGTTTTTAGCACATTGGCTGAAAGGTTGCGATTTGCAAACGGCTGCTTGCTTTGCACACCAAGTTGCCGCCGAGGCTATTCAGCATCACGGCGCGCTGATATCCGCCGACTTTCTGCCAAAGCTTGTTACTCAGGAATAGTGTAATGATGAGAATGTATTTTAGTCTTTTTTTATTCACCGTGTTGTTGCCGATTTTAACTGCAAAAGCAACGCCACTGTCGCTTATGCCCATGCCGCAACAAGTGAGTATGACCGAAGGCTCGCTAGTATTTGATAACGAAATCAAGGTTGCGATACACGGCTTTAGTGCGCAGAGGCAGGCATTTCTGCTCGCCAGAATGCAGCAATACATTGAGCGCATTACTGGAAAACCTATTCTTTTACGGGTAGTAAAAGGTGGCAAAGCGGACTTAACCATTCGCGTAGAAAATATCGAAACCGAGTTACAGTTTCCTCAGCTGAATATGCCAGAAGACTACCAGCTTCATATTGAAGAGGATGGAATAGTGCTTAGCGCAACCTCCGTTTTCGGCGCGCAGCATGGTCTTGCTAGCCTATTACAATTGGCCCAGAGTAATACATCGAGGCAATTCATACTCCCCTATACAACGATCAGCGATAGTCCTCGCTTCCCTTGGCGTGGGCTACTTATTGATAGTGTTCGCCACTTTATGCCAATTGCGACAATAAAGCGCCAACTCGATGGCATGGCCGCGGCAAAGCTAAACGTTTTGCACTGGCACTTAACTGATGACCAAGGCTGGCGAATGGAAAGTAAGGTGTTTCCTAAGCTGACTCAACTGGCTTCAGACGGATTGTATTATCGTCAATCAGAAGTGAAAGAAGTGATTGAGTATGCAAGCCTTTTAGGGATCCGCGTGGTGCCTGAATTTGGTATGCCGGGGCATGCAAGCGCGATTGCCGTCGCTTACCCAGAGCTGATGACTAAATCGCAACCTTATGAGATGGAGCGCCATTGGGGAGTGTTTAAGCCACTGCTCAATATCGCAAGTCCTGATGTGTATGCCTTTATCGACGATTTACTGGCTGAGATGACGAGTTTATTTCCAGACGGCTACCTGCATATTGGGGGGGACGAGGTAGAGCCTGAGCATTGGTTGGAAAGCCCTGAAATACAGGGGCTAATGGCAAAACATGCGTTGAAAGACGGTCACGACCTGCAAAACTACTTTAATATTCGCGTACAAAAGCTTATTGCTAAGCATCAATGTGTGATGATGGGGTGGGATGAAATTTTTCATCCGGCGTTGCCTACGGATACTGTCGTGCAGTCTTGGCGTGGTCATGATTCGTTAACTGCAATTGCAGAAGCAGGTTATCAAGGCATTTTATCAACCGGGTTTTATATTGATCAGCCGCAGTATTCATCATTTCATTACCGTAACGACCCACATCCGGTGCTACCGACAGTGGATCTCACTCAACCGCGAGTATTAAGCTTAGCCTTTACGATCCCACGCCTAAAAGGCAGCGCAGTCAAAGGCGAGCTTGTGGTGTTGGGCGAACAAGTGCTTATAAAGCTTAATAACAACCGCCATCAGCTAGCACAAACAGATAAGCCAATTACCAGCAAGACTCAGCAATTTACCGCAGCCATGGATAGTTGGATGGGACCGTTACAGTTTGAGTTTAATACAGCGCAGCAACAAGGCGCGGTAATGATTGGTAATAGCCGTTATCCGCTCACACTTGAGGCGCTTGAAAAGCCACAACCAGTCGAGGTTTCAACACCGTTAAGCCAAGAAAATGGTGCACGTATTTTAGGTGGTGAGGCGACCATTTGGAGCGAAATGGTCACCGAACATAATCTTGATATCAGAATATGGCCGCGACTTTTTGTGATTGCCGAGCGCTTATGGTCTGCTAAAACGCTTACGGATAGCAAGCAGATGTATGCGCGGTTGGATCATATTAGCGATTTTGCACATAACGTCATTGGCTTAGGTCATAAAACGCAGCAACAAGCGGGTTTTAATAGGCTTATCAGCACAACCTTGGATGAGCCAAAGCGCAAGGCTACGCTTGAATTACTCACTCATCTTGCAGAGCTTGTAGAGCCAAGTCACTATTACACGCGTCACCATATTAAGTTCTTAAACGACGAGTATCACCAGTTTGCAGCGCTTGATAAATTTGTCGACTATGTTGCGGTTGAAAGCCGTCAGGTGAGGCTACTTGAGGAGCGAGTCGCAAGCTATATCGCTGGTGATAACACTGCGTTAGCGCACATTGGCGCGATATTGCAACGTTGGCAAGCGGGGCTTGAGGCGTTAACACTGTTACAGCAAAGTCCAAAACTTACAGAAGCACACTTAACGGCGTTAACGATGACGCAGTTTATTGCATTGAGTCAGCAAGTGCTTGAGGTTTGTAAAGGGGCTTTACAGGCTCCGCACCTAGATAGCAAGCTGTTAGCGCTGCAAAATTTAACGGATGAAGTGGTCATAACTGGAATATATCCAGTTCGAGCGCTTTACCTTCATTGTAAATAGGAAAGTCATGAGAAAAGTCATATTCAGTTTATTTTTGCTACAGAGCAGTGGTTATGTAGCTGCCAACACGGTTGTAGATACACAAGATTGGATAACGGATGGGGTTTTCACGCAAGGTATTGAGGGACCTGCGGTGGATGCTGCGGGCGTGTTATATGCGGTTAACCATCAACAGCAAGGCACTATTGGTAAAGTGACTGCGCAAGGCAGAGTGGTAACCCTGCTGACGTTAAAAAATGGCTCTATTGGTAACGGTATTCGCTTTGATAAGCAAGGAAATATGTATATAGCCGATTACGTCAATCATAACGTGCTCAAAGCCACCAAAGCAGCTCTTGCACAAGGTGGTGATTTGTCACAATCCGTGTCGGTATTTGCTCACGATAATCGCATGGATCAACCTAATGACCTTGCGATCATGGACAACGGAATTCTTTTCGCCAGCGATCCTAATTGGCAAGCCAGTAGCGGTAAACTTTGGCGTATAAATACAAACGGAGCAGTAACCCTATTAGAAGCGGATATGGGCACCACCAATGGCATTGAAGTTAGCCCTGACAATAAAACACTTTATGTGAATGAAAGCGTGCAGCGTAAAGTATGGCGCTATGAGTTAGACGAACAAGGCAATATTAGTAACAAACAATTATTTATCTCGTTTACCGATTTTGGCTTAGATGGTATGCGCACGGACAACCAAGGCAATCTTTATATCGCCCGTTATGGCGCTGGTGTGGTCGCTGTGGTTTCACCTCAGGGCAAGCTAATTAAAGAAATTAAACTGAAAGGCAAGTACCCGACCAATGTGGCTTTTGGCGGCGAGGAAGGTAAACGCTTATTTATTACCATGCAAAAACGCGGCGCTATCGAGATGGTAGAATTACCTAATGGTGTTTAATTGATATTTATACTTCGAGAAGTATAAATATCAAATCATAAATTTGAAATATGAGCTTTTTGATACTTTAATTACATCATTAAAGTTACAAGGAGTTACATTATGTCATTGCTAAACCCTAAAGTAGGTCCTGTTATTGGTGTTACTACAGAGCAAACGGTTCGAGTTATGTGTGGTATTCAGTCTGCGGGAAAGGACGCTAAACCTAATTGCGGGTGGATTAGGATAAAACCGGCAGATGGAGATTGGGAGCAGCCAAAGCAGTTCAGGTTTAATCAAAACTTTTTTTATACGGGAGTGATAGAGCTTACCGGTTTAAGGCCAAATACTACTTATTGTTATCAAGTCGGTTATAATCCAACCTTTTCTGAACAGCGCATTGAAAGTGAGTCTAATTGGGCTGATTTACCTGAATATTCTTTCTCAACTCTAGGTAGAGAGGGATTCCGGTTTTGCTTTGGTTCGTGTCTTAGAAATAACGGTGATGAACGTTTTGGAAAAGCGCTTAGAGTAGTGAAAGCCTTTAATGAAGAAAAGCCGTTGGATATGATGCTTTGGTTAGGGGATCAAGTATATAACGACATGTATCTAGGTTTAACAATAAATAACTCAAGTACCAAGGACTTTAAGCGACTTTATCGTAAGTTTTTTGATAATCAATATGTTAAAGATATCTTATGTGCCATGCCTAATTACATGGTTATGGATGATCACGAAGTAGAAGATAGTTTTAAACACGGAGCTATTGACTACCAAGATACTAAAGTCAACTGGTTGACTAAAGATAAAGATAGGCTCATTAACAGCATTAATGCTTTCTATTCTTATCAGGCGTCACATGGGCCAATTTTTGATGTTATACCAAGTGATGTGCCGGGGGTCTCTTACGTTAAAGGGCAGGAGCACAATCAAGTACCTATTCGCCATTATGCAGCGGTAGATTTTGGCAGCATTGGTCTATTTTTAATGGACTCTCGCAAAGAGCGAAGCTCTCAAGGGCTTATATCAAGAGCTCAAGAAAATGCCCTATTGGATTTTCTTAACTCTCATTATAAAGTTAAGCTAATAGGGACTTCTGTCACTTTTTTGGCTGATAATTATTCCAATGCAGACGCGGCGGATAATTGGAAAAAAGCTGCAGAGCAACGGAAAAGAATTTTAGATCACATGACGAAGAAAAATATTACAAATGTGTTCTTTTTATCTGGAGATGTTCACTCTCACTTCGCTTGTCGGCTTAACTATGAAGGAAAGCCCACTTCAATCCATCAATTAGTTTCTGGCTCATTATTCTGGCCAACTAGCTTTATAATTAACTCTATTCGTTGGTTTAAAGATGATGTTAGGTTTAGCAAAGCCATATATGGAGCCAGTAGATACTCGATATCAGAACCATTATCGACAACAGAATACGACTTTTATGCGAGCAATGGTGTCGCTTATGTTGAAGTTAAAGAGTCCGCGCTTATATTCGAAATAAGAGATACTAAGGGAAACGTGATCATTAGTAATGTGTTTCCCCTTGAGTGATATCTGTAGTGTTTTAAGAAGGTATAGTCCAGATGCCCTCCAAAATCTTGTGGAGGGTACATGATGATATTTTTGCTGTGTCGCAATTTTATCTTATATTTTCCGCATTGTGTCATGCCGAGTTTTATCTTAAAGTCAAAAGGAATCATACAATTGCGCTGCTTTAAAGCTATTTAATCTGAATTCGGGAAAGAAGTTAGTTAAGCTACCAAAATACCAAAGTTTAAAAGTGTAATATCACTCTAGCCAGAAGTTATCCCGAGTTCAGGTTATTTAGTCGACTTTCCTGCAAAATAAGTATCTTTTAGCTTGGTAATGACTTCGGTGCTTACCCAATAAATGTTTGATACATCACCGGGTTCATTATATCTGCCAAAAAACAGGTATTTACCATCGGGTGTAATTCTTGGAACGGTTTCTGAGTAACGGGTATTAACCCCTTCACCTAAATTAATAGGACTAGACCAAGTGCCATCATGCTCCTTAAAATAGACATATAGGTCGTTGTCTTTTCTACTATCATCGCCTCTGTGACGACTATTAACCAATAGGTAATCGTTAGCGGGCGAAATAAAGCCATGAAATCCAAAGTCAATGTCAATGGCTTTGGGAGTCGTAAACGCGCCGTTTTTATTTTCAGCGGTATACATTTTGCGTTCTGACATATTGGAGAAAACAGGTTCGCCATTTGCGCTTTGGTTGAAGTCTGAAAACTTACCCGTATTTATTGCCGAATCGAATCTTTTGGCTTCACTCCAGCCATTTTTGCTACGGGTAACGTACCAAATTCCAGACTCCTTGGGGTCATCTGAACGCGCAGTAAAGTAAATCCGGTTGTCGTTTAAGCTAACGTGGGGAACCAGTTCATAACTCATTCTTCCACGGGTGAAATCTGCGGTTTGAGGTTGAGTCCACTGTCCATTTTCTACCTTTGAATACATGATTTGTGGGCTTGAGTCTACAGTTTCTTGCTCTTTAAAGGCAGTAAAATACACTTCTGTAAGGTCTGGAGAGAACGACACGCCGAATTCATAACGACCATTAATGGAGATGATATTAGGAGCAAAGAGCTGTGCGGTTGAGCCTGGTGGTGTCTGACCGAGCCAAGGTCCTTTTAGCCTAGGAAAGGCTTCATTAGCATGGACATCATTGGTGAGCATGATGACTGCAAAAAGCAAAGAGGTGGCGGGCTTTATAAAATTCATCCTGTTCTCCTTAGGCACTTGATAAACCTGCTCACAGTCGCAGGGGGTTAGCGCTTTACATTATTATTTTGAACAGCGAACACTGTATCATCTTTGAACTAACTCCGTGTCTAAAAAAGCTAAGTTGGTTTAAGGGCCTCAGGGCCTTTTTTGTAATGGTTATAACAGCCATTGTGTTTGTCGTCAGATTATTGCACTTTCAACCACAAGCTACCTAAGTCCAGCGCTAGTGCACCAGACTTTTTGCTAGGTTTTCAATCAGTAAGAATTGTTTGGCTATGTCTTCGGCCCAGCTGGGATCGTATTCTTTTTGTAGCTTTTTAGGGCTAAATAGGTTGGCTCCATAGTCAAGAGAGATCAGTATATCGCTACCTTCTATAAACATTTGGGCTTTTACTTCGGGGATTTTTAACCCTTTTGGTAGGTGACTGGATGAGAAGAACGTTTTGACTTGCGACAATTGCGCCATATATTCTGGCGTGAGTACTTCGCGGCAGGTTTCTTCATCTTTAGCATAGACTTGATACTCTTTTTCAAAGTCTTTTTGTTCAAATTTAACTCGCTGTAATCCTTTTAAAGATTGACGTCGATTTATCAGCATGTTCCAAAGCCCCGCATCTTGTAACACTACGATTGGAGTATCTACAGGTTCAGGCATACTCAGTTTTATAACTGCACCATTAAACAAACGTTTGCTGTCATTGTTCTGGTGATGCGTGCGTATATGCACTTCAGTAAAGTAAAAGGGAATGCCATTTACTTCGCCGTTAAATCCATCTTCAGCCACAGCTCGGCCTCCTTTGGCTAATATACCTGCACTGATAGCTTCCTCGCAGATAAGTAAATTACCGCCGACTGAATATTCTAAGTTAAGTGCTGAAGCAATTGGCGCCATCATATAAGCTCTAGTTAACACACCCTTAGTGAAAGACTTAAGAGAATGTTTTAACAAAAAGTAAATAGGAATTATTGAGATTAAGAGAAAAGGCGCAAAAAATAGTAGGGGGATTGCAATACCAACCGCCCACCATTTATAGTGCTTAAACGACTTCAATTTATTGTCAAGATCGCTATCAAAGCTGGATGTGGTTTTATCTAAATTGTAATAGGCCTCTTTTAACTGCATCTCAACGCCAGCTAGGCGTGGATCAATATGATGCAGAGACCTCTGTTCTAATAATGGCATAACTTTTCCTTGTAAGTCGCAATGGAGATTGAGAAAAAATTGTACCTTGTAATACTTTATAAAGTAAGTGATAAGAGTGGTGAATATAATAAAAGGCGAGTTCAACTTTTTACGTGACGTCTTTCACTAGGGCGTTTTGACCTTTGCTGTTTGATTTTTATTCTTCTGAGTGTGTTTTGGTCACGACACTCGACTTGCAGGGCATAAACCAGTTCGTACGCAAGCTTTGGCCTATTTAACTCAAACCCATGCCGAACATAAATTGAGTATCCGAATACCTGAGTGTTGTTTACTATCGTCTCGTCAATAAAACCTCGGGATTCCCCGTTGCTTTTAATGGCTTGTTCGCGATAGGAAATGGGACGGTATCAAGATGAATGACGCAAATTTTTCTGGATGCTTAATCCCTTTTTATTATTATCAATGGTCAAGTGAGGTTTGATTTGGCACTTCGACACAGGCAGCGAAATCTATGATCACAAAAGTATCTGAAAAAGTCATCATCTCACATTGGCATATGGTTCTAAGGTCGTTATTTTCCTTGCCTATTGTTGTTAAAAACACTCTATGGTCAATCTACACCTTATAGAAGCGTCATGGTAAAGGGCCAAAATTTCATAAGGAAATATTAAAAACCCGCATAACTTTAGATGCGTCGGGCTTTTAGTTTATTTATATAAATTGGATAAGATTAAAAATGATAACTGACAAATACCGCGATGTTACTAATACTACTTTTGAAACAAACTAATGGTTGTAGTCAACACTCAAGGCGATAGTGTCGCTCAAATGCCAGTAGGCTATTACTAAAACAATGCACAGCATCCCACCTTGGCTTAGATACACGACTTATTTAACCTCTGGCCTATTGCAACAAATTTAACGCAGTAGAAAGGGATAACAGCTGCTAGAAAACATATTGTTATCCCGAGTTCAGGTTACTTATCAAGGCTGGCAGTCAAATTACCGCTTATTATACAGGTGCATACAGTCTTTTAGTTTGGGTAGTCGTGACTATGGATAACTAACTCATTTATAGCAGCCTGTTTCGGCGCCAACAGCTGAAATTGGTATAACACCTCCGATTTGGTACCTAGACTTTGGCAGGACACGAGAGCGAAACTATCCCTAAAACTCTCTAGTAAAATAAGGAATGCTCTAACTCTTTCCTTATGCAAATCTCTGGTTGAAAATTGTATTTTTTGGAATTTCTTATTGAGAATGATTTTTATTAGTGTTAACTTCTTAGGAAACATAACTCAGAATTTGTTTTTATCGTTTTTCATTTGTTAATATTTTGTTGTTCTGATGCGGTTAATAATGGGTGATGTAATAGATAGCTATATACGACTGAATAACTAAAAGTGAAATTCATTCTTATCTGACTTGTTGATATGGTGAAACATCCGGCTGTTCTCGGTAACTTACATGTTTCTCTAAAGGAAGTATTAGCTACAGATGCCTGAGTGATACGGGGATTGGAAGGGGGGTTAAAAATGACTATGTGTAGTGACATTGAAATAAGTACAGCGAATAAACAGCAGCATATTGATAATGTGGTTGGGCAGAATTTTGTGCAGTTGATGCCAGGGCTTTCTGTGAGCCTATCTTCAGCGCAGGATTTGGGGGCGGCAGATACTAAACATATATTTCCTGGCGATGACCAATATATTCACATTAACAATGTTCTTGCGGGGAAGTTTGAAGCGACGGTCGGTAATACGCTGTTACAATGTGAGTGCGGAGACTTCAATATTGGTTTTTCGGGTGGGGAGAATTTCTGTGCTTACCATAGTAATGATTTTAGTAACTTAGAGATCATGATAAAACCCGAAGTGCTTAATGAGCTTGCTGGTGAAGAGCTCAGTGGGGTAGATCTAGGGAAAAGTATGTCATTCTTTGTGAAGCAAAGTGGCCCCAGTAGAAAAGTCAGCACATGTGCGAACCGTATTCATAAGTTGATAAAAGATCAAGAAGCCAACCCTCTGCTGCTGCATTCCGCTACGTTAGACTATCTATATTGGCATCTCACTGCACTGAAATCAGTTGACACGAGCAACCAACTCCCGCTTCGAGAGAAAAAGCAGCTTATTGCAGCAAGAGATTTTCTATTATCCGATCTTAGTTGCCCACCTACCATTTCAGATGTGGCTAAGGTGGTTGGATTAAACCAGTGTAAGCTAAAAAAAGGCTTCAAGGTGCTATTTAACAATACGGTTTATGGTTGTTTCCAAGAAGAAAGAATGCACAAAGCAATGAACCTATTAAAAGACAATAATGTAACCGAAACAGCCGTCTCGCTGGGTTATAGCAATGTAAGTCATTTTAGCGTGGCTTTTAGAAAACAATTTGGGGTGTTGCCTAAAGAAGCGAGACTGAACCTCGCTCCCAGTATTGTTTGTGGTTAATCATTTTTGAGTGTGTGCCCTGCGGGCTTTGCCCGCAACACATAAATCCATTCTCCGTCGTCTTTTTCTGTTAACCAACGGCCTGAAGCGTTAGCGTTTTACTCAAAGTGATGTCAACAACACCTTCACCTTTAAAGTTCCAAGTTATGTTCAAATTACTCTGACTGGCTAAAAAGACTAGTGCTTCTTGCTCCATTTCTCTCACCATGTCTGCAAGCTCAGGGCAACCGAGCTCTTTAAACATAGCAGCATACGCACAGTCGGTGATAGAAATGCAAATCGTTGTGGAGTCAGCCTTTGATTCGCTTAGTGTAAATAGGCCAAGTTTGGCGTAGTTTCTAAGCCAAGTGAGCCAGTACTCTAAAATCACATTCTCTTTGTTTTCGAATATATTAAAGGATTCAGGATTAGGCCATAGCCAGCGCATTTCCATTTTGCCTGTCTCTAGAAACATGTCACGATATAATCGGTAGGCTTTATCCTGTCCTAGTAGTTTCCTCGCGTTGCCATAACCTGAGCTAAACATACTCATATCTTTAGTGATGGACTTCCAGATTTCGGTATATTCTCCTTGGTGTCTATCGCGCCAGTGCTGTAAGCCTTTATTATCTCGACGCCATGCTAACAGCGTAGAAATTACAAACTTTGCAAAGCTATACCTACTGGTGGCCTCTTTAAGTGCTCGCCATATCTCTGATTTATAGAGATATTCTTGTTGCCTTTTTGCCATTTTTGGATGTTGCTTTGTTACTGTATACCAATTTAACCCCAAATTTCTGAGACTATTGATGTCTGATGATACGCTGTCTACCCAGCCAAACTCTTGATCTGCTCGATGTGTGTTCTGGGTGTTTGCAGGTTTTGCCGTGACACCATATAAAGCCAATGTTTGCAGTAGCTTTTGGCGCGTTTTATAAGACAAATGCTCTACGGCTTTGACGCCATAGCTGTCAAAGAACACATTGTTTAGCCAACACTCAACCACAACACATGCCATCTTGGCGGTTAGTTCATAAGAAGAAATAACCCCGTGTAACATTAGCCCTGATTGCGGATTATTGTCTGGGTAAACCCATAAACAAGTATCGGGATCTGACTCTTTTTTGGTTTTGAGCTTTTGCCCATTGTTAAAAAACATCTTGGAGAAAAATGTATTTTTACGTTCGCCTAAGCGATATTTACTCATAAACTTTGCAAATCCAAGCGTTAGGTGTTGGATGTGATAACGACTATCTAGGTGCTTTATGTCTAGGTCTTCAGCAACATACTCACAACCAAGCCCAGCGACTTCAGGTGTTGCAAATGGAATTAGGTCGGCTGGCTTTTTCAATGCTGGAAAAGCAAACTGGTGTTGTGTGTCCTGCCAAGGCGTCTCAACCTGCTTGCGAGTCCCTTCTCGCCAGCAGGTTAAGTGATTGGTAAAGCTTGCTAAAATCGCTTGTGGACTGGTCTCGCCGCCACCATAGGCTGCGCCCATATACAAACGACATTGATAATAGCCCGTTGCAGATGCTTTTTTATGCGCAAGCTCAGTTAACAGTAATGTTGAAATACCAGGGGAGAAGCCCATACCTGTGAGTAGCAAACGTTGTTTTGATTGGGCCTCAGTATTCAGTGCGTGTATTTGATCTGCAGCCTGTAGGCTGTCATTAATGTCGAGGGCATCTATATTCGCGTTCAAGCACAGTTGATGCGCCTGTAGGGCAAATTTATCCATTGGACCTAAAGCAATCACAGCTAAGTCGAACTTTTTGAGTGTTTCAATGCTTTTGGCTTTGTCATTTATATCAAAAGGAACAAAGTTAATATGCTCTGGCAATATGCCCGCTTTTGGTGTTCGCCGTGCCGCACAGCTTATTTTTAAATCTGAGAGGCGTTCACTGAGTAAGTTGATAATGCGCCTGCCCGACTCACCTGTACCTCCCAAGACGATGATATTTTTACTCATGCAGCCTCCTGTTTGGTGTTGTTGTCTGATTTAGAAAGAATAAGCCCTGCAACGACACCTGCTTGTTCGAGATCTTTTATAAAATGATTGGCATCAACAGCTTCATGTAGCATCATTGGACCTGTTTTGGTGATTTGATTGTTTAATAATTGCTTAGCCGTTATGCCGATGATAAAGCCTGTAGCCTGATAGGTATCTTCTAGAATGATTTGGCCATGGTGTACGCGGTTGTCAGCACATTTAATTTGGGCATCGACGGCGTAAATTGGGTCGAGCTTACGCATATCTTTAGCTGAGGCCTTACATAACCATCGCGCCGCACGAGCGATAGTTTTATGGTTTTTGTACATCTTGAATATCTTGGCAATCATGCAAACAAACATAGCGCGGGGCCCTAGATTAGCACCGTAGACTTTAGCTGTTTGTATGTCATGTTCGTTGGCGAGTTGCACAATTTCTTCTGCATAAATCAACATAGTAGATGCGGTGCCTATGGGAGCAGGAAAGTGTGCTTTAGTACCAGCTTTTGAGAACTTTTCACGTTTAACTTGCTGGTTTTCCAAGTAGCAAAAGCCACGTTCGTGACCAAAGTCTCCTAACCCATTTATAATGTCCCATGCCGAATTGTAGCTCCAAGCGTCTCGGCCAACGTATTGCACTTCTAAGGATTTGATGTCCGCTCCACGGCTACATTGTTGAATAAGATAGGCGGGGAATACGCCTGATAAGCCCGGTAGCAAACCGACGTTGATGATGAGCGGTACTTCACTACTGTGCTTCTTTTCATGCTCGTGGAGAGACGCGTACACTGGATCGTAGCCACCAGCATCAATAATTGGTACGCCTAACTCTTTACAGGCCAATACTATTTGATCGCCAATAATGCCTGAGGGGCCAACACAGGCGACGACCAGATCTGTATTCTTTAACTGAGTTTTTAAATCGTCGGTGTTTTGGACATCAAGTTGTACTGTATTTATTCGGTCTTGATGTTGCGAAATTGCACTGGGTAATGAGGCTTTTCTACGTGAAGCAAACGTAAGTGCGGCTTGTGTATGCTCAAGTAAATACTCAGCTGCTTTTAAGCCTACTTGACCTGTACCACCGAGCAATAACACGGATTGAGCTTGCATGGTAACTCCCTTAATAAGCGTATCAACGCATTGATATTATTTATACAACGTCACGGTGGCGCTTAGTGCGTGCGCCACTTTCCACTCGTCATTGGTTTAGAAATTAGTACCTACAGTGAGGCCTATGGTTCTCGGGTTTCCTGCTTCTGCCGTAACACCGAAACCAAAGTTAAATTCAACTTTTGAGTAATATTCATCAAGCGCATTCTTCACCCATAAGTGCGCGTACCAGCTTTCGCTTTCAAGTCCTACTTTGGCATTTAAAAGGTGATATGCAGATTGCTTCATTTGGTTACCTGCATCAAAGTAGTGATCGCCCATATAAATGTTTTCTAACTGTGTGAATAAGGTGAAGTCGCTGTTGAGTTCTGTACGATTGCTAATGGACAGGTTGGCACTGATCTTAGGCGTGTTTGGTAAACGATTATCGGAATAATCTTCTATTGCACCAGTTGCAAAGTTCACACTTTCATACTCGCTATAAGTGGCGTCAACATAACTACTTGAGAAGCCAATGGTCCAATCCGGGTGAGGCTGGTAGCGCGACTCAAATTCAACACCCCGGCTGGTACTTTCGCCAGCGTTATCAGTGATAATGGTTGTGTTTTCTAACATCTGTTGCACTTGTTGGTCGTCTAAAGAAACGTAAAATGCAGTGATTGAAAAGCTCAGTTGGTTTTCTAGCGCTAGTGCTTTATAGGCGATTTCATAGTTATTACTGTATTCAGGCTCAAAGCTAGGCTTGCTTAAGTTGGGATATAAAGTGTCAAATCCTCCTGCTCGGTAACCTTTACTTCAAGACGCGTAAACAAGGTCATTATTGGCAGTTTGATAAGAGAGGGCTAATTTGGGTAGAACTTCGCTGAATTCTTCCTTGCCACCGTGTTGCGAGGTTACTCCAGTGGACTGAGAGTCGATGTTAATATCGGCTTCTCGCTGTTCTTTATGGTAGCGTAACCCTGCAATGACGGTAATATCCTGAGTGATTGCGTAGTCAACCTGGCCAAATACCGCCCAAGCTTGGTCATCTTTCCCGATAATCGAACGATCAACCATGGGTCCACTACCTGGGTACATAGAGGAGAAGTTTAGATCATTTCTTGTCGTACTCTGGGTATCTGATTGATAGGCATAGAACCCGACTAGCCAATGGTAGTCTTCAGTATTTTTAGAGCTCCAACGCATTTCATGGGAGAGCTGATCAAAGTCGTCCTCAGAGTGACTATGGAACTGATATCCTGCGTCATTGCCTGTATCTTGATCCGCGGTGTTCAGGTTATCCCAGTCACGCCAGCTTGTGATCGAGATGAAGTTTACATTGTCACCGCTATAATCCAGTGTAACCGAAGCCCCAAGTGCATCGCGATCGTCAACTCCTTCAAAATCATGTTCTATGTGATCTGGGTTGGCTTTGATACGCTCAAGTTGTCCCATCGCATACGAATCGCCACGAAAACGTTCATAATCCACCACAAAATTGGCTTCAAGATTGTCTGACGCGATCCATCTAAGTTTAGCTCTCGCACTCAGATCGTCGCGTGCACCAAAGTCTTTATCTAAGTAGGTATTTTCAAGATGTCCATCGGTGTTGTATGCCGAAGCTGATAAGCCGAGAAATAGATTATCCGCAGTCAAGGGGGTATTCACACCTAATCTAACCCGCTTTGAGCCAAAGTTATCTGCAGAAAAGGCGCCTTTGAACTCCGGCATTTCGTCTGGTTGTTTGGTGATGATATTAATAACACCAGCCAGAGAATTGCCCCCATATAGTGTGCCTTGAGGGCCCCTTAGGACCTCAATACGCTCTATATCCACAAGGTCCAAATCAAAAATACTATTGCTACTATAATTCACGCCATCGACGTAAAAACCTATGGTGGGTTCGGTGAATAAACCCGGGCCTATGCCACGAATAAATACATTACTGTCTCTTCGGCCACCCCAGCTATAAACGTGAACACTCGGGATCGCTTGTCCAAGATCTGTGATTGAATAGGCTTCAGAGTCGACTAGTTCTTGTCCAAAAATAGCCGTTACGCTAGAAGCAACTTCCATAATATTCACGGTACGCTTTTCAGAAGTAACCTCAATTCGTTCCAAGTCGATATGTTTGGCTTGATCATCAGCAAATACTGCTGAAGAGAAAACGCCTAAACTCATTGCTAACAAGGTACGCGAAATGTGATAGTTGAGTTTAGAAGTGGAGAAGAGAGGTTTGGCCACAGACGTCAGCTTATAACGAAACATAGTAAATTAGCTCCTAGTAACAACGAATAGTAGAGTAGTTGGGCATTGAGTTATGCTGCGCTAGAAATGGGTTTTTAGGCTTACTTCTCGTCAGCGTTGACCATTTGGTCGGCCCTGTTTTTATTGCCCGTTATTGTCTGAATAAGCAAGGAAAGCCACTACCCGAAAACGGCCATTACCCCTCTGTGCGGTTTTTTTTAAAGGTAGTTAACAAGGCTGATAGTAATTAGGGCACTTATGTGGCAGCCCTAATCGTTTGTAATGGGGGTTTACAGAGATAGATTTTGCACTTTTGCGTCATGTAGCGTCATTTGGTGAAATAATATATCTAGTTGTTTTTCATGGTTAGGCTGATTTACGGCTTGCAACAGCTTCAGGTACAACTGTTGTGCCGATATGGGCTGTGAAGCACTCTGCACTCGATAATGTGCTAGGGTATCATTGATCACATTGCTAAATTGCTCATTATCAATGAGCTGTGACACTTCATAAACAACAAGCTGCGATTTACTTTTGGCGTATGGTTGGTGCGTCAATGCTAAGGCGTTTTTCTCCACACCGGACTCTTTAGTACGTGCTAATAAGTAGTCATTTTTAATGCTAGCCAATAGTTGTTGTGTTGCTTTGCTACTCAATCTTGATTTGGTCAGCGCAAACCAAGTTGGCACCCCCTCAGACAGTATGGGGTAACCTGCGGTGTTTGCGATTGCGATATTCTGCCACCAAACCTGAGCAACTGCATCGTGTACGGTGTATTCTAACCAGTCGGAACTGGATGGATCATGATAATTGTGTTGCCAAGCGGACATTTCGGGGATAAGCACTAAATTTGCGCTAACCGTTTGTTCTCCCATACCCTGAGGTAACGCTGCTATTTTTAAGCTGTTGTATGGGTAGGTTCCAAATATTGCTTCGCCTTGTCCAAGTGCATGTTTTGCTCGTTGTGTCATGGAATGTAGAATGGCTTCATCGGCGTTAAGGTAAAACAGTTCTATGGGAATATCTTTGCCGGTTTTTGCGCTTGTCCATGTAGACTGGTGAATTTTGTATCCGGCGCTCACAATGACAGGATCCCAATGACTCGCGGTCATTGTTTGAAATTCATAGCTGTGGCGCTGTCCTTGTGTTTGGTGTTTCTGCAGATCCCCCGGCGCCACAACTACTTGATTGTTGGGGACGTCAATTTTTAGTTTATAGGTGAGCAGATCGGCGTCGTCGTGTTGGTACAAGTCTAGTGTTTGTGATTGGCTGAAAAAGTCTGGTGCCAGCGGGTCGAGGTTAAACTTCTCTCGTAACACGTTGTCTTTGATGATGTTGTTTTTCTCGAACCCAATGGAGGGCCAAAAACTTGCATCAATATAGCTGGCATTTTTTGTCACTTTGCCAATGTAATCAGTTGCGTGATTACTATAGCCTTGATATTTGACTGAAGCCGTAAAACTGAGCTGACTTTGTTGCTCATGAATGAGAGGCGTACTCAAGCCCCAAACCGAGGCATGATGCGCTTTGTCTAAAGCGAGCAGTGAAAGCGCTTGACCAGAAAGTAAGATTTCATCAAAAGCGGTATAGTTGTTGGTGTTGAGTAGCAACTGCTCGATTGCATTCTGGTGTGAATTAACCAGCGTTAAGTTGGCCGTGTATTGTATAGCGCGCTGATTTGGGTGTAGCGATATGGCAATTTCAGCGTGGCGAATTTTAGGCTGCGGTTGTGTATCGAATTGCCGGTATTGGTTTTCGTAGTCGGCTTGCACAGCATAACCATCGGCTTGTGTTTCAAATTGACCGTTAATGATCATCTCTTGATGAATTGAATAGGCTTGATAGCCAAAAACAGTGCCTGACAACAGCATAATAGCCAGTGATCGCGGTGTAACCTTTTGTGGTAAAGCTATTAATCTTTCTTTAAAAGGTGCAAGCACACCTCGTGTCCACAGCCAGCTACTTAATACTAGCAATACACAATAAAAACTGAACCAGTAGAGCATAAGATTGAGATCTCTGATGATAAATTGCTCTGTAGATGCAATTTCGGAAAGTTGAGCAATAGATGGCCATGCCCATAAATACATAAAGTTCTCTATCGCGTGAGTTTCATTGAATATCGCAGGAGAAATACAGAGCACCACGGCACATACCTGTGCGGCAACTTTAGACTGCAATAGCCCGTAACTAATGATGGCTATAAACACGTAAGCGAGCATTAATGGCAGCAAAACAAGCATACTCAAATGCAATAAACTTTGCCAATCGGGGTCAAAATAACCTTGTATAAATTGTGTACCCAATAAGCCTGAAATAGGCACTAGCATTAATACGACAGCAACAAAAACAGCGCAGATTATATGGCTTAAAGGAGCTTGCCAATCGGGCGTTGGGCACACAGCGACTAGCTGTGCGGTATTTAGCTGGTGGTCTTTGTGGCACTGATCAACTATAAAAAAAGCGGCGGCAAGCATGGTAAAAATCAAACTGGGATAAATTAACACGGGAAGCAGCGTGTGCGTTCTTGGCAAAATAGCTGCGCTGCCCTCCATGCCCGGCAAACGGTAGCTTAAACCGGCGATGATCAGCATCAACGAAAGCGTCAACATTGATAAGTAAAACGCCTTATTAGTAATGATTTGGCGAGCTTGAAGATAACCGGAGTAGGCGCTGAATTTAAGCCAGTAGACTGTGGCTTTATTGGTTATCAAGGTTAATGGGTTCATATTTAGTTTGCTTGAACTGTGCGTGTGTTGTTGCGCTTTTGCAACGGGTTTTGCTGAGGCTTTTTTGTTGTTACTGGTTCTAAATTTCGTTAAATCGAAGCGCCACCATGCAAATACCAGCAAAGCTAATGCTAGTGCTAAATAAAGCAAACGATTGTAAAGTAATGCGCTCTCTAAGTTCAAAAACTGGGTCATTCTTTGCTGTGCCGTCCAGTAAAAGATTTGTCCTTCAACTGTGACCTTACCCAATGGATCAACAACTTGCAGCCAAGGGGCTTGTGGTGCGCCGTCACCAAACAAAGCGGTGATAATGACAAACGAGCCAACGGCTATCATCATCGCTGCATAAGCTGGTGTAGCGCGTCCAGTGAGTGCCGTGAGCGCAAACGGAATAGCGGTATAAACAATGCAAGCTGGGAGTACCCAAAGCAGTATAGCGTGTAAAATATGGGGCCAGGAAGTTACTATAAAATCACTATCTGGGTAGAGTCCAAAGAGGCTTGAGATCAGAGGTAAAGTCACCATGGCGATGACAACTGAGCTCATGACTAACAGCACAATAGCTAAACTCGCTAAATATTTACCGATAAAATAGTGTTTGCTATTGATATCAAAACTATATAAATAGTCTGCAGTTTTAGAATTAAGATCCCTGAGTAATGTTGGGACTACCAGTGCGCTACCCACCGTGGCAGCCCAAAATGTGTAGTACATAAACAAGTAATAGATTGCATATGGCGAGTTGCGTGCAACCCTGCCACTTTGCATGAGTGTATCCCATTCACCGCCTAACATTTCTCGGTAGCCCATGGCTATCATGGCTATTAAACAACCCCAAGTGGCTACGGAGCGTAGTCGATATTTTAACTCAAACAAAAAACTGGTGAACATACATGCTCCTTAAACCGCAAGTTCAGGGACGTAGCTGAAGTAAAAGTCTTCTAGGTCCGCAGTGCTTTGAATAAAGTTTGCGGTGGGTGCGGTGTCGCTTTGGATAGTGGCTTGGATGTTGCCTTTAACAATACGTGTCGAAATCACTTTGTAATTGTCTCGTAGTGTTTTCAACTCATTTCTTGATACTGATTTGTGCCAAATCTGGTGCTCTATTGAGGCGACGAGCTCATCGGGCTTGCCGCGTGCCAGTAGAGTTCCTTGGTTGAGGATCCCCATATCATCACAAAGGTTGGTGACGTCTCCTACAATATGTGTGGAGAGGATCACGATGGCACTGTCAGTGAGTTGGTGCAAAATACTATAAAAGCGGTTGCGCTCTGCAGGGTCTAGTCCTGCGGTTGGTTCATCAACAATGATGACCTTAGGGTTGGTCAATAAAACTTGCGCTATACCAAACCGCTGGCGCATGCCACCTGAGTATGTATCTACCGCTTTATGACAATGCTCTGTGAGGTTAACCAGCTCCAACAATTCATTAATTCGACTTTTTCGTTCCTTGGCATTGTGAATACCCTTTAAACGAGCGAAATAGTCCAGCATATCGGTGGCGGATGCATTTGCATAAACACCAAAATCCTGAGGCAAGTAGCCCAGTTGACGACGGAACTCAGCAGGGTTTGTGAAGATATCTTGCCCATCAAAATATATTTTGCCACTGTCGGGCGTTTGTAGGGTGGCAATGGTGCGCATAATACTGCTTTTACCAGCTCCGTTGGGACCAAGCAGGCCGAACATGCCCTTGCTTATGGTTAAATTGATATCTTTTAGTGCGTGAACACCGTTTGCATACGTTTTTGATACGTCACGAATTTCTAATTCCATTTCATTAGCTTCTGTTGTTGATTTTAGATTGCGACACTGCGCAGTGGCGCCGCTGAATTAGAGGTAAATTGATCCTCTGTTCCAAGTGGCAAGCACAGCGGCTTAGTTATCTGGCCATAGCACTGAGACACAATTGCAACATCAATGTTGAACAGCCGTTTAATGATTTGCTCTGTGACGACTTGTTGCGGTGTGCCATCAGCTATTATCGAGCCATTGTTAAGAGCGATAATTCGGTCACTGAATTGACTGGCTTGATTGATATCGTGTAGCACCATCACAATGGTTTTGTGTTCATGAATTTGTAACTGCTTAAGTAATTCTAAAAGCTGAAATTGATGACCTAAGTCTAGATAAGTCGTGGGTTCGTCTAGGAGTAAAATTTCAGATTGCTGTGCCAAGGCCATTGCTAACCATGCTCTTTGGCGCTCACCACCAGATAAATGCTGTAACGGCTTATGTTGCAACGCGTCAAGTTTGGTCTTTTTGAGCGCCCAAGTAATGGCATCCTGATCATGTTGCGATAATGTCTTGAACATTCCCAAATAGGGAAACCGACCATGACCAACAAGCTGTTTAACGAGCATACCACTTGGAGCTTGTGGACTTTGGCCAAGTAATGCGAGTTTCTTTGCTAGCGTTTTAGGGGACCATTGGTGAAGCGGCTGTTGCTCCAAAGAGATAGTCCCTTGCTGCGGTTGAATGAGTCCGCCAAGTAGTTTAAGTAAGGTGGACTTACCACTGCCATTTGGACCGACAATTGCGGTGATCTGATGACGTGCAATAGAGACCGACAAGTCTTTTAGCACCGGCCTATGTTGATAATGTAAGGTTATTTGATCTGCATTTAACATGATAAATCCTAATTTTGGCGGCGGATCAATAACAGCAAGATGGGAATGCCCATCAAGGTGGTTAGCGTGCCTGTGGGGATCTCCAAAGGAGAGATGAGCGTTCGGCTTGCAATGTCTGCCGCCAGCGTTAATGAAGCCCCAGCTAACATACAGACCACCATCAGGTGGGGGAGGCTGGTACCTAAGCCGAGTCGGTTAAGTAGCACTTTGGCAAAGTGTGGCACAATTAAACCAACGAATCCGAGTGGACCCGTGATTGCGGTGGCACTGGCCGCCAGTGCTACCGCAATCAATAAGCTAATTAAACGCCACCTAGTGACGTTTAGCCCTAAAGTTCGTGCGGCATCGCTATCTAATTGCAGTATCGACAAATACTTTAATAATGCGAAGCAAATAAGCACGCCAACAAATGTCCAAGGAAGAAGCAAAAACAATTGGCTAAAGTCCCTGCCATACAGGCTACCTGCTAACCAAATCAAACTGGTTTCTGTACGATTCCCTCCCCATGCCAAAATGGCCCACATAACTAAAGCATTCAATATTGCGCCTATCGCCACTCCGTTAAGTGCCAATTGATTAGGCTGTAGCTGCTGTCGCCAACTAAGTTTCAACACCAAAGCCGTGGCTAGTACCCCACCGAGCAATGCTACAGCGGGAAGCCAAGCAAAGTTAAAATTGAAATCACTGAAGCCGAATACATGAAGTTGAATATAATCCACTACAAGTAAACAAAGTACGATAGCTAAACTCGCGCCACCATTGACTCCCAATATACTAGGGTCGGCAAGAGGATTGCGGATCACGGCCTGTAAAATTAGTCCTGCCAGCGCAAAATGGATCCCAACCAACATGGCTAACAATGAGCGAGGTAAACGCAGCTGCCAAAGAATATTCGAATCACTATTTTGTGGTATTGAGGAAATCAGTATCTGCCAAACAGATTGCATCGACAGTGGTACAGACCCCATACTTAGCGCCGTAAAAAATAAGCAAATAAGTAGCGCGATGAGTGAGATTAATAAACCATAGAAAGGCCAAGGCTTAATTTCTCGGCAAGCGGATATAGTCATTGTTCGATTCATATAGACGCCTGCTGATAGCGAGATTGGATGAGCCAAACTAAGCTTGGTCCGCCAAACAGCACGCATAGTATACCCACAGGGATCTCCTGATAATTTGCCAGTAAGTCGGACAGACTGACAAGCACAGCACCGCTTAGCGCGCTGCCAAATAAAACATAGCGGTATTCAAAAGCCAAGTGCTTGGGCAGTAAAGTGCGGCACAGGTGAGGAGCAACCAGTCCCACAAAAGCGATGGGGCCCGTAACAGCCACGGTGGCAGATGTTAGCACAACGGCAACGGTGAGCGTTTGAATACGCCAGCGTTTTACACTTCCCCCAATACTGTTTACGACATCGCTATCGAGTTGTAAAACGGTGAGCGGACGGGCTAACAGTGCACATAAAATAAGACCGAGTAATGCGATAGGAGCTAATAACGACACATGTTGCCAAGTGCGATTTGCAACGCTGCCAAGCAACCAATAAAACAACCCTCTAGTGTCAGTGCTTACCGAGATTAGTAGCAAAGTTGTTGCGGCGGCGCAAAACAGAGAAACGCATAAACCAGATAGAATAAGATTCACAGGCTCTAGTTTTTGCTTCCAAGAAAGCCATAGTGTGACTGACATCGCCAAAGCACCGCCAAATATACCCGCTATAAATTGGAAGTAGGTACTTAAACCGGTAAAAGTGAGGACCAGTACAATAGCCAATGCGGCTCCAGAAGAGACGCCGACGAGGCTTGGGGATGCGAGCTCATTTTGTGTTACTGCCTGAATAATGGCTCCTGCTATGCCAAGTGTTGTACCTGCAATGATAGCCAATGTTAGACGAGGTAGTCTCAGCTCCCAAACGACAAAACTAGCTTGTGACTTTGACGGGTTAATAAGTACTGACCAAACTTCTTTTAATGTGAGCTGATAGTCGCCGATTGTTAAAGACAGCAGTAGGCTGAGTAGTAACATACATACGCCGATTAGATATAAGCCAGTGGGCGTTGTAGCGAAGCGAGGTCTCTCTGAGTTAATCATAGCGTGCTTACATTACCTGCTATAAATGACCAAATTGCATTGGTGTGGCCCGTGCTTTATTAGCTAGGTCGCTTGGTGGGGCAAATTGGTCAGGGTGCAATAGATGCGCTAATTCTTGTAAGACGAGCCTTCTAGCAATTGGGCCGTGAGGCATCACGTAATGGTCTGCGACTCGGTAGGCGCGGCCATTGGTAACGGCTTTGAGCTGCTTCCAAACTGGATGTGATTTAAAGGGCCCAGGTTCGCCTTTGAAGGAAATAATTACATCAGGGTTAAGCTTTAACAACGACTCCATCGAAATCGGGGCGGAATCAAGCTTTTTTAAGTCTGGCTGTGGAGAGGTGCCGACGCTATTTTTACCTTTGAGGGTCGCCATCATTTCAACGGTAAAATGATGGTCGTAAAATGCATAAGGTACATCTGACCAATGCCACAAAAACACCACAGATTGTGCTTTTAGAGGTGCAGTTGCAAAATGCTTGAGCTGCTCTGCAAATACTCGATTTAATTCAGCACCTTCTGCTTCCTTGCCCAGCGCTTTAGCCGCAGAGATTATAGCCCGATCTGAGTCGGATTTGGTGACCAAGTCATAAGCTAAAAAGGGACTGATTTCCTCAAATTTGGCTTCAAATGGCTCGGTGTAGGTACGCAGTCCGATGGTGAGATCGGGTTGTAGCGCAGTCAACACTTCCAAGTTCGTCTCATGAATTTCACCAAGATCTAGCATATGTTTAGTTTGCTCACCGAGGTAGGGTGACATCTGATGATTGAGTGTTGAGATCGCGGCAGCTTGCATACCTAGAGCACTGAGTAAATCAGCACCAAATACGGAGACAGCGGCGACCTTTTTGGGTGAAGTGTTAATAGTAACAAGTTTGTCGCGGTCATCTTTCACTACGACAGGAAACTGAGCATTAGCGCTGAGAGACGATAATGTTGATAAACATGCACAAAATAGCAATATGAAGCGACGCATTAGCGTTTCCTTGCGAATAATTGAGTTGGTTTAATAGGTACATTTTGCAATGCTTAAAAACCCAGCACTACCCACATCGGATTTGTAATCCCCAAAAGAGATAATTTTAACAGCGCTGGAAGAAGGAGCTGTGGGGCAGCTCCTAGTTTGAACAAACTTTATCCTCAAGGGGGTTGGTTACTAAGGTGCACACAACCATGTTTTTTGCACTGGGAACAGCGTGCCCAAATGGGTCAAAATAGCCTCAACATGATTGGCTAAGTAGAAATGGCCACCTTCATAGACCTCAATGTTGATGGGCTGACTACTCACTTGTTGCCAGGCTTGGGCTTCTTCGTAGGTGAGCTCGGTATCAGTTGACCCGAGCATCACGGTGATTGGAAGCTGCAATTTTGGTGCATTGAGGTTTGGTTGATAAGTCTCAATTAACTGGTAATCATTGCGCAGCAACGGCAACATCATCTCTAGTAGCTCTGGAAGGGCATTGAGATCAACCTCCGTACCATTGAGACGTTTAAGCTCATTAAGCATGACTTCATCAGGGGCCTTGTGTACTTCGGTCGCATGGTGGCAACTAGGTCCTTCAACAGCAGACACCACCAGTTGAGTTGGAGGCGGATAGCGATAGGCCTGAATGCGCATGGCAAGTTCGTAAGCGATACCGCCGCCCATACTATGTCCAAACAAGATATAAGGCTTGTTGAGTATTGCTTTAAGACCAGTGGCCAAGTTGCCGACCAAACGATCCATGTCCGAAATCAAAGGCTCAGCCATGCGGTTTTCACGACCTGGATATTGTACAACCACGACTTCTAAATCTGAGTCGGCGATATTAGCCCAGTGACGAAAGTAGCTTGCACTGCCCCCTGCATGAGGCAAAATGATTAACCGTTTAGAGGCATTGGGGCGTGCTTTAAAAATGCGGTAACAGGCACTGTTGTTGGTGTATGTGGTATTAAGCATTGTTGTACTTCTGTGTAAGTGGCTTGAGGTAATCGCGGCTGACCGCAAAGTTTGGGAGACTGAATTGGGCCAATATGGATTTTAGGTTATCTGTGGCGTATTGGTGGTGACCACCTGAGTCCATACCTTGCTTGAAGTAAAGCTCAACAAAGCTGCGCACAAAGTTGTCATTGAGTTTGTCTTTCCATGTTATAAAATCAAGTGGTTGAATATCGCAACCGAGTTCGTTAAACCAATTATAGATCTGTGCAACATCGGTACTTTGGTCTGACACTAAGTGGAAGTTACTGTTTTGGCCCGTCGCACCTTTCACTATGGCCGTGATGCAGGTTGCCACATAGTCTACGGGAACAATGTTTACCGCCAGCTCGGACGCAGGATAGGCGTGAATATTCAAGCAAGCACGATAAAATTTTAAGAATGCATCATCATTAATAAAGGGTGTTTCTGTGGTTGCCCAAGTGATGGTTCCGGGACGTAAAATATTGACTGGTACGCCGTGTCTTCTCGCTTCAGTAAATAAGGTTTCAGCCATAATTTTTGACTGCTCATACGTTAACTCCACTTCACGCCATGGCACCACTTGGGTATGTTCTACCACAGGCTGAGGTACATCACTTGGTAACGCGTGGTGTACTCCGATAGTAGAAATATAATGCACTGGCTTCACTTGATGCGAGCTTGCTAAGCGGATAATTTCACGGGCGCCTTCGACGTTGGTTGGGTAAAGAGCAGAAAGCGGATCCATGAGGTTAATGATCGATGCATTGTGAACTATCACATCCACTTGTGCACTTAGAGCTTGATAGTCTGTATTGCTTAAACCAAAGTAAGGCTCGGACATCGTACCGCTGATTATCTGAATACGCTCGTGAGGTATAGCTGTAGGCAGGCCTTTTTCTGCAGCGGCCTGCTCCAAGCGTGAGAATCCATGCTGAATATCATCACAGCGCATCAAGCATAGAATACGATAATCCGTAGTATCCAATATTTCGCGCAAAACATAGCTACCCAAATACCCCGTGCTGCCAGTCAATAATAGGGTTTTTGGTTCGGAATTCGAATCATACGGTAGGGCATCAGCAAGGTCTTCGAGTGCTTCAGTAGCCATGCTGTTTAAATCAATACTCTCAAGCCATGCTTGTTTTGCTTCATTTGCTTTTGCCAGTGCTTCGGACATTTCGCTGAATACGGCATGATTGAAAATCAGGTCAATATCTGCATCAAAGCCGGCTGCTAGAAATGCGCTTAGCAGGTTGATGGCATTTAAGCTGGTACCACCAAGTTGGAAAAAGTCATCGTGGCGCGATACCTCCGTCACGTTGAGTAAATCACGCCAGATTTGCGCCACGATTTGCTCAACATGATTGTCAAATGGTGCTTCATATTGTGTTGCCAGTTGCTGCTGTAATTGCGTCAGTTGTACTCTAAGCTGTTTTCTATCAACTTTACTGTTTTGACTAAGAGGAAGTGTGTCTAAGGTAAAGAAATGCGTCGGTAACATGTATTTAGGCAACTTGTCATTAAGTAAGGTGCCCAATTCAGTGAACATGATTTCGCTATCGGTTACTTCTTTGACAACCAGTGCCGCAGCTAAGTTACCATCAGTAGATAGATTGACCACCGCGACGTCTTTTACAGCTGGATGTGCGGCAATAGTTGACTCTATTTCACCCAACTCAATACGATGACCATTGATTTTGACTTGGCCATCTTCGCGCCCTTGAATGGCAATGATGCCGTCATCCATAATGCAGCCCAAATCGCCAGAGCGATAAAGCCTTTCACCTGTTTGTGGATGTTTAATAAATAGCTCAGCAGTTTTTTGTTTATCGTTTAAATACCCTAATGCCAAACCATCACCTGCAATATACATTTCGCCGGTGACCCAAGTTGGGCAAGGCTCTAGTCGGTCATTTAAAATGTGAATTTGGTGGTTTGCTAGTGGCTTACCATATGGTACTGAAGCAGCATCATCCGCGATGTTTTTGACAGTGTGCTGGACACACCAAATCGCGGTTTCTGTAGGGCCGCCTTGGCTGATCAAGTCAATATGAGGCAGTTGTTGGATTACTTGCTGTGCGAGTTGGACGGGGATCCAATCGCCAGAGAGCATGGCTAACCTAAGTGTACTGAGCGTCTGATCTTCCGCCCATGGCAAACTGGTCATCAGCATTTGCATTTGCGCAGGTACGGAATTCCACAGACTGACCTGGTGCTTGGCGATCACTTGATGCCAGTGGTTTGGATCTCCCCGTAGCTCTTGAGCTGGTAATACCAGAGTCGCCCCTGCTGAGAGAGTGCCAAAGATATCCCAAACTGAGAGATCAAAGCCGTAGCTCACCAGTCCTAAGGTTTTATCTTTCGAGTTGACATCATACAGGCGATTAATCTCCAGCACGGTATTCAGTGCTGCGCCGTGTGATAGCTGCACCCCTTTTGGCTGACCTGTCGTACCGGAGGTGTATATTACATAAGCTGGCGCTTCGACAAAAATTTGCTGCTGTCGACGTTGCGTGAATATTTCCAATAAACCTTGAAGGTCCTGCTGCGGAATAGCCGGTAGTAATTGATCAAATGCAATAACAGTGACATCAGAGCCAAAGTCTAGGTTAGCATATTGCAACTCTGTGAGTACGATTTTGGCACCTGAGTTAGCGATGATTGATTGCTGACGAGCAAGCGGGTGTTTTGCCTCAATAGGTACATACACACAATCGGCAAACAATACAGCAAACACTGCTGCAATTTGTTGTGTGCTTTTGTCTGATACGATTGCAATATGGTCGTTCGGTTTTACCGAGTCGACAAAGGTGAGCCTGATTTGAAGTGCCAACTGTGCAAGTTGTTGGTAACTCATTTCGCCGTTTTGGTCGATCACCGCAATTTGATCTGGGGTATCTAGAACATGTCGTGCAAATCCAGAGTGCAAATATCCTCTAGCTTGTTCTGTTTTGGTGTCGTTTAGCGCGGTGATGTGTACTTGCGTTTGCTTTGGTAAACTCACCGGGCTGGTGGACTGCCATAGTGCTTCATTATTAGCCAGCTCGTGTAATAGTTCACAAAATGCTTGATGTGCTTGCTCAATCACACCGGCTTGGAAAATCCCTTGACGGATATCCCAATCTACGATCAGCTCTCCATTGCGCTCCGTTGCTTGACAATCAAGCCAGACTTGCGGCGTTTGAGTAATTCCGTAACGCAACTGTGCATCATGCATAAATTGGTTGCTGTCTAACTCATCACCTGATAAACCAAGGGTGCTAGTATAGACAATTGGTACTATGGTATTGCTTTGCTGTATTTGGTTCATAGCTCGTAATACTTCAACGCCAGTAAAGTCACTGTGTTCCAAATCACGCCAAAGTTGTTTCTGTAACTGACTTGCCCGCTTGGCGAAACCCGCTTGCGGATCTGGCGATACCCCTAGCACGTTTACTGCGATAAAGTCGCCAACCACGCCACGGACATCTGGGTGCACATTGGCGCGATTCAACATAGTGAGGTTTAAACAAAAATTAGGATGGCGAGACCAGCGTCCAATTACTTCTGTAAATGCGGCTAATACAAGGCTAGAAGGTGTTAGTTTGTGTCTTGCTGCTCGCTCGCCAAGGCGCCGCCAAAGGGTGGGATCTAACTTAAAATTCAAGCGAGAAAATGCGACGCTTTCCTCGTTGCCCGTACTTTTTGCTCTCGGTAGTTCGGGAGGGGCTGGTAGCGTTTTAATGCGCTCTAGCCAATAGGCTTTGTGCTGTTCATAGCGCTGTGCTGTTTTAGGGTGCTCTAACAAGGCTTTGCGTGCAATGACAATATCTCGGTACGAAACCCCCAAAGGCGCAAGAGCACGCTCTGGATGGTTATATAATTCACCGAGTTCGGCGAGCATAATTTGAATGCTAGCAAAATCGGCGATAAGTAAGTCGATAGAAAAATGTAGAATTGACCCTTCACCGGTGTGGCTAAGGTGTAAATCATATTGTGGCCATTTATCCGGTTGATAGTGGCGGTGAGCCAACTGTTCACGCAGGTCTAATAGTTTTTGCTGACGAGTTTGCTGGTCAAGCGCTGCAAACTCATGCACGCGGATCGCTTTTGGCGTAACCTGTGCGATAATTTGTTGAGTACCATCAAGGTTGATAATAGCGCGTAGCATATCGTGGCGCTCAACTAACTTGTGCCAAGCCGTTTGCAGGCGTTTTGCATCAATATTCGGTAGGTCCAACTCAATGTAACTATGACAGCCAACACCACCATACTCAACGGCATTGTTACGGCCAACTAAGTAAGCGACCTGTAAATCGGTTAGTGGAAACGGCTGATAGCGGTCTGCATAATTAGGCTCTATAGCTGCCATTACAGGGTCGCTTAAATAGTCGATAAGCGCTGCTTTGTTGTCTTGTAATTGTGTTTTTAGTGCTGCTGTCATTACTCCAGCAGGGGCCTTAAATTTTAAGTTGCCTTGATCGGCCCACAGGTAAACGCCGCGGCTTTCGAAGTCAGCGATAATACTGGCGATTGTCATAATGTACCCTCTTCAAATAGTTCATCTGTGTCAGAGGTTGTGCCGCTTAGGTCACGCCAAGCTTGTGTTATGGCATTAGCGAAGCTGGCAATACTTGGGGCGCTAAATAGTGCTGTAAGTGACACAGATGTTGGAATAATGTGTTGTTGTTGCAGTGTTTGGATAAGCTGTGTTGCGCTCAAGCTATCACCACCTATGGCAAAAAAGTCGTCGTGGCGAGAGAGCTGAGGGCGTTTTAAAAGTGATTGCCAGATTTTTGCAAGCTGTTCTTCAAGCTCACCTTCAGGCGCCTCGAACTCAGCTTGCTTTAGCTCCAATGCCATAAATTCATTGAGCAATTGCTTTCGGTCAATTTTACCGTTGGCGCTTAGCGGTAATGTCTCAAGTTCTAATAAATGACTGGGCACCATGTATTCTGGAAGTTGCTGTTCCAGTTGTGCAGTAATAACCTGTGTATCTAGCGTGGCTTGGGCTTCCTTAACAAAGGCAGCAACCAGCTTTTTCGGCTCACCAATTGTTAGTGCTACACCGCGATTTAAGCCTTTAACCTGAGCCAAGGCGGCGTCGATTTCACCAAGCTCAATGCGATGTCCGCGAACCTTAACTTGGTGATCAATTCGGCCTAAGAACTCGAGGTTGCCATCCGGCCAGTAACGACCGCGGTCACCCGTGCGGTACCAACGCTTACCATCAGCCATCACAAAGCGCTGAGCTGTAAGTTTTTTGTCTCCTCGATAGGCAGTGGCAAGGCCCATACCGCCGATCCACAGTTCACCTGCAACCCAATCTGGACAATCACGGCCACATGGGTCTACCACACGATATGTTTGGTTCGGGAGCGGTTTACCGTATGGAATAGATGACCAATGTTCAGGCAACTCACCTTTTACCTCACAGCTGTTTGACCAAATGGCTGCTTCAGTGGCACCACCCATGGCAATTAATGGGATCTGTGAGTGAGTCTTGGCTTGTAATCTTGGCGGTAAATCTAGGCCAATCCAATCACCCGATAGCATCACTTGCGAAAATGGCAGTGGGCGTGCATCGTTTTCAGCAACGACCAGTAGCATGTCGAGCAATATCGGCACTGAATTCCAAGTAGTGACATGATGTTGATGCACTAGTTCAAGCCACGTAGCTGCGTCTCTACGGCTTGCCTCATTGAGTAATACAACACTGCCGCCAACGCTTAACAAGCCAAATAGATCGTATACCGAGAGATCAAAATCCAATGCAGAAACAGCAAGTACTCGGCTATTGCTGTTGATAGCATAGTGTCGATTTAGCTGGTCAATGGTATTTGCAGTCGCTTGATGACACATTTCGACCCCTTTGGGTTCACCGGTAGAACCTGAGGTAAAGATCACATATGCGGGTGCATCTGTTGCTACTGTCAAGGGGGTTGCCAGTGGCGTAAAGTCCTCTGCATCCGTTACATTGAAGCGAGTGACACCCTGCTCAACGTCTTGGTTGATGTGTGCTTCGTTCGTAAGTATCCAACGGATCCCCGCAGTGCGATGAATTTTCGCTTGACGGCTGGTGGGTTGATGAATACCAATTGGCACATAGCAGCCTCCAGCGGCCATAATGCCAAATACGGCAGCAACCTGATCTACCCCTCTTGGCAAGCTCACTGCCACCGCTTCACTTAGCGATAATCCTCGTTGAGTAAGTAAGTGGGCGATACGCAGTGCTTTATCTGCCAATTGGCCATAGGTTACTATTTGATCATCAGCTATCAGCGCAACGGTATCGGGGTGCTGACGGGCATAGTCAAACATAGCCTGGTGTAAAGTACGAGGCGTTTGTTCAGCGTAGGTGCTGTTTACTCGGTCTCGCACCAACTGTTGAGATTTGGGTAATGCGTGGCTAAATGCTGTATCCGTTGAAATGGATACTTCGTCCAGTAATGTTAAGAAACGGCTAAACATATTGTCTAGCAACTCAGCTGGAAACAGTGCTTCTACGGCATCCCAAGATAGAATTAGCTCACCTTTGAACTCATACATTTGATGATCAAGCCAAACCTGTGGAGTTGCTGACAATCCGCCATCGGTAAATTGTGGTAAATCTTCATTGAAAGAGTCTGCCAGTAAGTCGTCAGCCATTCCTAATGTACTGGTAAAGACAATGGGCAATGCAGCTGCGGTGCGCCCCATAGTTCGGCTGCGCTCTCTTTGCACCCACACAGATGAGACTGCTCGGTGATCAAGTACATCAGCAAGTTGCTCTTGTAGTTGCTTTGCATGTTGAGCAATTGTGATGTGCTCATCAGGGTGGTAAGCAAGGGGGGCCAGAGACGTAAAATCACCAACAATACTGCCAACTTCTGGGTGTACATTTTGACGATCAAATAGAGTTAAATTTAAGGTATGTGGATGGCCACCACTGTACTGACTGAGTACTTCCGCATAGGCACTCAGCACTAAAATACTTGGTGTTACATTTTGCGAGCGAGCCGCTTGTTTAATGGCTTGCCACTTGGCTTTTGGCAATCTTGCACTGCGGCGAGAGAATTCGCTGTGTTCAATTTGCAGTGGATCTTGTGCCAGTGGTAGTGCCGCAGCATCCGGCAAGGTAGATAAACGTTCTTGCCAGTATGCTTGGGCTTCATCTATGGCTTGCTGGCTATGTTGAACTTGGGTGACATAGTCTCTAAAGGTTGAGGAAAGTGGCGTTAGCTCAGTATCTGGCGCTTGGTATAAAGCAGCGAATTCGCGCAATAACAGCATGATGCTATAGCCGTCTAATGTCATGTAGTTAAACATCAAAGCAAGACGCGTACGCTCAGTTTCACCCGCTTGATATCTTGCAACTTTAATCGTTATCGCATCATGTAAATGTTGGCTATTTTTAGTTTGCCACCATGCGTGAATTTGCGTTCGTGCTTGGTCTAAACAGGTGTAAGTCATTGGATCGATATCCAATTTTGGTATGACGCTGTGCTGCAACACAACCTGTTGGTTATTATCGCTCACTTGGGCGCGCAACATATCATGGCGTGCATACAGCTTTTTCCATGCGAGCATCATTCGCTCGGTATCAAGCGTTAAACTATCGAGTTCGAGTAAGTAGTGAGTGCCGCAATTAAGCGGGAAGCCCGGGGTTTGGCCTAACCAATAAGCACTTTGTACTTCAGTCAGTGCAAATGGTTCAAACTGATGTTCTGGTCTAGCTACAATTTGCTTGCACTGTGTGGCTTCATGCATCTCAAGTGTTGCTGCAAATGCACCAAGCGTTGGGCTGGCAAACAAAGTGCGTAAAGGTTGCTTGGTCGACAACCCTTGTTGGGCGAGCTGAGTTAGGAATTGGGTCGCGACCAGCGAATCGCCACCGAGTGCAAAAAAGCTGCTTTCTAGGCCAACATTGGCAACCCCAAGTAAGTCTTTCCAAAGCTGTGCAACTTGAAGTTCGTTATCTGTTTGTGGCGCTGTTACAGCTACTTCAACGCTAAGTTGGTCGTCAAACTGGGTAGCAAGTTGTTTTCTATCTACTTTCCCATTAGCGCTTAGTGGCAGTGCATTTAAGGCTAAGAAGTGACTCGGTACCATATAATCTGGCAAAGAAAGAGCAAGTTCTGTTTTTACTGCATCGAGATCCAGTTCCGTGCTTTCATCCATTACCAGTGCAGCAACCAACATTTTAGGCTCGCTAATGGTTAATACCACTCCACGAGAAATGCCTTTAATACGGGCGAGAGCCGTATCAATTTCACCCAGTTCAATACGATGACCGCGTACTTTCACTTGGTGATCTATACGCCCTAAGAACTCAAGGTTGCCATCTGGCCAGTATCTACCTCTATCGCCGGTACGATACCAACGAGTACCTTCGTGGTTGACAAAGCGCTCAGCTGTGAGCTTTTGATCTCCCCGATACGCACTAGCAAGGCCTGCACCACCTATCCATAGCTCACCTGCAACCCAATCTGGGCAGTCGCGTCCGTAGGCATCGACGACACGGTAGGTTTGGTTCGGTAGTGGTTTACCGTAAGGAATGGAGTTCCAGTGAGCTGGAATGTCGCCCTTTACCTCACAGAAATTCGACCAAATAGCTGCTTCTGTTGCGCCACCCATAGCGATAAGTGGAACTTCGGCTTTATTTTTGGCTTGTAAACGCGGTGGAATATCTAGGCCAATCCAATCACCTGACAACATCACTTGTTTGAAAGGCAGTTGCCTGTCATCTTGCTCTGCAACGATGAGCAACATATCCAGCAGGACGGGTACAGAGTTCCAGACAGTGATATTATGTTGGTGCACGAGCTGTAACCATTCGCTGGCATCGCGGCGGTTTTCATCACTGAGCAACACAACTTGGCCCCCCACACCGAGTAAGCCAAAGATATCGTATACCGACAAGTCGAAATCCACTGCAGACACTGCTAATACACAGCTATGTTTATCAATTTTATAGAGTTGATTGATTTGATCTATGGTGTTTGCGGTTGCCTGATGGCACATTTCCACCCCTTTTGGTTCACCAGTCGAGCCCGAGGTAAAAATAATGTATGCAGGCTGCTCTGGTGATACTTCTATAGGCATTGCTTGTGGTGTACTTGCTGTAGCCACGTCCAACCTTATCACTGACTCGATGGATTCGACTTCTAAGTGATCACAGTCAGTAAGCACTAATCGGATCCCTGCTATACGATGTATTTTTGCCTGACGACTCGCAGGCTGATGGATCCCGATTGGCACGTAACAGCCGCCCGCAGCCATAACTCCCAAAATAGCCGCAATTTGATTTATGCCACGTGGCAAAGTGACTGCAACAGGTTCTGCTGGTTCGAGCTGATGTTGCTGCAATAGCGCTGCAATACAGAGCGCTTGCTCACATAGCTGTGCATAACTGACATGCGAGTTTTCAAATACCAGTGCCATGTCGCCGGGGTTTTGCTGTGCGTGCGCAAAAATAGCATGGTGCAAAGTGCGTGGTGTTTGTGGGCGTTCGGTGTGATTTACCGCGAGACGTGTATGCGCTTGTGCATCAGGTAATGGTAAGGACAGCTCCTCTTCCCAGCTGCTATGACACAGCCTTTCAAGCGCACCAACATAGCTGTTGAACATGTCATCAATCATACCGGCTGGGAAAAGTGCATCCACCGCATCCCAAGATAGAATAAGTGAACCATCAAATTCGTATAATTGATGGTCGAGCCAAACTTGCGGTGTTTGTGATAAACCTCCAGGTACAATCTTGGGGAAATCGCCGTTTGAGTTTTCAAACAAGCCGCCACCAAGACCCAAGGTGCTGGTAAATACCACAGGCAGCGCTGCTGATGTGAGTGTGCTATGGCGAGCTTGCTCGCGCTGGATCCAAATGGATGAAATTGCTTTGTGTTCAATAGCCTGTGCAATTTGCAGCTGCGCTTCCTGCGCTTGTACCAATAATGAGTTACCAATATTTTTACGAAATGCGATGGGGGCTAATGTGGTGAAGTCACCAAACACTTTATTGATATCCTCGTGCACGTCTTGGCGGTCAAACAGGGTTAAATTGAGCGTGTGATCACCTTCGCTCCAGCGTCTCAGCACATTGCTGTAGGCCGTTAATAGTAGTACTGAAGGGGTAATGCCATAGGATCTCGCTTTATTTTTAAGTGCTTGCCAAGTAGTCGCATCTAGCTGTGCTTCGCGGCGCACAAATTCAGGCTGAGTAATATTTTGTGGGTCTTGTGCCAGTGGTAATTGTGGCGCAGGTGGTAAGATATTAATCTGTTCTCGCCAGTATGCTTGTGCAGCTATACGCTCTGCATCATTGTGTTGCACTTGGATCACGTAGTCTCTAAACGAAACATTAATCTCAGGCAAGTGATAAGCGGGATCGTTATAAAGGCTTGCAAGCTGATCTAGCAGCAATTTAATACTAAATCCATCGAGCGTTAAGTAATCAAAAATGATCCCTAAACGGGTCTTATTAGTACCATAATTTACGGCGCAAATACGGTGATTAGGTAACGTCACTGACTCATTTTGGTCGTGGCTTTGTAGCGCCTGTTCACAAACTCTACGCCAAAACTGGTGGAGATGATCCCGAGCAGCATTGGCGTGATTATTGGTTTCTGATTTCAAGCTCACTTGTGCAATAGACACCGCAGGTAAATGAGACAGCAGTTGTTGCTGACCGTCTGGTGTGATCACTGCTCGCAGCATCTCATGGTGCTCAACCAGTTGGTCCCAAGCTTTTGCCATACGTTGAATATCGACATTTTCTCCCTCCAACTCTAGCAAATACAAAGTGCTGCAGTTAAGCGGCAATCCCGGTGTTTGGCCCATCCAATAAGCACGTTGTACCTCGGTGAGAGGGAATGGTGCATAACGATTATCTAGATCTGCCACTATTTCGAGTTTTGTTATCGGCGCGATGCTTTCTAAACGCGCTGCGTAGGCGCTTAATTGAGGAGATGAGAATAAGTCGGGCAGTGGTTTTGGAGATGCCAAACCTTGTTGTTTGAGCTTTGCAATAAGCTGAGTCGCAATTAAGCTATCTCCACCTAACTCGAAGAAATGGCTTTGCTGACCGATTTGCTCAACCCCCAGTAAAGACCGCCATATATTGGCAAGGCATTTTTCGTTGTCTGTTTGCGGCGCGGTTAAACTCAACGCACACTGCTGCTGCGTGGCAGCCAGCTGGTTGACAAGTGCTTTTCGGTCTATTTTACCATTGCCACTGAGTGGCAGCTGCGGTGCAAATTCGATATGGCTTGGCACCATATAATCTGGCAGTAGCTTGTGTAATTGGCGTTGTATGGCGGCGCTGTCTAACGTGCTTTGAGCAGCTAAAACCACAACACTCGCTAGGCTCTTAGGCTCGCCAATGGTCACGGTAACAGCGCGCTGAACACCATTAATATTGGCAAGGGCTGTATCAATTTCACCCAACTCAATACGATGCCCGCGTATTTTAACTTGATGATCGATGCGTCCTAAAAACTCGAGGTTGCCATCAGGCCAGTAACGACCTTGGTCGCCAGTGCGATACCAACGCTCGCCATGTTGTTCAACGAAGCGTGCCGCCGTTTGCGTGCTATCACCACGATAACAAGTTGCTAGACCAATACCGCCGATCCATAGCTCACCAGGAACCCAATCTGGGCAATCTTGACCGTGCTTATCAACAACGCGATACTTTTGGTTTGGCAGAGGTTTACCGTATGGGATTGAGTGCCAATGCAGTGGCAGTGGTGAGCGAACTTCACACCGGTTTGACCAAATAGCTGCTTCTGTTGCGCCACCCATTGCAATAATAGGTGGATTGGTGGCGCTGATATGTTGTAGCCGAGGAGGAAGGTCTAAGCCTATCCAATCACCAGACAACATCACCTGCTCAAAGTGCAGTTGGCGGCTATCTTGTTCCGCCGTGGTCAAAAGCATATCTAGCAATATCGGAACAGAGTTCCAAATAGTTACCTTGTGTTGATGTACCAGCTCAAGCCATGCTTGTGCATCACGGCGCTGCTGCTCATCAATAACGACTAGCTGTCCGCCAACACTTAACAAACCAAAAATATCATATACAGAAAGGTCAAAATCAAGCGCTGAAACCCCGAGCGCACAGCTATCTTGGCCAATTTGATAGTCTTTATTGAGCTGATAAATGGTATTGGCAGTGGCCTGATGACTCATTTCAACCCCTTTGGGTTCACCTGTAGAGCCCGATGTGAATATGATATAGGCGGGATTTGCAGGGTCTTTGATAACAGCTGATTCTAGTGGCTCAGCTAAAAGCGCTTGTTGAATATCAATACATTTTACTGCTGGGTCATGTTCTGGATCGTCACCAATAGCAATTGCTAGCTTGACCTCTGCGGTGCGATGGATCTTTTCTCGCCGTGATTGAGGCTGGTGAGGTCCTATAGGCACATAACAGCCACCGGCTGCCAGTATTCCAAGTATCGCTATGATCTGCTCAGCGCTTCTGGGTAATGTTACGGCTACAGGTTCTGCACTATTCAGCCCTTGTTGCTTCAAATAAGCGGCTATGCGTAGCGCTTTTTCAGCGACGGTGCGATAGCTTAACCGTTCGGTGTTGAATATTAATGCAGTCTTATCTGGGTGTACCTGAGCACCTCTAAAAAATGCTTCATGCAATGTATGTGGGGTATAAGGTGCGACGGTGTTATTGGCTGCTTTGCGTTGGATTTGCTGATACTCTGGCAGGTCAATAAGATGTAATGCGTGCCATGCACTGCTATTTGCCGCTAGGTTTTCAAGTAATGCAACATAGCTTGCAAACATAGTATCAATTAGCGACTCTGGGAAAATCTCATCCACAGCATCCCATGCCAGCATCAAACCTTCATCGACTTCATAGACTTGATGGTCTAACCACACTTGCGGCGTTTGCGAGATCATATAGTTAAATTGACCTAATACCGTGTCTTGTTGCGACAGAAGTGGGGTGCCTAAGTTACAGGCAAATACGATAGGTGCGCTCACACCCTGTGCATAACCGTGTTTTACTAAATCGCGTTGGATTTGAACTGCGGAATAATCACTGTGTGCAACGTTTTGGTGAAACTGGCTTTGTATTGCTTTCGTATGATCAATAAAACCTTTTGCTTCACTAAAATCACAATCTAAAAGCAATAGATTGGTGAAGTCGGCAACCATGTTTTCAATGCCTGGGTGCTGAGTTTTGCGATCAAAAAGAGGTAAGTTCAGCGTGAATTTCTGCTCGGCACTAAATTTGGCAAGTACGTACGCATAACTAGTGACGAGCAACATAGCGGGCGTCACTTGATGCTGTTGTGCGGTATTTTTAAGCGTCTTCCACTGGTACTGGCTCAAGGTGTGCAAACGGCGAGAAAATGTTGGTCGAGTGATCGTTCGAGGGTCGCAACGAAGGGGAAGCTGTGGGCCCGAAGGTAGGGTTGCTAAACGCGTTTGCCAATAAGCTTTGTCTGCTTCAAACTTATCTTTATTTTGTGCATTTTCAAACGCTAGATACTTTGCGAAGCTCCAGTGTGGATCCGTGTTGAGTGTACCGCCATGATAAAGCACCGCAAGATCTTTTAATAAGATATTTAAGCTCTGCACGTCAGCGATCAGTAGGTCTACATCAAAGTGGATCCGACATTTTCCTTCGGGAAGTAAACTCAATTCCAGCCCTAGGGTTTGACCATACTCAATACCTAATTTTCGGTGTGATAGACGGCTGCGGATTTGTTCTGCCGCTTTAGTTGCCTCATCAAGAGTTAGTGACCTAAAGTCGTTAATTGCAAGCCCCGGAGTGGGTAGCGATGAATGCACTTGCTGGGTACCAGACTCAGTAAACTGCGCACGTAGCATGGGATGATAGTGATAAAGTGCATGCCAAGATTGTTCGAGCCTAATTGGATCGATGTCTTGATTGTCTATTTCCAGATAGGCGTGACAACCGACGCCACCAAGCTCTTGCTCATCTTGGCGACCAATCCAATAGGCATATTGCACGTCAGTGAGCTCAAACTCTGCGTAGGGATCTATATCGGGTAGTTTAGGGGCTTCAGTAACTTCGACATCAGTATCAATTTGCGTGCATAAAAGTGTTATCCAGTCGCTAAGAACTGGTTGTTCAATCAGTTTTGAAAAGGTCACTTTTGCGCCTTGTTTTCGCCACTGATTGACCAAACGCATCATATGCATTGAGTCTAAGCCAAGTTCAATAAGGTTGGCATCTAGCTTGTCTTCAAGCGGTGTTTGCACAAACGCTTGTACATGTTTTAACAGCTGTTTCTTATTTAGGGGGGTCTTTACCTGTGCCATGTGTTAGCCCTGCGCCTCTTCTAACGTTTTTTCATCAATTAGGTAGTTGGCGATGCAACTGAGTTTTTCGATGGTTTCTGTCAATTCACGCTCAGGCTTAGATTGATCAATGACACCAGCGCCAGCTTGTAGCCATGTACTGTTATTGGCGCGATAAATTGAACGCAGCACTAAAGCTGAGTCCATAAACCCGTCATTATCTACAATCATTACACAGCCGCTGTACCAACCTCTGCTATTTGGTTCAAGGCGCAATATGGCTTCTATGGCCTCACGTTTTGGGATCCCTGACGCCGTAACCGCAGGGAAGAGCGCTTGAAATGCATGCCATGGGTTTTTACCATTACTTAGTTGACCGCAGACGCGAGAGGCTAGGTGTTGTACACTGCCGCGACGGCGCACAGCCATAAATTCACTTACCGAAATTGAACTGGGTTCACATATTTGCTCCAATTCTTCTTGGGCTAATTTTACTGATACAGCGTGCTCGGCTATTTCTTTGGTGTCGTTAAGAAGTTCTTCTCGCAGCTGCTGCTCTTCTTGTGGCGAGTTACCAAGTGAGCGAGTACCAGCTAGAGGCTGTGTGCTGATATATCCCTTGTTGCTGGCTTCGAGTAGGGTTTCTGGGCTGAAACCTGCAATTGAAAAGTCGTTTAGCTGGTAGAGGAATGAGCGTGCAGGGGAATTATGTAAACGGCCGTAGCGGAAGCTCTTATTCAAGCAAATGCTGTCCGGTACATGAATACGGCGAGACAAGATCACTTTTTGATATTGCCTGTTGCAAATTTCTTCAATGGCTTTAGCAACCGATGTTTTATATTCATCTTTATATTGCGTGTTGATCTGTGGTGTTTTTAGAGGCTTAAAGGCAGCCGTACTCTCCGTTTGTACGCATGATGTATCTGCTTTTAACACTAATGTTTCAAGCGCTTTGAGGTCAGCCTCAGTCAACGCGCGCAATGTCGCTTTATTTGCTTCAAGGCGTACCTCTAGTTTTGGCACAAATAATTGTAAAGACTTTTCATGCTCAGTGCGTGTTTGAATACCGTGAAATACGCTGGCTAGTTCAAACTTAGCTACGCCATATAACCGCCAGTTTTCGAATTGAATACTTTGCAGGGCCTGCGCCATCAGCTCGGGAAAAGGCTTGCCATTAAAGTGTTTTGTCTTTTCACCTTGTTGTAAGATTATTTCGTTGCCGTTAGAGTGCAGTTCAGCTACTTTGCCAAGGCCAACAGACCAAGCAGATTTACACTCGTATACGGCTTTAAATGGATGATTACTGAGCTCAGAAATACTCGGGGCTAACTGCGCTAAAGTTGACTGGACAGAGATGGTTTTTTCAACATAGGGTATTGGTTTTAACTGATTCATGGTGGTCTCTACATACTCATCTTCAGCACGTTTTATTAGTGCTTTTTTATTGATCTTTCCTATAGCAGTGAGTGGCCAAAAGCTGAGCGAAATGATTTGATCTGGATATTTAAAGCGTGCTACCTGCTGTTCTTGCAGTAGTTGATAAACCTCACTGAGGGAAACAGGTTGACTAGAAATAATGCAAGCACAGCTACGTTCGCCAAGATATGCGTCTGGTACGGGCACTAGTATGGCTTCATCAATATAGGGGTGGGAGAGCAGGCGTTGTTCTATTTCTGCGACAGCGATTTTTTCTCCTGCTCGGTTAATCTGTTCTTTGATCCGCCCTTCAACAATTAGGTTACCAGCTTGGTTCATACGTACTAAATCACCCGTACGGTAAAAGCCATCGGCGGTAAAGGTTGTTTGGTTATGTGCTTGTGCTTTGTAGTAACCCGCGATGGTATAAGGACCTTTGGTTTGCAGCTCACCAACGCTACCTCGAGCGACGGGGTTGCCTTGTTCGTCAACAATGCGTATTTGATCGAGGTCGCAAAGTGGGCGGCCTTGGGTATGCATCACTTCATTTAACGGATCATCCAGGCGGGTGAAGCACAGTAATCCCTCGGCCATACCAAACACTTGTTGCAGTTGACAACCAAGTACATCAGGCACTTGTGTCGCTTGCTCGGCAGTGAATTTAGCACCACCCACTTGCAGCAGTTGCAGGCTACTTATATCGGTGTCATCCCATTGTTTAGCCTCAAGCCATAGTTTCGTTAAAGCGGGTACCAAAGCGGTGTGAGTAACTTTGTGTTGTTCTATAAGTGGAAACGCTTCGTCTGGCCCAGGTGTTGGACACAGCACCACTGTTCCACCCTGACAAAGCGTGCCAATGATCCCGGGACATGCCAAAGGGAAATTATGGGCGATTGGTAAAACCGCTAAATAAGTGGTTTGCTCATCAAATTGACATAGCTTGGCAGAAGCTTTGGCATTGAAGTAATAGTCATTGTGACTGCGTGGAATAAGTTTAGGGGTACCTGTAGTACCACCAGAAAGCAACATGAGTGCCGTGGATGTTGGATCAATATTAGAAACCTGCATGGGCTCGGTGCTGTCTAACTGAGAAAGGGATGTATACGGGGTATCGCTTGGTGTATCACTCGTGACCAAGACATGCTCAATACTTGAACATTTGGACACAATACGTTGGGCCATGGCAATATAATCGTGACCCAAATAACTGCTTGGCACTACGTATGCTACAGGGTTACTGAGTTCACACAACGCTACAATATCGGACTCACGCTGCGCGGGCATGGCCAAAATTGGGATGACACCTAATTGGAACATTGCGAAGCAACTAATTACAAAATCGAGAGAATTAGGCAATTGCATCATCACGTGGTCGCCGGCTTTTAAGCCGATATTGCAAAATCCAGCACGGCGCGCTATCACGCGTTGCTCAAATTGAGCGTAAGTGAGCTCAGTTTCACCTTCAATCAGGGCGACGTTATCTGAAAATTGAGACCGCCAATCGGCGACAAGGGAACCAAGACTTTGTTGCTGCCAAATATTTTTTTCAATATAGAGGTCTTGCTCAGCTTTCAGTCGGACTGGCGTATCAGTTGTTGTTTTCACTATTGTTCTCCGGTTATGAAGCACGGTCGCGGTTTATTTTTTGAGTCGAGGCAACTGCGAGTGTTATTTGTCATGAAGTTTTTTTTCTTGCCCAAAAAATATGTTTTTGGACAATTTGTTCCCACCCCAAAAAGTTGTTGTATGCCCCTATCGGTAATTTTTTCGGGAAAATTTGCGTGGATATCAGAGAACTTATACTTATTTCCGATCTGGGGGATATTGAACGGATAAGGGGAGCGTTGTCAGGGTTGCTGCAATAGGCTTAGCGCTATTTTTTATTGCGCTTAGATAAATCACGGTGTGGTAAAAGTGGCAGCATAAACCAGAGATACAAACTAGGTATTTGTTCTAGTCTTTAATGATTGACTCTGCTGTTCAAGTTGCACGTTTGGTTGATATAAACCTGATATTTCTAAAAGCTATGGGATCGGCAAGAGCATATTTGCGTTGTTGCACGATTTTAATACCGCTTAGGGTTAGTTTATACGACAGATTTTTAACCGCATTTAAAGGAGTAGGTATATGCGTGTTGAATCGCATGAAACCGAGGGACATTGTAGTCCCTGGTCAATTATTTTTGCTATCTGTGCACCTTATAAAGGCAAAATGTTGATAGCTTTTAGCCTAATGGTGCTTGTCACTTTGCTTGAAATCGTGCCTGTGTATTTGTTATTTCTTTCTATTCAAGCCTTACTTAATCCTTTATCGGCTTCGATTGAACAATTGTTATGGATTGCTGCAGGGATTTGTGGCGCGATTTTATTGAAATCAGGGTGTGCTATGGGCGCCTATTACTTCAGCCACCAAGTCTCTTCTAAGGCGCTCACTAAAGTTAGAATGACACTCGCAACCCAATTGGCAAATATGTCGTTGCTATGGCTCAGTGCTCAAAACCCCGCCGTTTTAAAACAAAATATATTGCAAGATGTTGAGCATATTGAAAACTTTATAGCCCATCAAAGTGTTGAGTTGTTTAACGCAATCCTTACACCTTGTGTCGTCTTTACGGTGATCGCATTTATAGATTGGCGGCTTGCACTCAGTGCGGTTGTTGTTGTGCCGCTAGCATTTTTTGTTAGTGGTTTATTTATGCATAAAACAGCAGGTCAGTACGAGCGGTTTAGCCTTGTGTCAGAGGATTTGACCACGACACTAAGTGACTACGTTAAAAATATGCCGTTGATGAAGCTATATAATTTAGACAGTAAACGATTTGCCGTTTTAAATCGAAAGTTGGATCAATACCAAAAGTTGGTACTCGAACTCACCGGCCAAACGGTACCTGGCTGGACGTTATACACCGCATTGCTGAGTGGATCTTTTGTTTGCTTGCTACCCGCAGCGATTAGTTTACATAGTGCGCAAAGTGTCACTACTGAGCAGGTTATTTTAAGTATATTACTGGCTGTTGGCATGCTTAACCCAATCATCAAAGTGAGTCGTTTTTTTATGGAAGCAAACGAGTTACTAGCTGGCGTTAAACGGATCACGCCTATCTACATGGCGCGCTTTTCTAATTCAGCTAGCACACCTGTTAAAGTTGATAAAAGGTTGCCGCTGATGCAGTTTCATCACGTGGATTTTGCTTACCAATCTCATCAGGTTTTGGCGGGCGTGCACTTTAAGCTAGTACCCAATTCATTGAATGTTATAGTCGGTGCATCTGGTAATGGTAAATCCACGCTTGCGATGTTGGCATGTGGTTTATTGTCTCCTTCATCAGGTAAAGTGCAACTATTCGGGCAGGATGTGTGTTTAATGAGTGACAGTGTCCGATCACACTTTATGAGTGTGGTGACGCAAGAGTGTTATTTATTTGAGGGTACCCTACGAGACAATATTTTGTTTGGCCGTAACCATATTAGCTCCGATGCGATAGAGCGCGCCATTATGGTCGCTCAACTAAAGCTTTGGATAAGTCAATTGCCTGATGGCCTCGAAACCCAGGTACAAGTACGCGGACAAAATTTGTCTGGGGGAGAAAAACAACGTATTGCTATTGCACGTGCTTTGGTGGCCGAGCCCCCTTTGGTGATTTTAGATGAAGCTGCGGCCGCAATGGATAATGTGACACAATCTAAATTCTATCAGGCTATTCAAACGTACTATCCAAACACCACTTTCTTGGTGATCACCCACAAGTATTTAGGTCTTGAAAATATCGGTCAGATCCTTGTCTTGAAAGAGGGGAAAATTGTCTCACAGGGAACTCATGGCGAATTGTTGTCGAATTGTGATTATTATCGTCACAGCTGGTTGCTACAACAAAGCGAAGGAGAGCAACAAAGTCCGATGAAAGACTCGTCAAATTTCCAACCTATACATTATGAGATTTAAATGGACAGACAAGCATTATTGAGTATTGGTCGTGTGATAGAGCATGCAAGCTCTGGCAAGTGGCGCTTTTATACTGGCGTTGTTTTTCGAGTGTTGGAACGTAGTGTGGCAATTGCACCGCTGCTGTTATGTTTCCACTGGCTACAACAGCAGTTTTTAACCACGGCAAAAATGATGCCTTGGCTTTCAACACCTGTGGATTATTTGATGGCGCTAGGTTGTTGCTTTGTGATGCAACTGATATGTGCATATATAGGCCAGTATCAGAGCTTTGTCGGCAGTTATCAGGTTGTTCATGCGTATCGTATTAAATTGATTAATCATGTACGACATCTGCCTCTTGGTCGTGTGCGACGCACCCATAGCAGTGAGTTTTTAGAAATGCTCACTGAGGATATAAAGAAAATTGAAGGTATTTTTTCCCATATCGCTCCCGATCTGATTTCTGCTTTGGTGACACCTGTGATTGGTCTAGTGGTGATGTTATTTATCAATCCTATTTATGCCCTTAGTGCATTGATACTATTGCCTTTAGCATTTTGGGTAATGGAGGTGTCGAAACGAAAGTTTGTGCAAGTCGCTAGCGCTAAGCAGCAATCATATCGGCAAAGTGCCAGCACTATTACCGATTATATTGAAGCGTTAAAAACCCTCAAGTTATATGACCAAGCACAAACATGGTTGTCCCATCTTGCCAAGCAGCTAGAGAAAACAAAGCAGCATAGCCTACAAGTGGAAATGTGGGGAGCCGGCCCCGTATTAACCTATCGCATAGTGCTAAATATGGTGCTCAGTATGTTTGTGATAATGCTAGCCATAGCCTTACCCGAGCAGCGTTTTTCAGGCGTAGATTTTACCACTATTCTATTTGCCCTGCTGCTAATCAAACTACTTGAACCCCTTCAAGAAGTTGGCGAATATCTAACGGTTTTACGTCTGGCTATGCAGTCTGAGCGCAAGCTTGAGGTTATTCTAAATGAGCCTGTGTTGGTAGAGCCAGATAGCCCCCAATTACCAAGCAATTTTGATATAGAGTTTGAGCGAGTATCGTTTCAACACGGGGCTAAAAAGGTCATAGATGATGTGAGTTTTTGTGTGCCACAAGGCACGACAATGGCCATTGTAGGTGCATCTGGTAGTGGCAAGTCTACATTATTAAATTTGTGTGCCCGCTTTTTTGACCCTAATTCAGGTTGTGTGAAAATCGGTGGCCTAGATCTTAAAGATATTGGCTCCAAGGGCGTGCATCAGTTAGTTAGTATGGTGTTTCAAGATATTCAGTTAATCGATGCCAGTATTGTTGAAAACATTCGTATTGGTCGGCTAGATGCCAGTGATGAAGAAGTAAAAGACGCGTGCAAAACGGCTAACTGCTTAGAGTTTGTTGATACGTTACCAAATGGCATAAATACCCGAGTAGGCGATAGTGGTTTATTGCTATCTGGCGGTCAAAGACAGCGTATTGCAATTGCCCGAGCACTATTAAAAGATGCACCTATTGTACTGCTTGATGAAGCCACAGCCTCACTTGATCCTATTACTCAATCAGAGGTAATCATCGCCATGAATAACCTGTTGCACAATCGTACCGTGGTGACCATTGCACATCGGCTTTCTAGTATAGAGGGTGCTGATCACATTATTGTACTTGAGCAAGGTAAAGTAGTGGAGTCGGGTTGTCACCATCGCTTGTTAGCGCAGAGGGGGCACTATACATATCTTTGGAATACGCAGGCTATGCAATTTGTGTAAAAGGAGTTTGTATTGCCATCATCAAAAGGAAGCAAAATGACTAATTTAGCCAGCAATGAGGGGATGCCAGAGGCGGGTGATGCATTTAGCCTGAAGCCGCTGATGTTTGAGACATTTGTTTGCACTATGGCTGTGATGGGGTTTACTGCGTTAGCAGGTCCTATTGCCCATGTGATTGGGCTCAAAGCATGGCAAATTGGCGCGGCGATGACAGTTGCTGGAGTTGCTTGGGTTATTATGGCACGGTTCTGGGGAAGCCTTAGTGACCGAAAAGGTCGGCGCCCGGTGATACTCTTTGGGCTTACAGGTTTTGTCATTAGCTATGCATTTTTAGCAGTCTTTATCGACTTTGCGATGCAGACCGCATTAGTGCCCGTGCTTGCATTTTCAGGCATAGTGGTTGGACGTGGATTCGCTGGGATGTTTTATGCTGCGGTACCTGCGACTTGCGCCGCTTTAGTCGCGGATCATGTTGTGCCTAAACAACGCGCGGCAGCGATGGCGGGGATTGGTGCGTCAAGTGCGGCTGGTATGGTGATTGGTCCTGGGTTTGTTGGACTACTTGGGCCTTTTAGCTTAAGTATGCCTTTGTATATTTCCGCAATGTTGCCCCTTATTGCCCTGATTGTTCTTTGGCGGGTACTGCCAAGGTACGAACGACATGCAAAACCCAGCAACAATCGCGTTCGTTTAACGGATGTAAGGCTACGTCGACCTGTTACCGTGGCTTTTATAGCAGCTTTTAGTGTGGCTGTTGCGCAGATCACAGTTGGCTTTTTTATCCTTGATAGGCTTCAGCTTGACCCTGCTGACACTGCACGTGCTGCAGGGATTGCACTTGCGACTGTTGGTGTGGCACTGATTATCGCGCAAGTAGCACTCCAGAAGCTTGAATGGCAGCCTGCGCGGCTAATCCAATTCGGCGGAGTCATCGCTGCCGCTGGATTTGTGTCTGCGATTTTTGCATCAGCGCCTATCTTGCTCTGGGTTTGCTATGGTGTCGCTGGCTTTGGTATGGGATGGATATATCCGTCTGTCTCTGCTTTGGCTGCCAACTCGGTGGAGTCTGATGAGCAAGGTGCGGCGGCCGGAACGATTTCGGCGGCGCAAGGACTGGGTATTGTAATTGGCCCGATTGTTGGAACTGTTATTTATGAAATAGAGATTGGGTTGCCGTATGGGCTAATAGCAGGAATGCTATTATTAGTCGCTCTGATCCCAGCTCGCACTCGCGCTTAATCACCCAAAATTCGGGATAGTTACTTGCTCTTTAGCCGTTGTTATCTCTTAGGGTAGCGTCCGTCAACTTCTATATGCCTTGAATACACGCACATAGGTCAGCAGGTGTGCGTGTGATCAGAGTTTCAAGATGAAGCGCGGGGCAAAGTCAGCGTGAACTTCGCGCCGCCAAGTTCGGAAAACCCAACATGGCAACTGCCGCGATGCCAAGTGGCGATTTTACGCACGATAGCCAACCCGAGGCCATAACCACCGTTGTCTTTACTGCGACTTTCATCTAAGCGAGAGAAGGGAATAAAAACCGATTCCCACTGAGATTTAGGGATCCCATCGCCATCATCCTCAATATGAAGATAAGCGTTGCTTTTGTCACATTCAAGACTAATTTCGATGTTTGAGCGACCGTATTTATCGGCGTTTTGCACAATATTTTGAATGGCTCGAGAGAGGTAGTGAGCGTTACCTGAGACGATAACCTGCATGCTCTTTTTATTAAGAGTTATTTGTTTATCGGTGAGCTTACGGAGTTTGTTTATCTGGTCGTCGACAAGCGCGCAAAGATCCAGTGGTGTTACCTCAAGTTTATCTACTTCAAATTCAAGCCGTGCGTAGGCTAGCATTTCATCAATCATGGCTTCCATTTCGACCACATCATCCGCCATATCGTTTGCTTGCTCACGGCTTTGCTCTGGTAACATGGCTAAAGCAAATTTGAGTCTGGCAAGTGGGGTTCGCAGGTCGTGAGAAACCGCATTAACGAGTAGTTTTTGATTTTCAATTAGCCTTGCGACTTGAGATGCCAAATCGCGGATCTGCTCGGTTAAATTTGAAATAGCAGAAAACCGGGAATGTCGGGTCGCTTTGGGCAGTTGACCTTGAGTGAGATTTTCGGTGATATACCTCAGTTGCAATAAATCAAGCCACAAGGGCCGTATCCACAGCATAAGTAAAAATGCGAGCACGGCATAAGAAAGCAATTTGATGACCCATTGTTTATTGGCCGCTGAAGCGGCTGGTGCTAATGGCCCTAGCTGCATCAGTAATGTTGAATCAGGTACTTTGAAAGTCAGCCATGCGCTACCTTCATCGTCAAAGCTCGTTAAAATACCACCTTGAACTAAAGTGCCGGCTTGCTCTGGAAGCCAAGCGACATCGTCCATGTTGAGTATTTTCACGGTTTCCGACTCTTGGGGTAAGTTGTGTGAGGAAATACTCGCTTTGAGCGTATTAGCAACTGCTTTTGCGTGTCGTAACTCATCGGGCGCGGAGTGCACCCAATGAGACCAAATAGCTTCGCTCACTTGGTTAATAACGACAATGCTGGTAAACACAGCCAAATAGAGGCTGAGCAATAGTTTTAGCACAAATACACTAGCCCCAAGCAGACTTAGAGCAGAGGTAGCCCTTGCCCCACACGGTAATAAGCCTTGCAGGTTGCTCTAGATTGTCACCAAGTTTTTTACGTAAACGGCTAATACGTACGTCAACACTTCTATCTAATCCGTCATATTCGCGGCCAACAACATGTTTATAGATATAGTCTCGACTCAGCGTTTCGCCCGCATGGCCTGCCAATGTCTTTAGTAAATCAAATTCATAACTGGTTAGTTCAACTTCGTCACCTGCCAAGTAGACCTTACGGTCCGATTTATCTATTTGTAATTCCCCTAAGGTAATGGAGTCAGACTGAACTTCATCATTTTGTGTGCGTCTTAATAGCGCATTCAAGCGGGCAAGTAGCACATATGGCTCAACGGGCTTGATAATGTAATCATCAGCACCGATTTCAAGCCCTTTTACATGGTCGAAGTCGCTATCTTTGGCGGTAAGAAATAAAACCGGCCCTTTAAAATCACCGCGTGCAGCTTTGCAAATAGAAAAACCATCAAGGCCTGGAAGCATAATATCTAAAATTAAAATATCTGGTTTTTCGGCTTCTATCGCTTTAATGGCGTTAATACCATTGTGTAATTGAACGACTTCAAAGCCATTATGGATTAAGAACTTTGCGGTTAACTCCGCTAGTTTTACATCATCTTCGACAAGTAATACCTTGGCCATTAAAACACACTCCAATCGCTTCTGAGTTTGCGTCTATATTGTTGGTTGACGCTTGTGTGTACTTCAATATTTTGTTTTGCAACAACGTTATTTTTAGCATCTTTTAGGGTAAAGAGCATGGACTTTGAGAGGTGGATAATTTGTGTTGATTTTGCCTCCTTGGCCTGCTCCCAGCATTGTAATTTTTGTTTTTCCTGAAATAAACAGAGGTCCATTTTAGCGGGCGATTGCCAAGCAATTTTTGCCGTCATTTCGCAGCGTTGCCCTGCTTGTTTCACCATACATGTAATAGGTTTTATTTCTAATTTAATGCCATTGTTGGGTTTGGTTAAAGCTTTACTTGGTGCGCTGAAAATTATAATTGTGATTAAGTACAGCCTAAAATTCATATTTTCCCCCGACAAAAACCGTCGCGGTATAGCTATCCTCGACTATCGGGCTATCTGTCATTGTGCTATCAAGTTGCTGATATTTAGCGTTAAATTTGAAGGTCCAAGACTCACTTACGGGATAAGAGTAGGCAAAGCTAACATAAGGCTGGAAGCTTGAACTGCCTTTATACCATAGCTCACTATTCGGTGTATCCGCTTTGTCTATGCCGTAGTAATAGTCCACCAGTTGTCGACTTTTCCATTTTAGCCCCGCTTTAATAAACACATAAGTGTTAGGTGAATTATTGAACCTAAAACGATAGCTAACCCCAACATCGGCATTGTAACCTTGATAAGTGTTGGTGATATCGGTGAGCCATGATGCGCTGATTTTTACGCTATCACTTATTATCCAGTGGGCTAAAACGCCGCCATCTATGGCCCATTTTCTCGATTCGATATCGTCTAAGGAAATAGCGGTTTGCTCTGCGGCAAATTCACCGCCAGGTAGCTCATTGCTGGCATCAAACCCCATTTTTTGCACGAATATATTACTCGGGTGAAATTTTTCGAAATAGGCCTGCTCGGTATTAAACGTGCCGATCAAGCTAAGATCAAATTTATCAGTGTAGTGAAAGGTATAGCCCAAAGTCCCATTATCAAGAAAGAGGTGTTCACCGTAATAACTAATATAGGGCACAACAACCAAGGGAATATTTTCACCGTCATGGAGTGGGTTGGAGATCACGCCGCCGCCAAGCGCAATGCCAAATCGCCATTCATCGACTGGCGTACACTCGCTGTCATTGGCGTCACATGGCACCACCGTGGCATTTACCTGAGTGGTAACCAGCAAGGTTAAGGCCATTAATAACTTATTCAACTTGGAACTCCAGTTCTGAATTTGGGCTTTGCACTGGCTTTTTAGAGGTGTCAATCAAAGCGCATTATTACTACCAGTGTAATTTACCAGTCGCTGTACAAATTACCAGAAAGGGTAACATTAAATAACAAAACAAGTAGCGAAGATAACAGAAATTTTAGTGTGAAAGTTTAGGCTTACGTTGGCACTTAACTTACAAGGAAACATATCATGAGATGCAAAATTTGGCTCAGTCTTCCGCTTGCCGCTAGCCTTTGCGCATGTGGTGGTAGTAGCGACAATGATGAAGATAAATTACCAGAACTCAACGCGCTTAATAATAGCTCTGCGCCGTTGAAGTCAGCTTCATCAGCTCAGTTTAGTCAGTTTATCAAAAACGGCATTTTCGTTGCCAGCGGTGGGTTGAATAATGGCGATGATTTAGAAAATCCATCTGTAATCACAGATAGTGCACCTTACTCAGGCACCAATCAACTGGTTGAAGGGGTATCAGAAAGCGACCGGATTAAATTCGATGGTCGTTACTTATTTATCGGCGGCTCGACCAGCGTTGCATACACGGATACAGACAGCAAAACCTTCGTTAGGATCTTGGATACTGAGGCTACGGATGTCCCTACACAAGTTAATGAATTAGCGGTATCAGATTCAGAGTTTGCAAGCCAAAATCTTTACCTTAAAAACAATCAACTCATCAGCGTATTAATGGACTATGAGTATGACTTTGCTGATGGTATGTCTGAACTGGATGTTCAACCTGAAGTAAATTATCAAGGCGTGATTGAGCTTGCTTTTAGTAACGTATCCCTACCCGCACAGGCTGAGGTCGAAAAACGCTTTCAAATTGATGGTTCATTAGTTGGCAGCAGATTAATCGGTGACAAACTCTATGTTATCGCCGACCACACTATACGCTACAGTGGTTTTAATAGCGCTGACAAAGTAGCAAGCTACAATCGCTTAATGGATACTAACATTAACGATTTATTACCCCAATTTAGAAATTTAAAGCAAGGAAGTGTAGCGCCACTGGTTGCCGCAGATGGCTGTTATTTGCCAGCAGATGCTACCACGCAAGATGGATATAATGGCTTAACAACAGTCACGGAAATTGACATTCGCAATCCTGATGAGGTGAAAACAACTTGCGTCAGCACGCGCACCTTTGGTTTTTATATGTCTGCAACAGCTGTGTATCTTTACAATTACTCGTTTAATGGCAGTGATGGTGATGTCAACACATCAATCTGGGATCCATCAGGCATAGTATTACATAAGTTATTGTTAACGGACGAAGGGGTGACATACCAAGCAACAGGTGAGGTGGAAGGTCAACTTGCTCGTGTCAGCGAGACGATGGCTGCGACTCGATTTGATGAAAAAGATGGCGTTCTGCGCGTAGTAACGAGTCAGTATGATACAGATATCGGTAATAGCCATAAGTTGTATATGCTCAAACCAGAAGGGAATGAACTCAACACTGTGGCGACGCTACCAAATAGCCAAAATCCAACCCCTATTGGCAAAATTAATCCGGATACGGGGCTTGTGGATGAAGATATTTATGCGGTTAGATATTTTAACGATACAGCTTATATCGTGACCTTTAGACAAATAGATCCTCTCTACGTTCTGGACTTATCTGACGCATCACAGCCTAAAATCGCGGGAAGTATAGAGATCCCCGGTTTCTCTTCTTATTTGCACCCTGTTGGTGACGGTTTGCTTCTTGGGGTAGGTCAGCACCTTGGAGACCCTGATGGAAACGTGCAGCCCGGCACCAAAGTGAGTTTGTTTGATGTTGCAAATCCTGCTGAACCCAAGCTATTAAAAGATCATACATTTGCAGGGGGGTTTACACCGCTGGAATATGATTATCGCGCTTTGGCCATGCTAAAAGACAATGCCTCAGTAACTCGGTTCACTTTGCCGATTGTTTACTGGAATACAGAGCAAGTGAATGAAAGTAGTTATAACTGGTATAGCCAAAACGATCTCGCCGCATTTGAAATTATCCACGGCGTGGACTCAACACTCAGTTATCGCGGGAGTAGCCGTGCCGAGGTAGCAACGCCCATAGCGAGTGACAAAGCACTCGGGTATACCGAAGCAGATAGAGGGCTTATTCAGGCTGATAAACTGCTTTATATCCATGGCAACTACGTGTGGCAGAGTAATTGGCAAACGCCTGCTGACAACAGTGGACCACATTAATCCTAACTCCCTTTGAATATTAGGTTGTTGTACACTGTTTCGTTGCCAAGCGGTGAACTGTAGCACTGCTTACCACAGCTTCAGAGTTAACGTTACTTTTGCTGAGTCTGTATCAGCGAAACAGTGATTTTGGCCCCGCCCAGCGCGGGGCTTTTTTGAATTACGATGGTACCACCAAAACGAGTGACTATACGTTGCACAAAGGCCAAGCCAATTCCATACCCTGATTGTGATTGAGAATCGTCGCGATAAAATGGTAGTAACACTTTGTCTCGAACCTCGTTACTTATACCTATCCCGTCGTCTTCAATAATAAACTTAACCTTGTCATTATCGACTCGGGTTTCTAGTGATATTTTAGCGTTGGCATATTTTATCGCGTTAGATAATAAGTTATTGATTAGCATGCGTAAGTACTGACCTTCACCGATTATCCAGCAAGGTTTTGACGAAAGTTTTAGTGTTAAGTCATGATGGTGGGCGTTATTGGCTAACTGATGAGCCATAGCATTCAAGTCAACAGGCTGAAGTTCCACGTCGTCAAGGCGGTGCTGCAATCTTGCGTAATCTAAAATAGCATCAATCACTTGCTCCATTTCATCAAGGTTTTGGTTGATCCTATCTTCGTACTGTGCCCGCAGCTCATCATCATGAGTTTCAACCAGTGTGTCTAGCCCCATTCTTACCCTTGCAAGTGGCGTACGTAGTTCATGAGAAAGTCCGCTGCTTAATAGCTTCATGTCAGTCATTAACCCGGCTATTTGTCGTACCATTTGATTAAACGCTTGCTCAATATCCTTTAAGTACCATACCGTACCGACTTGCACGCGGGCGTTGAGTTCGCCTTTACCCAGCTGATGTGCGGCATTTTTGAGCTTTAACAGCCTAGCAATAAATGGGGTTAAAAAGGCGACGACAACAATCAGAACGATAGTGTAAAACAACAAGGTCATGAGCAGGCCATATTTGGTCTGGAATTGCTTCGGCATTGTCAAGATATAGATATTATCTTGGCTTGTAAGTATGCAAGCGCTTACTGATGATTCGCTTTCGAGGTAAATAAGTCGCTGTTGTGAGAGTATGCTGCTTAAGCTCGCAGGGAGTGGATAGTCGGCCCTTGGTATAAGTTGAGCGGTTATTGTTTGGTGCAGTGGAAGCGCAGTAATTTGTGACTCAGGTATGTTGTCTTTAGCCATTGCGGCAATAATTGGTGCGGTTGTGCTAAGTGGATCGTAATGCGCTTCATTACTCTCGGAGGATGCGGCGATAAGCTTATCAAACACCTGACCTGTGATAACGCTTGTAAGCGTTAAGATGGTCAGTAAAGCAAACACAAAGCGCCACATTACCACACGTCCTTCGCCAACTGATATCCTTTACCCCATACCGTTTTTATTTTAAATGGGTCTTGGCCATCGTCACCTAGCTTCTTTCTCAAGCGCGAAATACGCAAATCTATAGAGCGGTCAAACCCATCATAATCAAATCCTCTGAGTGCTTTAGTAAGCTCATCTCGGGTGACAATTTTTCCGGCTTTACTGGCAAGTACCCAAAGCGCATCAAACTCATTGCTGGATAAGTTAACTGGCTGCTTTGCAAGGGTAACGTTCCTATCTTCTTTATTAATGTAGAGTGTGCCAAACTCAAGTGTTGCTTTGGGCGCTTGGTGTTGAGGTTGATGACGCCTTAATAGCGCTTTGATACGAGTTTCTAATAACCGGCCTCTTACAGGTTTTTTGAGGTAGTCGTCAGCCCCCATTTCTAAGCCGATAATTTCGTCAATTTCCTCATCCCGTGCGGTGAGCATCAAAATTGGGATGCTGAGCGACAGACGCAGTTGCTTGCAGACTTCAAAGCCATCTAAACTTGGCAGCATACCATCTAAAATCACCAAGTCGGGGGGAGAGGCTAAAACGTGCTCCAGCCCGTCTTGACCATCATGATATAGCCGCACTGAAAATCCTTTGGTAGAGAGGTAATCACTCAGCCACTGGGCCAACTCTTTATCGTCTTCTATTAGGACTAACTCGGCTACCACAACTACTCCTAGAAAAGTCGCCAACGCACGGCGTTACTTTTTTGTTGTTTAAACACCCAAGCATATTGCAGAGCATAGCTTGCGAGAATATCCTTGTTATCTTCTAAGGTAATGAGCAAATCTTTCTCAACTAAAATCTCGCCTTGCCAACTCGCGGTTTTTTGCTGCTGCCAACAAACCAGCTCTTTTTCATCGGCATGGAGACAAAAGTTACCGGTCACAGAGGTTTGCCAGGTCACTGAGAGGTCGATAAAACATTGCTGACCTTGTTCGAGCGCAACACATTGCCCTGGTTTTACGGTCCATACGGGGACCTTAATTTCTTCTTTCGCTTGAGTTTGCATAGCGAGTAGGGCTAAGCCAAATAGTCGTTTTTTCATATTTAGCTCCTTAAAATACGTAGCTAAGTGACAGGCCAATGCTTTCACCGTGCTCAATTCTATCGTTAAAACTGACAATTGCTTTAGTGATAGGGCTATCCATAATACCTGATGCATATTTGGTGTAGCTGACGTGGCCATCGACTATCCAATTTTCTGTTAAAGCGCGTGAAAATCCGAGCTTTACCCCAAGATTAGCCCCACCTTTGGCATCGTAATCTTTAAATGGTGCGCCACCGTAGTAATAATCTAACATGGCTGAGTTTCGGTATTGTGCACCGACTGCGCTATAAAAGTGCCAGTTTTTGTATTGCCAAGGCTTAGAGATCCATAATGAAGCGTAGCGACCATCTGAATAATCTGAGTTAATCACTTTTGGTGCAACAATAGCTCTAATTTGTAAGCCAAATACATTCCCTGTAGCTCTTACCCCAAGATAAGACGAAGTGTTTAGCTCATAGCGAGTCCCGCCAAAACGGTAATTTATTCGCCCATGAGCGGTTGAGAGTAGGGCATCAAATTCCCAATTTTCTGTTTCATAAAACTGATAACCAAGTGCAAGTGCTGGGTCATACTTCTCAGCGCGGCCTGGAAACTCGACAAATAGACCATTACTAAAATAGTAGGCGCCATGTACAGTGGGCGAAAGCGAGGTCTCGGCATTATTGTAAATATCGCTGTTGTAATTGATCCCGTAACCAATGGCCAAATAGCCGTGACCTTCTTTTTTTGCGTCAGTGCTTTTGGCCTGCGCTGCACTTGCGGCCATAAGTGAGGCTGCAATCAATAAATGTGTTTTCATAGCAATTTCTATTAGTTATTAATTTGCTAGTTACTGTAGTGAGTGTAAGCGAGTATAGCTGTATCGACTTTCTGCAAGTTGTATCGAATTGTATCAAGCTTGTTCTGGCCTTCCATAATGGTCTGACATTATGCATGAAAATAAAGGAAGTCGTTACTGTTTGATACATTTTGAAAAAGTCAGAGACAGCATGGCGTACATACCTTAGTTATTATTTTATCACTTAAACGAAACGAGGTATTTCTCATGAGAACACTAAAACTGGTCACATTATTGTGTGGTGGACTGTCATTATTTGGCTGTAATGATAGTCAGTCGACGTCTAACCCTAAACCGAGCCCTGTCTCTCCTCCCGTAGCCGAAGTTGATTTTCAAGCGATGCTCGAACAAAGTGTTGAAGCGGGTATCCCTGGTACTGTGCTCTATATTGATTCGCCTACGCTTCAATTTTATGGTGCTGCCGGGTTAGCAGATAAAGAAAATACGATACCCATGACCACGGACGCTAGGATCCCAAATGGCAGTGCGGGGAAAAAAGTAACAGCGCTCTTAATGGCGATGTTGCATGAACAACAGTTATTAGATCTAGATGCACCGATAAGTGATTATTTGTCTGACGAACTTTTACAACAGATAGAAAACGGTGACGAAATGTATGTTCGGCAATTACTTAATCATACGGCTGGATTATATGATTATCTCAATGATGCTAACGGTGAATTTTTTGCTGCAGTATTACAACAGCCAGACTTAATAAAAACGGACAGCTTTGCGCTGCAGTTTGCCCTCAATCAAGACGCCAATTTCAAACCCGGAGCTGCGTGGAAATATTCTAATACCGGGTATTTATTGGCGGGCCTAATTATGGATAAAGTTTTAGGGGGGCATCACTCAAAGGCGATGCGTGAGTATATCTTTGAACCATTTGGCTTAAGTAGTATGAGTTATGGAGGAATCGAAAAGGCATTTGGTGAAATTGCATCAGGGTACTTTGTTGATGGTGAGGGTAATGAAATTAATACGCAGCCTTACTATGCCAATATTGGTGTGGCTGATGCACCGATTGTATCGACGGCTAAGGATCTTGGTGACTTATTTAAAATCATGATAACGAGCCCAGATATTCCCGCTAATGTGCGTGAGCAATTGCTAGGAGAATCCGTATGGGTGGATACTGATGTCACCGGACAGCAATACAGCATGGGTATCTTTAGTGAGCACGTCGGAAATGAACCTGTTTATCATCATAACGGTGCTGAGATTGGGTATGCGACGTTAAATTGGTATCTGCCGTCAAAAAACATGGTTATGAGTGCAATTATTAATTGCCAAGGCTACAACCAATGCAATGCAGAGATTGACAAAATCTCAGATAAGTTACGCGATACACTTTTTGGTTTGTAAAGATAAGGGGCTACTCAGTGGTAGCCCCTCGGATCAATGCAGAAGTCTAAAACTGGTATTTTGCTCCAATAAACGCAAAACGGCCAACACCTGAGCCATAGGCGCTATCAAAATTACCTGTACCGCCGACGATGAACGGACCTTTTTCGTCGAACAGGTTATTCACACCACCATAAACAGAGAGAGTGCGGTTATCGCCTAGCTCCATGCTGTAGTTTACCGTTAAGCTATGAGTCGTTACTGATGGCAGTGCACCTTGCCATAGGGGCTCTGGATTGGCTATACAGGTTGTTTCACCTGTTGCACAGCGTTCATTATTCTTCTCGATAGCAGCTTGCCAGTCTTCATATCTCGAACGGCTGGCTTCCACTGCACCTTTATATTTTGTGCTAAACCGTACACGCCAGTCATTCTTATACCAAGTTAGTGAAATAGCGCCTTTGTCTTCAAAGATATCGGTGCTGAGGTAGCCTTCATAAAGGTCTTCGTATTGTCCATCAGGACCCGTACTGGTGATTGAGTATTCGATAACATGTGTCCAGTCTGCTTTCACCTTAAAGCTACCGTAGTCGCTAGCGTCATACACATATTCGAGTGCGATGTCGTAACCTTTAGTGCGGATCTCATCGGTATTAATGACACGTTGATTAACTTCATAAATCTGGCCTTCTTCATCGCGTTTAACATCACGACAAAACTCGTTACCGTCACCGAATTCCATTGATGATGCATAACAGAACTTAATGATGTCTTCGTTAGCAAGTGAGCTTACCGCATCATCAATTTGAATGTCGTAGTAATCTAGCGCAATTCTAAAATCCGGTGCAAAGGAAGGCGCTAAAGATAAGCCAATGGTGATAGTATCTGCGGTTTCCTCAAACAGCTCGCTATTTCCTGAGTTAGGTGAGTAGCCGTTATTTTCGTCTTCAAAAGTACCTTCAGCGGCGATAGCGGCTTGTATTCCCGCATCTTTGCGGCAATTGTCGTGGCCTGCATCTGTTGACGTCGCGGTAACACCATCACAGATATCATCAAAGCTATCATAGTCTCCACGAGGTGGTGACATTAGCTCTGTTATTGTTGGAGCTCTCATTGCTCGAGCCCAATTAGCACGAATAGAGTAGCCTTCGATTGGTTCGTAAATGAAGCCTGCTTTGTAGCTTTGGATTAATCCTGTGTTTGCCCAGCTGTAATCTGCGATACGCGCAGAAACCTCGGCGCTAAGTGACTTGGCCATCGGTGCGTCTTTTAATAGTGGCAGTGACAACTCACCGAAGATTTCACGAACACTCACATCGCCTTCAAATGTAGGAACATAGTTAAATGTTACGCCACCATTTGGCACGTTAGTTGATACGCTCTGCGTGTCTTTTCGATATTCAAAGCCAAATGCCGAGCCAACAGAGCCCGCTGGAAGTTCAAATAAATCACCAGTAATAAAGCCAGAAATAGTCACTTGGTCTATATCAGTCGTAATAGCGGGATTAGCGCGAATATAATCCGCCGCTTCAGGTGTGATCGAGCCTTCGCCGAAAAGGTTGATTGGTACACAGCCTTGGCTACGTGCTTGCTCATCTTTACACTGAACCGTACCATCATCAAGGCGTTCAGCATTTAGCGCTTGTTTGACTCGTGCAACGTAAATTTCGTTACTGCGGGTTTGCTCTTGCTTAAATTTGCCGTAGCCAACAGAAACGTCCCACTCCCAGTCATTCCAAATATAACCACGTAACCCACCCCAAGATCTGATAGTTGTTCTCTCATTACTAGTGATTATATTTCCCACTTCGGTGAATAGCCGATCCCACTTCACGCCTTTGGAGCTAGCCTCTGCACGAATTGCTTCTGGCATATAGGGGTTATCATACGGAATCCGACCCATACAGTCTGAGCCAAATTGACTGCTATTTGGATCATAGGTAACAATCGCATCACATTCATCCTCGCTTTCAGGCGACTTTACGTTGCGCGAGGTATTTCGGCTGTATTGCATTTGAAAGTAAGCTTCAATACCTGAGTCAAACTCATACTCTGTTTTTACTGCCGCAGAGAGGTCTTTGTCCGGTACTCTCAACATAGTGAACTGGTTGATGTGGATACCATGGAGTTCTTCTTGCCAATCGTCGCGTAAGGTTGTGCCATCATACCAAAAACCTGAGTTTGGCTTAGTGCTACTTGACTCATCAAATACACCACCAGGGATAGAGTCGCTCAAACTAGTCCATTGTGATTTATCAATATCTTTCATGCAACGGTAAGCGCTTTTGGTATCTGGATCGTAGTTTGCTGTGAGCATTACATTGCACATACGATCATCATCATAATCCCAGCTATCTTGTTGCTGAGCACGTTTCCTGTCCCAGTAGCTCAATCCTTTTTCTTCGTCGTATGAGGTACTAATGAAAAGGTAGCCTCTGCCATCATGGTAAGTTGTGCCGTAGTCCGCACTTATTGTGTATTCCTGAGCGCCACCTTCGGTACTTTCACCGCCTCGGGCACTAAATGTTGCCCCTTCCTGGTCTTGTTGAGTAATAATATTAACGACACCTGCAATGGCATCGGAGCCATACGCTGCAGAAGCGCCTCCAGTGATAATTTCAACTCGCTCAACCATACCTTTAGGGATGGTTGATAGGCTGACATAGTTACCCGAATAGCTGTTGGATACGACTCTTCTTCCGTCGATCAAAGTCAGTGTTCGGCTAACACCCAATTCGCGCAAGTCGATAGTTGAAAGTCCGGTATTTTGCACACTGCTTTGCGAGTTACCATTACCGGTCCCCTCACTCACTTGGGGCATTTCTTCAAAAAGAATATCTGAAAGCGAACCTAAACCTGCATCATTTAGCGACTCGGCTCCCATTGTGGCGATAGGGGTTGACACTGAAAAGCTATCACGTTTGATGCGAGAACCGGTGACGACGATCTTTTCTAGTGATTTATCTTCATTTTGTGCTTTAACTACCGCATTATTTTGTTCAACTTGCTGACGGTCGATTTGTTGCTCTTCGGCAGTTGCCATATTGCTGCAGGCGAGCGCGATAGATAGGGCGAGTAATTTAATATTATTGTTAGGTGACACGGGAGTCCCTCTTTTTTAATTTCTGATTGTTGTTTATTTTTGGGGCTTGAAGAAAGAAGTACGTATCTTATTGTGCTGATTAAACTACAAAAAAGTACGGCTTCTCATTTTACCCATTGTGACTATCGCTAATGTTCACGCAATAAATTCGACATCTATTCTTTGACGTTTTTATCTCTATTTAATATCTATTGAAAAATAAGTATTAAATTCAATTGTTTATATTGTTCTTTGAGGGTGGAAGTGAATTTCTATCATGATGTTTATCGCGTTAATTTTGTCTTTTGGTCGCTAATTTAGGTATGATTTACATCGTGTTTACTCATGGTTGGAAAAATGCAGCACAGCGCGACTTATCAGTTACTACATGTCAATATTGATCCGGTTGGACATATACTATCCAGTAAAGGACAGGTATGTTGCGTGCAACCAAAATTTATTGAAGTGCTGACGGTACTAGCGCGTGCTTATCCGAACGTTGTTGCGAGAGAAGAAATAATAAAAGAGGTTTGGGGAGGGAATCTATTTGTTGGAGAGAAAGCACTTACCAATGCCATTTGGCATCTTCGCAAAACTTTCAAAGCACTGAGTAGCGCCAGCGAAGATGGGAGTGACAAGGAAGATTACGAAATAATAGAAACGATAAGAAAGTCTGGATATAGATTAAAGATTGAACCCATTTTTATAGAAGCCTGCGATACACCCACTAAGCAAAGCTCGACTTTATCGACGCAAGCAGTTGGTGTTGTGGCAATATTATTGATTGTATTTATTGCCTTTCTTTATTTTCAAGTTTTCCAGCCTAAGCAACAACTTGAAGAAGTAACAGACTTTCCAGGTCGTGAGTTATTTCCTAGCACCTCTCCGGATGAACGATACTTGGCATTTGCATGGCGTAAGTTTGGGAGCCATGCAGGGTTATATTTAAAGAACTTACTGAAACCAGAAGCCCCTCTTAAGACGCTAACTGATGGTCCTGAAAATGCATCCGTGTCAGTATGGAGCCGAGATAATCAAACCTTATTTTATATAGAGAAACATGCAGGGAAATGTACCATCAAGTCGTTACATGTAGTGACGGGTAAAAAGTCAAAAATAGCAAACTGTGTTGCAGACATAACAACCGTTTTAACTTATTCTGCAGAGAAAAACCTCTTTGGATTTATCGCCAAGCAGCCAGCTGGTAACCCAAAAGTAACCTTATTGAATTTAAATGATAAAACAGCAACTGAGTTGGGCTGTGAGTTAGATTGTCAGGGGAGTGAGCTTGAGAGCATAGCTCTTTCACCCGACGCCAAGCGAATAGTGATTAGTCGAAACCTACCCAATGGGCTTGAGAATTTATATTTAAAAAGTCTAGAGACTGGGAAGGAAATTACTCTACTAAGCGGGCATGACGATTTACGGGGAATAAGCTGGCATCCAACTGATGATTATTTAGTTGTATCCTCGATTGAACATGGTGCTCGTACGGCATATAAACTGGCGCTCGATGGTAAAGTGTTAGGGACGCTACCATTTGATGGCCTAAGTTACCCAAGCTTTAGTCGTTCTGGATATTTGTATTTTCATGATTGGAATATTAATACCTCCATTATGAAGCTTGACCTTAATGCGCAAGTTGCCAGTTCACCCTTTCCACTACTACAGTCACAAACTAGTTTTCGTTATCCCAGTTACTCATCGGTATCGGAGCGTTTACTTTTCGTGTCCAATCAATCAGGATTTGATGAAATCTGGGTTTCTAATTTGGAAGGTGATCAACGAAAACAGCTGACTGCGCTGGGACTACAGGCAATGCATCCTGCTTGGTCCCCGGATGGTACTAAAGCGATTTTCACGACAAAGTCACATAAAGGAAGTCAACTTCAACTTTTGGACATGGTTACTCAACAAGTGACACGGTTAGAAACAGGGCTTAAATATCACGGTAAACCCAGTTGGTCTCAAGATGGCAGCTCAATTTATATTTCTGATGGTAATAATGTATTTCGCGTTTTTGTTGATTCAAAAAGCGAACCAGTGAAGTTAACGGCGGGCACCACCGTAGTTGAACATAATGGGGTGTTGTATGTATATAAAAGCGAACCGCAAGAAATGTGGCGTATGGAGATTACAACTGGAGACAAAACGCTTTTATTTAAAAATGCACATTTGGCCTCAAGTGCAAGTTGGTCTGTTTCTGATTCAGGGCTCTATTATTTGTATGTTCAGCGTGGTGATTTTCGTATTAGCTATTTTGACTTTGCCAATAATGCGCACAAAGATATTATCCGAGTTCCAGAGCGCAGCTTTAGCCGAAGTCGCGGTCTTACATACATAGCAGAAAAACAATGGCTGCTATTTACCGGTTATGAAATCCCGCAAGTGGATATAAAACGAATCCAAATGTAGCACTAATAGTGACTTTTGGTTAAGTAACAAAATATAGGCATTTAGCCCTAATTTTAAGGACGTAAACAATGATTGAAGTTGGAAAAAAATTACCACATGCAGAGCTGAGCGAGCTCACCTCTGACGGTATGATTCATCATGAAGTAACGACACTTTTTTCAGGTAAGAAAGTTGTACTTTTCGCAGTTCCTGGTGCCTTTACACCAACTTGCTCAGCATCTCATTTACCTGGTTTTGTCGTGAATGCAGATAAGTTTGTTGAAAAAGGTGTTGATATTATCGCATGTATATCAGTAAACGATGCCTTCGTAATGAAAGCTTGGGGTGATGCACAAAATGCAGAAGCAATTATGATGCTTGGAGACGGCGATGCAAGCTTTACCAAGGCGTTGGGGCTCGAAATGGATACCGCAGCATTTGGCGGTGTGCGTTCGCAGCGTTACGCTATGATTATTGAAGATGGTGTTGTGACAAAGCTCAATGTAGAACAACCTAAGCAATTTGAAGTAAGTAAGGCTGAAGTCATTTTAGACGCGCTGTGATTGCAAAATTTAAAAGCTAGAGTCAAACAGCGAAGCAATCAGCCTGCAATCCGTAAATGATGCTTTAAAACTATATGCTCTAAGGTTGAAGCCAATTGTTTCATGACTCTTGCAACAACATTACCTTGTTTATATCACCAGATAAACCCCATGATATATGATGTTGGTAATCCAAACCTCAGGTTAAACACGCTCCATAAATGGAAGAGTACGATATGAGGCAAAATGAAATTGGTTTAGTTATCGGAGAGTTTTCTGCAATGTCAGAGGTCGATAAGTGATGGGAAAGTCGGTTCATAATTTTGATGAGTGTGGTTACGTTCTAAAACCCAAGTTTATATCCTCCACTGAGCTTAATAAGATAAAGCAGGTTGTTTTAGCATTCCATCGAGCCTGGCAGAATGATAATAGTGACTTTTATCAAAATAAGGCAGTCAATTCTGCTTATCTTACCGCACCAAAGTATCTAGACGAACAGCAAAGGCTTGTCCTTTTTAAATTTATTGCCTCTGCTTCACTCTTTAAGCTCGCGTCAACGATATTCACGCGTGAGTTTGGGTTTATGAATACTCAACTATTCTTTAATCCCGTGAATGCAAGCCAACTAAATTATTGGCATCGAGATCCTCAATATCATTTAACCATTGAGGAGCAAAAACAAGCATTGTTGTTGGGGCCTGAAGTTGTTCATTTTCGGTTAGCATTGGAAGATGAACCAGGAATAGAGCTGATCCCGGGTACTCATAAACGTTGGGACTTACCTCAAGAGCTAAATGTCAGGTTAGAACAGGCAGGGTATCGAAACCATAACAATCTACCTAACAGTGAGGTTATAGCGCTAAAGGCCGGAGATCTTCTTGTATTTTCAGCCAATATGATACATCGAGGTGTGTATGGAAAAAATCGTTTAGCATTGGATGTGTTGCTATGTGAGAAGCACCCAGAACTAATGACTTTTATGAGAAATGATTGCCTGCCAAATAGTATGCAGCTTGCTGAAGTAGATTACCCCAATTTATTTTCTGAGTTTGGTAAATAAAAATGAAGCTTTATATGAATGCAAAGCTTCATTTTTATCCATTGACACTATCTAGAACGATTTCCAGTTCCATACAAAGCTTGTGCGCATTCGTTAGTGTCTTTCCAAGTTCCATCTTTGTATAAAACTCGGGTTACGCAAGCTCTAGCATCTCTGAAACTACTCGAGTCTCTACCGTTATCTTTAAACTGACAGTATTGTGTTGTACCACAATCCCAAACGCCTGTAGCGGACGCACTGTAGTTCCATCTAACCTGCTCAATCGGTTTTGTCGATTGAAAACGGAAGCTTACAGTAGGCTTTGGTGACATAACATCATGAGTTACACACATATCTTGCCACTCTTGTGGGGTACTCGTAGGGCTAATTACACATTGTACACTTTCTGAGCTTGAGGCGTGGCCTGAAAAGACAGAAGTCGTGAGAAATACCAAGGCTGATATTGAAAATTTCATACGCATAACCCCTTAGAATGGATTGCTTGACTGCTTTGAGTAATGCCCATTAGCGCAATAGTTTGTATTTTCCCACGTCCCATCTTTATAAAGTACTTTTGTTACACAGGCCGAAGCATTGTAGAACAAATCGTTATTTTGTCTGCCATTATCGCGGAAGCTACAGTATGTACTGCTACCACAGTTCCAGCTCCCTGTAGCGGATGCACTATATGACCAAACCACATCTGCAACATCTTTGTCTGCGATGAATCTAAATGCAACGGAGGGACGGTCTGTGTTAGCCATCGCTGAACAGAAGTCGGGTTCAAAAAACTGTTGTGTACTAGTTCCACCGATCAGGCACTCAACGTGTGCTGCTTCAGCTTGCTGTGAGTAGGTAGTTGTAGCGAGTAAAAGTAGTGTGCTTGAAATTATCGTTTTTTTCATTTTTATATTCCTTATAATTCAAATTATTATTGGTTTGTGATGAGCTCTAGAACCTAGAACCTAAGTTATAAATCGCAGTTGCGCATTCGTTCATACTTTTCCATGTGCCATCTTTGTAAAGTACTCTGGTGACACACGCTGTTGCATCTCTCAAAGGTGAGCTGTCGAGCCCATCATCATAAAAAACACACTCAGTGCTTGGACCACAGTCCCATCTACCAGATAATGGTGTGCTGAAACGCCACGTCACATGCTCTACAGGTTTGGATGGTTCAAATTGAAAGCTTACGTAGGGTCTCGAGGATGTTACTCTTTGGCTCCCACAAAAATCGGGTTTCATTTCCTGAGGGGTGCTAGTAGGGCTTACAGCGCACAGCACTTGATCTGCTAGTGCATTAGTCGAACAAATTGCTAATCCGAATAGAGCGGAAGTAAGTAATAACTGTTTTATCATTTTTTCTCTCCTTGTTTTTGTTTTGTTACATTTATTTTATTTTGTGTGCGATTGTCAATTTAACTTTAATTACATAAATTTGATTGGGTTGGTTTTTGTACTGAAAAGCGGGACTTTAGATTGAAAAATAGCCAGTTTAAAGATGGAGATAAATTTTATTGTGCTTCTTATTTAAATAGTAAATGATTGTAAATGGTCAAAGTTTTTTAACGATCAAGAGATGGCCTTAATGAAAGTGATTAGCTCGGGTTACTAATACTTGCCAAGCAAACAGCTTTAGTGCGTTTACTTTCAACTGCTCGTTTACTGTATGTAATGTGATTGTATCGATTTCTCTGATTTAAATATCAGTATGCTAGGCGTTTTCTAAGTGCTCTGGCTAGACAAAGATAAATTATGGGCCCGTTGCGTAGGCCCATATTTGAATTAAGCTGACGTTAGAAGTCGCATTCGTAGGATTGGGTAAGGCTTTCCCATATCGTCAGTTGGTGAGCGCTCATACACTTCAAAACCTTTAGCTTCATAAAAGCCGACGGCTTCGGGGTTTTGCTCATTGACATCGACGAACTGCACATTTTGTGTTTCAAGCGCAAAGCGAAGTAACTCAGTACCGACACCTTGTCCTCTGCTCTTATCGAGTACAAATAACATTTCGATTTTTCGGTCATGTACACCGATAAAACCGACAATATTCGAGTCGCTATTTTTTACACAGTGCAGCGTAACGTTTGGAAATGCCTGTTCAATAATAATAGGTTTAAAATAAGCGATATCCGCCTCAGTGATAAAATCATGAGTGGCTCGCACAGAGTCTTCCCAAACAGCCAGTAGTTCTTGGTGATCGCTTGGTGTAACTGGACTTATCATCATTTTTCCTTTTGTCTAATAAAACAGTCCAAATGGGTAAAGCGATAAACAAAAGGAGGACTAACCAGCGGGACGAGCATAACATACCCGATGCATGAAGGGTACAACGGGTATATTCAGATAAATTACTTGTATGTGGTTGTGTAGATAGTGCGCCCTTAACTATTCATCTAGTTGAAAAAATGCAACTTGATCGGTAAGTAGTTTGGCTTGATTTTCCATATTTCTACCTGAACGAGATGTTGTTTCAACCAGAGTAACGTTCTGCTGAGTAATATTATCCATTTGCGCGATGGTGGTGGAAACCGCAGCTATCCCTTCAGCTTGCTCTTTCCCAGCGTTATCTATGTCAGCCACCATTTTGCTCACCTCGGCAATTGATTGCATTAGCTCATCGAAAGTCGTGCCAGACTCGTATACAAGTTTGCTGCCTTGCGCCACAGCATCAACGCTATTTTTGATCAATGCTTTGATTTCACGTGCCGCTGATGCACTACGTTGAGCAAGGTTTCTTACCTCTCCGGCAACCACGGCAAATCCGCGTCCAGCCTCACCAGCCCGGGCTGCTTCAACGGAAGCATTGAGTGCTAAGAGGTTGGTTTGGAAAGCGATTTCGTCAATGACACTGATAATGTCAGAGATTTTCGTGCTGTAAGATTCGATTTTACCTACTGCTGAAATGGCATCATCAATCGATGCTTTACCTGAGTGTGCTTTTTCTCTAACAATAGTCGCTTTCTCTGCGGCATTACTTGCGCTACTCGCATTCTTTTTAACCGTAGCGGTAAGCTCTTCCATAGTTGCGGCGGTTTCTTCTAAGCTCGCCGCTTGATTTTCAATGCGGCTATTGAGTTCTTCGTTGTTATTCGCGATTTGTTTAGCCACATCAAACACTTGCTCTGCACCATTGTTTATGGTGTTGACTAAGTCGCTTAATTTATCGAATAAGCCGTTCATCGCTTGTTGCAGCACCGAAAACTCGCCACCTAAGTGGTGGGTGATCCTATGTCTTAAATCGCCTTGCTCCATTGCCAAGATAGCATTTTTAATATGTTCAACCGCTTGTTTTTGTTCTGTGATATCCGTTGCATATTTAACGACTTTAAAGGGACGGCCTTGTTGATCGAGGATAGGGTTATAAGACGCTTGGATCCATACCTCTCGACCTTGTTTTGCCAATCTTAAGTATTGTCCTGAGTCGAACTCACCTCGGTTGAGCTTTTGCCAAAATTGCTGGTATTCAGAGCTAGTGGCCTGTTCGTGTGTAGCAAAAATACGGTGATGTTTACCTTTGATTTCGTCAAGTGAGTACCCCATCGTATCTAGGAATGACTCATTGGCCCATAAAATAGTACCATCCATTGCAAACTCAATGACGGCTTGTGACTTACGAATGGCTTGAAGCTGACCATCAAAATCAGCAGCAGTGGCCTTTTGCTCGGTAATGTCCGTTGCGAACTTAACGACTTTTATCGGCTTGCCTTGCTCGTCTAAAATTGGGTTGTAGGTGGCACTAATCCAGATTGCTTTGCCACCTTTGCCGAAACGGTGAAACTCTCCGGCTTCAAATTGGCCCTGTTTTAAACGCTGCCAGAATGCTTTGTATTCACTGCTTTGCGCGTAAAAGCTGTCGACGAACATGCTGTGATGCTTGCCAATGATTTCTTCTTTCTTGTAGCCCATAACAGACAGGAAGTTTTCATTTGCTTTTAAAATATTACCTTGCAAATCAAACTCGATAACAGCTTGCGAGCGATTGATGGCTTTGAGTTGTCCGGCAAAGTCGAAAGACGCCAGTTTTGCTTGAGTAATATCGGAGGCATATTTGACGATTTTGTCCAACTGGCCATTTTCGTCATAGATGGGAGTATAGGTTGCTTGGATCCATAGAGTGTTTCCTGATTTGGTTAGACGTTTAAACTCACCTGATTGATGTTTACCTTGTCGTAAAGCGTGCCAAAAGTCTTGATATTCGCTGCTCTCAGCTTCTTCTTGTGCCACAAAGAGTCGATGGTGTTGACCTTGTATTTCACTTAATGTGTAGCCAACCGCATTTAAAAATAGCCTGTTTGCAGTCTTTACGTTGCCGTAAGGGTCAAACTCAATAACGGCTTGAGTTTGTTTGATGGCATCAACTTGCCCTTGAAAGTCAGCGGCTTTTGATTTTTGTGCGGTGATATCTGAGGCATATTTTACGACTTTAATAGGTCTATTGTGTTCATCAAAAATTGGATTATAAGTGGCTTGGATCCATATCGTTTTACCCGATTTTGTTTGCCTTGCGAATTCACCTTCAAAAAATTCGCCATTATTTAAGCGTTGCCAAAATGCTTGATATTCCTCACTGGCTGCGTAGTCATCCTTAACAAACAGACTGTGATGCTTGTCTTGTATTTCTTCTAAGCTGTATCCCATAACGGACAAAAAGTTGTCATTCGCGCTCAGCACTTTACCGTGCATGTCGAACTCAATAATCGCAAAGGACGCTGATAAAGCTTGTAAATTTGCACTCATGTTGGCAATGTTGGTGAGGTAATGACCGATGTCATTCGCAATAACTAAAATTCTGCCTTCTTGAGTGCGTGACAGCTCAAGTAATAACTTCTTCGGTTTGTTGTCATTCGCTGTATTGAGAGAGAGCTCAACCTTTGCATGTGCTTGGTGCTCAAGTTTAGCGAGTCCACGCTTAAGTACGGCGGCATCGGTTGAGGTGTGACATATAAAAGCGAGTGACTTCAGCTCGTGGCTAACTGGGTATCCGAGTAAACGGTTAAAGGCCGAACTTACCTGAAAAATATCTGTTTGAGAATCGACTTCCAAGTAAGGGGTTGTTGCCTTAAAGTGTTGAAATAGCGCTGTATCTTGTCCATCTTGCTTTTTTGCTTTTCCCAAGCCAAACGTAATCATATATAAGCCACCCGTAGCGGTAAATTTTAACAATATTAACTATAGTAAAGTTGCTTAGGTCCGCCACAAAATAGCCGCAAAACAAGCATATAATCGTGTGACTTAAAGCAAATTACCATCACGGATAATAAGGGTATAGCCGTAACTCAAATGTCTTGGTAAAATCTTCGCCAATTTTTATAAAAACGAGCATTAAGATGGGCAGAGCATTTGAAGTCCGCAAAAACGCCATGGCAAAAACGGCGGCGGCAAAAACAAAAGTAAACTCAAAATACGGAAAAGAGATTTACGTTGTTGCTAAAAATGGCGGCGCAGATCCTGAAACGAACTTGTCACTACGTCGTTTAATCGACAAGGCAAAGAAAGATCAAGTTCCTGCACACGTTATTGATAAAGCAATCGAAAAAGCGGCAGGCGGTGCAGGTGAAGATTACACGCCAGCGCGTTACGAGGGTTACGGTCCAGGCAACAGCATGATCATCGTTGACTGTTTAACAGACAACATGAACCGTACTATCAAAGATGTTCGCTTACCGTTTACCAAAACTGGTTCAAACTTAGGTAACCCAGGTTGTGTGGCGCATATGTTTGACCACTTTGCAATCTTAGGATTTGCAGGTGATGACGACGAGTCAGTTTTGGAAGCGCTAATGATGGCTGATGTTGATGTTACTGACGTAGAAGTTGAAGACGGCCAAGTTTCTGTTTTCGCCCCTCACACTGAATACTTCAAAGCGAAAACTGCACTGACAGAAGCGTTTGAGGGGATCACGTTTGAGGTAGACGAAATCACTTGGGTGCCGCAAACTCACGTAGAAATCGAAGATCCAGAAGCAATCGAGACATTCGAAAAGCTAATCAATATGCTTGAAGATGTGGATGACGTACAAAACGTTTACCACAATGCGATTGTCAAAAGATAAGCCGCTTATCGATATAGCGCGGCACATTGCGCAAATAGTTAAGGCCGACATCGTTCGGCCTTTTTATTGCCTATGCTTTACACCTCGCAACATTAGTTTTTATCATGGCGACAGGAAACAATAATAGTAGCGTTTGCGAGCCAATATAGATGACCCAATTAATGTGCCTTGCAATGGGAAAGTAGCCATCCCCTTGGTTTGCGAACAGCCAAAATTGACCGATAATAGCATCCGCTAGCATGGCTAGGATAAAGCCGCTGGCAACTGCGAAGTTGGCTTTTTCGTTGAATTTAACGTTTTGAATAATAAGCCAAAAGCCAAATACGCCGAGCAAGGTCACTAATAAGCTATAACTTGCGCTCAACAGCAGGGAGTATTGGCTTATCGTGGGTAGGTACATCATTTTATAGCTAAGCGACGATAGCGTAATAGACACCACAACCAATACGGTCGCGGTTGCTAATGTTAATGCAAATTCTCGTCGTAAAAATCGAATAAGCAGTCCAAGTAAAAGCCCATAGCCAAGGGCAAAAAACCAAATGGAGTCGATCAAGTAGTCATGCCTTATGGTTTGATCTTGGCGATGATAAAGCTCAAAGAAATTGAAGTTGACGATATCTCCGCAAGTACATAAGAGCAGGGCTATCCAACAGAGTTTTATGTCTTTATGTAAAGTACTGGGACTAGCAGCCAAGCTTGTTTGGCGAACATGCCACCCTAATCGCAGCACAAGAAGTAGTGCGGCTGATGGTAAAATCCATTGAAATAAGGCTTGGTGACTTTGCCAAAGTGGGCTGCTGCCAAGCAATGACGTAACCGTTGCAATGCCAAGTAAAAGCAATGTGATAGGTTTATAGTGGACGGTTTGCAGTATATTATTCACGGTCATTCCTTGTTGGCAATCATGGCAAGCTGTTTGGGGGCTCGTTTCTGCCACCTTAAGCAAAGTGTAATAATTATCCGCGTAATTGCCTCTTGCTGTATCAATTTACAGTACAATCATTTACAGTATTTGTCTTGCAGATCTATTACATTGCTACTTTTTATAAGGGTAACTCGTTCATGTCTAATCTTAAACTCAATATAGCGCTTTCATGCTCAGTTCTTGCATTGGCTTTTTCTGGGTTTAATGTCATTCAAACCAAATTAGCAACCTCTCCTGTGGCAACGCACGTGTATCAGAGTCCTACTCAACAGCCTCACTATAATGCAACTCAGTATACACAGGGCACTCAGATTTCAACTGACGAGTCTGAACAAATTGCTCAGTTAATGGCTCGGATCAATAAACTTGAAACGAGGTTACAGGCGTTGTCGATGGAAAAGTCAGATTTACTCTCTGAGCAGGCGCCGGATGAGTTTGAGTCTTTAATCTTCTCTTTGATTGAAAAGCGTGAACAGCAGAAAATCGACGAGATGAAAGCAGAAAACCCCATTTATGGCTTTTATGAAGACTTACCCGAAGACTACGAAATGCGGATCAAAACTGATCCTGAGTACGCAAGTCAAATCAGCAACGATTTAAAACAGAAAATTCTAAATAACAGTTTGCCGGCGGCAGAACGTTTAGCGGCAATGAGTCAGCTGCAAATGAACATGTTTATGCTAAATCGCAATGAATTAGAGCAATATGATTATCAAGCAGTAGAATCTATCCTCAATATGACGCATAACATGAGTGATGAAAAGTTGAGGCTACAGGCGCTTGAGCTCGTGTCGCGTACACCTATCGTTGATGAGCGTTTGTCACAGTCATTCGTGAAAATGCTAGAGCAAGAGCCTAATGATTACGTGAAAAGTCTCGCAGCAGAAGGGTTGATGTCACAGTACTTTCAATCAGGCGCCGACCCAAAGCAGCAGCAAAGGATCGCACAAGATTTGCTGTCTCTCTACGAAAATGCATCGGATCCTAAGGTTAAAGCCATCCTCAAAAACTTGATGGGCGATGAGCGTATGCTAGAAGAGCTAAAGCGCCAGTCTAATGGCTGACGTACATTAAGGCTAACTGAGTGAGAAGCTGAGCTTTACCAAACTTTAGTACTTTTAGTAATAGTTGCACTTGGGTGTTCAGCTTAATCCTCGACTCTAGTTAATTAATACCGAAAATCAAGGAATGATAAATGCAAATCGTTGCACTTGATGCGAGTTTTCCATCGCTTGATACATTAATAGCAGAAATCGATGCGCTGATGAATTCGCTATACCCTGCTGAAAGCAACCAGCTATCGGCATTGCAAGAGTTATGCTCACCTACTGCGCATTTTATTGGCATTATCCAGCATGACGAGATCATTGCTTGCGGCGCAATCGTCGAAAAGCATCATGATTGTCTCTATGGTGAGTTGAAAAGACTGTATGTAAAGCCAAATCATCGCGGTCTTGGTTTATCAAAAGCAATCTTGTCCGAGTTAATCGCTTTTGCAGATAATCGTCAATATCCACTGATACGGTTAGAAACCGGAGTTAAGCAACCAGAAGCCCTCAGGTTATATGCGCAGTTTGGTTTTATCGAAAGAAAAGAATTCGGTGATCACAAATCGGATCCGCTGTCTGTCTATATGGAGTTAAAACTTGGAAAATAAGCAGTTAGATATCGAATACGAAGTAATCAAGGAACATATCAATGAGTTTCCGACCCCCATCACGTTTAAACAAGGTGCGAGATTGATCGTTGGTGAAGAATATGAAGGCGAAGAGGGGTGGGACAATAGGTTTTTCTGTGAAACTGAGGAGCAAGTGTCTGGTTGGGTACCTGCTCAAGTGCTTTGCTTAGTCAACCCCAAACAAGGTGTTGCATTAATGGACTATACCGCTCAGGAACTATCGGTAGTTCAAGGTGAACACTTGTTGGGTCATAACCAACTCAATGGTTGGGTGTGGTGCTCAAGTAAAAAGTCAGAGCTGCAAGGTTGGGTACCGCTTCGTAATCTAACACCAATCTAGCGGATGTTGCTTTTTAGCAACACCTCTCTTTTTTCTCTGCTACTTTTTTAAAATACTTCTGTTTTTCGTCAGTTTCCTGCTCACTCCGTCACTTTTATAGCAATTGCTTTAAGATGGGTTTTAGTTTTAATCTATTGATTTTTAAGTTGTTTTGTTTGTTTTCTGGTTTCTTAGAAACTATAAGGAAAAATTTTCGATATTTTTATAAAAATTTTTTCTGGCGACTCTGCTCAATACCGAATGTGAATGATTGTCGCATGAAACTTAACCGCTTTGGGCTGCACTTACATCCTAATTTTTTATGGTGTTGCTTTTATGCGACACCTTAACTTATTGAAAATAAATATTTTTTTATTTTATCTCAAAGTCACCTGTTGCTAAATGGCAACAATCTCACTGAATCCATCCTTAATGAAAATCTCCATTTAATTTTAACCTATTGATTCTTAATCACTTTTAAACTTTGGCATCAAAGTTGGAATAGTTATCTCGAAAGCAAAAAACATTCGCTTCAACACAAACCAACGTAGAGAAGCAGAAACGACAAGTTTAGAAATATGAGAGGAACTGATTATGAAAACTTTAGCAATCGCACTATCAGCAGCTGTACTTTCTTTCGCATCAGTAGGTGCTCACGCAAACTCTGAGTTTGATAAATACGATGTTGATGGAGATGGTTACATCTCACTAGGCGAATCAAAAGCAAATCCAAATTTGATGGCGCAGTTTAAAGACCTTGACGCCGACCAAGACGGCCAATTAAGCCAGTCTGAGTTTGATAACTTTGAAGGCTAGTCACAAGCCGACGATATAATAGCAGAGTTTAAAATATACCCCAATTTAAGGAAAAGATTATGAAAAACGTATTAGCAGCACTATCAATCGCAGGTTTATCAATGGTTTCAGCATCAGCACTAGCTGGTGGCGATTTTGAAAAATTGGATACTGATGGCAACGGTTCAATCAGTGTAGCAGAAGCAAGTGTGAGCGCTTCATTAACTGAGCAGTTTGCAGATCTAGACACTAACGCAGATGGTGAGCTAAGTAAGTCTGAATACGCAAATTACGAAGGCTAATTTAGCACTGAGTTTAACAATGGGTTAGGCCACGTGCCTGACTCAAAAAATAACACAATTGAAGGATTAGATTATGAAAAACGTACTAGCAGCACTATCTATCGCAGGTCTATCAATGGTTTCAGCATCAGCACTCGCTGGTGGCGATTTTGAAAAACTAGATACTGATGGCAACGGTTCAATCAGTGTAACTGAAGCAAGCGTAAGCACTTCGTTAACTGAGCAGTTTGCAGACTTAGACACTAATGCCGATGGTGAGCTAAGCAAATCTGAGTACGCGAACTACGAAGGTTAATCGCTAGGTGGGCGTAGCGCCCACTGCCTTTAACACCATTACGAAAACGACAGAAGGATTGGACTATCATGAAAAACGTATTAGCAGCACTTTCAATTGCAGGTTTAACATTCGCTTCAGCTTCTGCATTAGCTGGTGAAGATTTCACTAAATATGATACTGACGGTAACGGCACTATCAGCATGACTGAGGCAAAAGTAAATCAGTCCCTTGCAGAGCAATTTACGCAACTAGACAGTAATGCCGACGGTGAGTTAAGCGAGTCTGAATTCGCAAATTACCAAGGCTAATCAAGCCGTCCAAAAGCAAATCATATTTAGGAAATTTTAGGAGCAGAATGATGAAAAATGTACTTATCGCACTATCAATCACAGGTCTAACATTGGCTTCAGCAAATACTATTGCTGGTGAAGATTTCGCAAGCTATGACACAGATGGCAACGGTGCTATTAGCATGAGCGAAGCAAAAGTAAATACAGCGCTTATCGAACAGTTTAAAGACTTAGATGTAAACGCTGACGGAGAACTAAACGAAACTGAGTTCTCTAACTTTAAAGGTTAATTTGCGACTAGAGCCGCAATGAGAGACGGGCATAGTGAGGAGAATGGCTATGAAACTTAGAACGGTATGTGCAACGACCATAGGTGTATTGGTGAGTACGATGGCCCTGGCAGCAACCTTGTCATTTCAAGATGTAGACAAGGATAAAGACGGGCAGATCAGCCAGCAAGAAGCATCAGTATCATCAACACTACTTGGTCAGTTCGAGAAGCTAGATGCAGACAAAAATGGTCAGCTAAGTGCTTCTGAATTCTCTAACTTTAAAGGCTAGGAGGTCACAATGAAAAAGTTAGCAACAGCAATTACAGCCGCCACAGTACTTTTTGCCGGCTCAGCAATGGCAGCAGAATTTAACGATTTTGACTTAGACAAAGATGGTTTTATTTCTAAAAGTGAAGCGTCACTGTCAGAATCTCTTGCTTCAATCTTTGATAAGCTCGACAGCGACGGAGATGGCAAACTGTCTGAGAAAGAATTTAATCAGTAAGCAAGTGGCAATCCAAAGCGCCACGCCTCCCCAAGCTCGACTTTGTGGTCGGGCTTTTTTATTTCGAGCTACTAGACAGCTTAAGATGTAGATAGGGAATAGATTAACTTAATTCATTGATCCAACGAAGCTCGCGGATCCATTTCTGCATTTTAGGAAAGCCTTGCTTTGGGCAAGTCATATCCCACGCACTGAGTAATGGGTAGCCGAATCCGTTTCCTTCCTTAAAAGCAATTACGAAGCTAGCGCTAGCGCCTTTATAGCCATCCTTATGTAATACGACCTCTAGAGGCAATCCAATATATTGGATGGCAGCAACCGACCAAGCAATGGCGGCCATTTCTTCGCCTTGCATGGCTTGTTTCTCTCGGCCATTTTTTAGGCCATTTTTATACACATCTTCATGAAGTTGGCCGCGGAATATTGGCTCGCATACGGCGATATGGCCAGCTTCGTGCAATATATCACCTGGATATCGCAATTTCTCATTATCAATATAGAGCGTGCCCATTACCGTTTTTAGACCCGGTAAAAACGTATTTTCCTCGACTTCATGAAATCGAAAAGGTAGCTGGATTTCGGTGAGAAAATCACAAATGCGTTTAGTATGCTCGTGCATGGTAATTCCTTTAATTGGCCAACTTACATTTTTAAGTGAGTTTAACCTAATGTTTCATTTGCGCAAATTACCATAAATTACAACTTATTATAGAGGTAGCTTGATCACCGCTAGCATCTCACCATCGTCTTCATTGATTCCAATTTCTTGAAAGCCAAAACTTGCGTAAAATGGTTTGGCAACGGGGTTACTTGGTACATAACAGATTTCTATGGTGGCAAGGTTTGGTGTCTGCTTGATTTCTTCGAGTGCGAGGGTGAGTGCTTTACGCCCAATCCCTTATTGCTGAAATTGCTGATCAACCATAAAGCGCCAAATGGAGATGCGCTCTATACTCTCTTGTACCCACATTAGCATCCCAACAGCTTCATCATCTTGATAAATTGCGCGTGTGGTATAGCCATCATTATTTGATTCCACGATGGAAAACATGTTGCAGGCTACCAAATCTTGCTGCTCAGGGCTGACATCTAAATCGCAAATGGCTTCGTAGTTTTGTTTATCAATGGCTCTTAGAGAGATATTCATCACGGCGTCCTTGTATTGTTATAGAAACACTATTTCAAATATGGTTGTTTTGGCAAGAGAAAGTTTGCTTTATTAGCCGCACAATCATTGACCGTTAAGCGCTTCTTCCCCACACTGGAAAGCACCTTCGGCTTTATGTCGTTTTGCCTAAAACAAGGACCTTGTGATGCAGCTTACCAGATTACTTAATATCTCCATTCCTATGATCCAAGCGCCAATGGCAGGTGTGCAAAATTGGCGCTTAGCGGTCGCAGCGACCAATGCCGGAATACTCGGCTCAATCCCTTGTGGGATGCTGAGTAAAGAGCAGGTCGTTGTAGAAATTGAGCATTTTAAAGCATATGCTTCAGGCCCATATAACCTTAACTTTTTTTGCCATGAGATGCCGGAGCCTGACCCTTATCAGCAAGACAAGTGGAAGAAAAAGCTGGCTTCATATTACGATGAGCTTGAGTTAACACCTACTGATGAAATGGGGATCTTAAGACGCCCATTTGATAGGGAAATGGCTGAGGCCATTGCGCCTTATAAACCTCCCGTGATCAGTTTTCATTTTGGGCTTCCTGATACTGAACTGGTCGAGCTCGTAAAATCGTGGGGGACGACTATTTTGTCTTCCGCAACGACCTTGGAAGAGGGAATATGGTTAGCTGAAAATGGTGCAGACATTGTGATAGCGCAAGGGATTGAAGCGGGTGGGCATAGGGCAACCTTCACCGAGACAAAACTTGAGTCTCAACTGCATACTCGACAATTAGTAACTATCCTTAGTGATGCGCTATCTGTGCCTGTAGTGGCTGCCGGGGGGATTGCTTCTCATCATGATGTTACTATGATGCACGAATTGGGTGCCTGTGGAACACAAATCGGCACCTGCTTCTTACTGTGTGATGAAGCAAGCACCTCTTTGGTACATCGTGATGCACTTAAATCACTGGCTGAGCCGTCTGCCGTGACCAATGTGTTTTCTGGTCGCCCTGCCCGTGGGATTGAAAATCGGCTAATGATAGATCTTAACTTCATTAACGAAGACGTACCGACTTTTCCATATGCATCAGCTGCTTTGACGCCATTGCGCGCTGCTGCTGAAAAGCAAGGATGCGGCGATTTTAGCCCCCTTTGGGCAGGCGTTAACCGCCAAGGTTGTATGGAAGTCAGTACACAAGAGATGGTAGAACATCTATGGAATGTTAAATAAAATATTTAAGTTAACAAATTTGACACATTTCGAGTTTATGCTCTAGCGTTTTATGACAAGGCCAACTCTGTTGTGCCTTGCTCTTTGTTACCTACGTAAGTCGATTATTTGCTTGGGTGACGTATTCGTTATGACAATAATAAACACGGAGTCGTGCATGAGACATTCTATTTTAACCGCAGCGTTATTTGCCTCTTTTTCATCACTGGCAACCCCTACTTGCCCAAGTATTACCGCATTAGAAACCCATTATGTAGCACCTAATATGGTCAAGCGTAGCTTTTCTAGCTCATTTAACAAATACTTATCTTGGCTGCCGAGTTACCATATGGTACACGATCAAGTAACTGCTGCCGGTGCTGCAACTCAGATCACTGCTAAATTTGACTACGGTAGCATCACTCATAAAGACTTGGAATTCGAGTCGGTGGAGTTTTACTACCGTGCTGAGTCGGACACAAATTGGCAGTATCTTGGTGAGCAAACAACCAATGGCGATGGCAAGGCGTTTATCACCTTGCCCGAGTTATCGGCAGGTCAGTATCGTATATATGCAGGCGTACCAGCTGATGGCACCGGTGCACAAGGTTATGTCACGGTTGTTGAGCCAGGCACTCAAGCGGTCCTGTTTGACATCGATGGCACATTGACCGAATCCGATGCCGAGCAAATTGGCGACTATACCGGAATAGATCATGCCGACCCCAAAGATGGCGCTTATGATTTAGTTCGTCACTATCTTGATTTGGGCTATCAACCCGTATTTTTGACAGCCAGAGTGTATTGGTATGCTAAAGGGACGCGCGGTTGGTTAAATTGGATGGGCTTACCGCAAGGCTTTCTACGCACATCACTCAGTAATGAAACCAGTTTGTTTAAAACAGCAGAATATAAAACTGCGGAGATTAATCGCTTAAAGGCGCAGGGCATTGATGTCGTTCGTGCTTATGGTAATGCCAAAACAGATGCTGAAGCCTTTATCAAAGCCGGGATCCCAGCTTCAGAGGCGTTTACTATTGGTTCTGATGCCGGGTATTACGGTACCACAGCTATTACCGGCAATAGTTACCAAGTGCATTTAGGTGAGCTCACAACTTATCCTTATGCTGACTGCTTGTAGACCTTATCCTCGATTGAATCTAATTTTTAGAAATTCGCAAAAGGAGCCGTATTTTGGCTTCTTTTGGGGGTACCCTGTGCGTGCTAACCTCTGGGCCTAGGTACTAACTTACACTCCCATTATTTACTTTTGTTTACGTAACATTCATCAAAATTTCATTTTTAACACTATTCTGGCTTGACCTCTGACCATTGTAATCTAAAGTTTATTTGTTACTAAATTGTAATAATTGGAGCAAGTACATGAAAAGGTTAATTCTCAGCGCCCTGCTTGGGTTGCTATCGATCGTTACCTCTCCCGCCCACAGCGGTGAGGAATTAGAGTATCCCGTGGTATTAGTTCACGGTCTGTTTGGTTTTGATAATCTGCTCGGAGTAGATTATTTTTATCGCGTACCACAAGTGATCCATGATGAAGGAGGGCAGGTTTATGTTGCAGAAGTATCATCAGCCCATAATTCAGAATTGCGTGGTGAGCAACTACTAGAGCAAGTTGCGTTGGTTCGAGCATTAACGGGTAAAGACAAAGTTAATTTAATTGGTCACAGCCAAGGCGCGCAAACTATTCGCTACGTTGCCTCAGTTAAACCTGAGTGGGTGGCCTCAGCGACTAGTATTGGTGGCGTAAACTGGGGTAGCCGTTTTGCTGATGTTGTTCGCGGTGGAGTAGACAATGGTTCATTTTCGGAGCAGTTTTTAGCGTCGCTTGCTAACGGCCTTGCGGGGTTAATTGATTTGCTATCTGGTAAAGCCACCGCACCAAAAGACGCACTCGAAGCACTAGGTGCTTTGACCACGGCTGGCACATTAGCATTTAACCAAAAATACCCAGAGGGTGTGCCAAGTCATTATTGTGGCGAAACGCAAAGTCTAGCGAGCAATGGCGTGCATTATTTTTCATGGAGTGGCAGCAAAGCATGGACCAACGTATTTGACCCCGCTGACAACGTACTTGCACTGTTCTCTCAAGTTTTTGATGAGGCCAACGACGGCCTAGTATCAGCTTGTTCTAGTAATTTAGGTCAGGTGATCAATAACCAATTCAAAATGAACCATTTAGATCAGGTAAACCACACCATTGGTATTCATCACTTGTTCGAAACAGACCCATTAACCGTTTATCGCCAGCATATTCGCCGCTTAAAAGGTTTGGCGCTATGAAAAAGTGGGGCCTTTTGCTAATCATTTTGACTATGCTGTCGCTGGTTTATATCGAGAGTGAACAGCAAGAGACGCCGCGTCATGTTCCCCGGTTCGCGGAGTTATCTGAGCTGAAAAATGATGCGCATAAGGTCCCACAACCCACAAGGAGTGCATCTGTAAGCGTACATTGTGAGACCATTAATAAACAGCATAAGCATCAAATCGACGATTGGCTTTTTGAGCTACAAAACCATAACCAAGCCGAGCAGTGGCAAGCTTATCTGGAATTATTACCACAATGCCTTCACGAAGTTGCAGGTCTCTACGTGCAATTTAAGCAGGCCTTAATTGATGTGGATACGCATCTTAATCTACTAGAACGTGTTGAGCTGCTACACGCACTGCAGCGGCAATTTTTTACGGATGAAGTGATAGCAGTTTGGTTTGAAGATGCTAATGCGTGGGATACGCAAGCTTTGAGTCGCTGGCAAATTTTGTCAGACGCATCTATATCTGAATCGCAAAAGCAGCAATTAATTGAGACGCATATCAGTGGGCTTCCAAAGCGTGAACAAGTGTTATTTCAAACCTCAGCCCAGTTACACACCCTAAACGCAAACTGGCAGCAAAAACACTATAACGAACTAAGTGCTGAATATGGCGATAAAGCCGCAACTCGTATACTTGAAGTCCAGAAGCAACAACAGCATTGGCAGCAAAAACTACAAAGCTTTATGCTGCAAAAGCAAAATATTCTAGCCGAGCTTGGTGATAGCCAAATCGCAAAAGAAAGAGTCGAGTTACTACTCAAACAAACCTTCACGGAGAACGAGCAAAAGCGAGTTGCTGTATTGGTTAAGTGATAATTTTTTAGTTATTGATAAGATGTATAGGCCGGTTACATGGAGCAGCCGAACCAGCAGCCATGAGCCCATTTTGATAACTGGTCAATACAATCAAACAAGCAGTAAAACATGAAAATTGAACCAAACCTGTGGCAGCTTTATTTACAAGTATATTTTCAACCGTTACGGCCAACCCGCTTTGATACACGGGGCGCTATCTTGAGCCTTTGGAATCCACATGGAAAGGTACTTTGTGAAGATAAAAATCAGCGCTTATCACGATTTTGGCAAGGGGCTTTACAGCGCGCAAATGTGCCTTATCAGTTGCTGTGGGGCGGTGATCAGCAAATGCAATATCGAGAGTTAAGTGTTTATATAAAGTGTGATTTAGCATCGGGGTTTCGGTGGGCGGCACGATTAAACCAATTGGGACTTTATTTTGTCGAAAATAATCACTTGCACCTCTATAACAGTAGCGATAAAGCACAAAGCGATGTGGTGACGGATAAGTTCGCATCTCGGCTTTGCTTTGTAGCATTGCCTAAAAATAACTCTGGATGTCTAGCTGCGCGAGGCGCTGTTTAGCCGCTTAATAACAGGGCTATCGATAAAGATAACGCTCAGTTGAGAGATCGAGTGAAGAGGCGATTCAATCAAGTCGCCTCACGCCGTTTCACCGATTTCTTCATCCACCAAGCTTTTTATTTCCTGCCTCACCCACTGGTGGATTGGGCTATTGTGATGAATGAGATGCCAAAATTGTTCAACTTGAAAATCGGCAGTGTGGAACGGTAAATCGGCTACCGTGATGTCATAACGTCTACTTAAATGAGTGACCAGACGCTTTGGTAAAGTGGCAATCAGATCCGTGTTAATCAATAACTCCGGCACCATCGAAAAATGTGGTAAAGATGCCACTACTTCTCGCTGAGCATCCAACCTTTTTAGCTCATGATCCATATCCGTTTTGCACAAGCCATTACCAGAAACGATGAGATGTCGGCTCTGGCAATAGCGCGCTAACGTCATAGGCTGATGAGCCCATTTATGCTGACAACACATTACTATGGCATAATTGTCATTAAATAAGCGTTGTTTAAATACGTTGGTGGGTGTCTCATCTGTGGAGTACAATAATAAATCCGCCACCTTTTCCAAGTAGTCATGAAGCGGTATAAACGAGTTGTAAGACACAATTTGTAATTTCAAATTTGGAGCACGCTGTTGAAAGCGCGCCAACAATTTCGGCACAATCATCATCATTTCGAAATCCAGCGCCCCTATAGTGAACACGCCCGAGTATTGCAGAGGGTCAAACTCATCATCCACCAACATATGACGAATAGTAGTGAGTGATAGCTCCAGTTCGCTACGAAGGCGCTCGCCTTTTGCAGTTAAACGGTACTCATTTTTCACCTTTACCAACAATGGATCACCAAATTGCTTTCGCAAGCGCATCAGGGCTCGGCTCACTGCTGGCTGGCTCATGTTTAATGCATGAGCGGCTTGACTAATATGCTTGTGGATCAACACCTTCTCTAAGATCGTTAACAGATTTAAGTCAATACTGCGTAGATTCAACTCAGGTACACCCATGCCATCACCGTATAAAATTATGCGTAAATGATCTACATACTATAACAAACATGCATTTTTGATATGTTTGTTTTTGTTTTATCTTTTTTTCATCTTATTGAGGAGAGAAAAATGAAACTACCCACCCTAGCTTTAACCCCTATTGCTGCTGCAGTGTTTACTTTTAATGTCAGTGCGATAGGCCATGACCATAATAACCAACACGCGATTTTATTCCCTGGTGAAACGGCTCAACTCGAAGTTGAACCATCAGCAAAGCACTCGCTAAAAATCGGCCAAAAAATCAATAACCTTTATGAACGCCAGTTTGATGACAGTAAATTCACTGTACAGAAATTGGGTAAAAACACCTACTGGATCGGAGTAAATTACTACAACGCTACCGTTGTGGTGTCCAAAGACTCGGTGTTGCTGATTGACCCTCTTGGTGATGGTCGTATTGATGCGCTGTTTCGAGGTATTCAATCCATCACCAATAAGCCGATCACTGCTATTATGTACTCTCATTATCACCTAGATCATGTAGGTGGAGGTAATCAACTTATTGACTTAATTAAGAAAAATTACCCAAGGGTGGGGCGTGTCCGTGTTATCGCGAGTCAAACCGTTGCTGACAAGATCAACCTTCACGCTGAATTGAACGAAAACGGTGTGAGAACCCCTAAAGTTCCTGCACCAAATGAAGTGTACGATTTGAAAAGAGCTAGAACGGTCAAATTTGGCTCAATAAGGCTGAAGATGATGGCACCAGAAGGTTCTGGTCACACACCGGATAACACGATGATTCTAATTCCAAGCGATCGCGTGCTGCATTTCGCTGACATGATTAACCCTGATCAGCTGCCGTTTTACAATTTTGCGGGAGCGGAAGATTTCCATGGTTACGAAGTGGATCTACAAAATCTTCTGAGGAAACCGCTCAGTAAGCACTGGAACTTTATTAATGGCGGTCATGGCAATATAGGTTCAAAAAAGGACGTAAAAGATCTGCTGGAATACATTGCTGATGTTAGAACGGAAGTCGGTAAACAATTAGAAGTTGCGCCCTACACCCCAGTTTTTAGTGACGACAACCACTTCATTTGGTTCAAACGCTGGCAAGAAGAGATCATCAATAATGTGCATTCCGAGCTAGCGAACAAATATGGGCACATGTATGGTTTCGATTCAGGTGCGGTGGAAACCCACGCAGCCATCATTTTGGCTGATATGATTGATCATTAAGTTCACTCGGCGCGCTAAGCGCCGATTTTTTGTGCATCAACTAAATTGAAGAACTGGCTCTCTACCTATTACATAAAGCCAACTACCCATGGCCAGTCAGATAAATTATCAACCATATTTGTCTACACGAGGGTCTCTAGTACCTGAAACTAATTTACAAATTGTCTGGTGAAAACACTGCGGGCATGTGGTGCGAAAACGCATGTTAGCTATATTTTGACCTTAGTAGATGTGCAGCACGAATAAAAAACAGGGCCTAAATCAGGCCCTGTTTGCTCTACTTAATTGGTTTATTTTAAGTCAAAGCGGTCTAGTTGCATTACCTTCACCCAAGCGGCGATAAAATCGTCTACAAACTTCTGTTTGGCATCGTCCGATGCATAGACTTCGGTAATTGCGCGAAGCTCAGAGTTAGAACCAAAGATTAAATCAACCGGTGTTGCCGTCCATTTTATCTCTCCAGTTTTACGGTCACGGCCTTCGTATAAGCCTTCTTGCCCCTCTACCTTTGACCATTTAGTCGACATATCTAGCAGGTTAACAAAGAAGTCGTTGCTCAACTGACCTGGTTTGTCAGTAAATACACCGTGCTCTGCGCCTTTGTAGTTTGCGTCTAAGCTACGTAGGCCGCCTAATAGTACCGTCATTTCAGGTACAGATAAGTCCAGCATATTGGCTTTGTCTACTAACATTTCAGTTGGTGACATAAACGCTTCATCACTGTAATAGTTACGGAACGCGTCTGCCTTTGGCTCCAGATAGCTAAATGATAAGACGTCCGTTTGTGCTTGTGAGGCATCGGTACGGCCCGGTTTAAACGCTACATTTACTTTGTAACCTGCGTCGTTTGCGGCTTTTTCAACTGCTGCAGAACCACCTAATACAATCAAGTCGGCAATAGAGACTGCTTTTTTGCCAGCGCGCTTATTAAAGCGGGTTTGAATGTCCGTCAATGTAGCTAGCACTTTGTTTACTTCGTCAGGGTTGTTTACCTCCCAACTTACCTGAGGCTCGAGGCGTAAACGGCCACCGTTTGCACCACCACGCATATCAGTAACACGGTGGCTAGATGCTGCCGACCATGCCGTTCTGATCAGTTCTTGCTTTGTTAGACCTGAGTTCAAGATTGATTTTTTCAGTGCGCTGATGTCCTTGTTATCAATCATCTTGTAATCCGCTTTTGGAATTGGATCTTGCCAAGTCAGTACTTCGCTTGGTACTTCTGAACCCACATAACGGGCTCTTGGACCCATATCACGGTGGGTCAATTTGAACCAAGCCTTCGCGAACGCCAACTCATATTGCTTTGGATCTTTGCGGAAGCGTTCAATGACCTTACGATATTCAGGGTCAAATTTTAATGCTAAATCCGTGGTGAACATTATTGGTGCATGGCGTTTACCTTCAATGTGGGCGTCTGGCACTAGGTTTGCCGCAGCTTTGTTGTCAGGGATCCATTGGGTCGCACCTGCTGGGCTTTTTGTCATTACCCAGTTGAAGTTCATTAGGTTGTCGAGATAATTGGTTGACCATTGAGTTGGTGTGACCGTCCAAGCCCCTTCTAAACCGCTTGTTGTGGTGTCTGCACCTTTACCCGTGCCGCATTTATTTTTCCAACCTAGGCCTTGTGCTTCAATCTCTGCTGCGGCTGGTTCTTTACCCACACAATCAGACGGCTTTTTCGCGCCATGTGCTTTACCAAAGGTGTGACCACCCGCGATAAGTGCGACCACTTCTTCGTCGTTCATGGCCATGCGACCAAATGACATGCGAATATCTTTTGCGGCAAGTAATGGGTCTGGTTTACCGTGTGGGCCTTCAGGGTTGACATAAATAAGTCCCATTTCAACTGCTGCCAATGGGCCCTTTAGTTTACCTTTTTTGTCACGACGCTCGTCTTTTAAGAAAGCATCTTCTGGCCCCCAATAAACTAAATCAGGTTCCCAATCGTCTTGACGGCCACCGGCGAAACCAAAGGTCTTAAAGCCCATTGACTCAAGCGCAACGTTGCCCGCTAAGACCATTAAGTCTGCCCACGATAGGCTACGGCCGTATTTTTGTTTAATCGGCCACAATAATCGTCTTGCTTTGTCTAAGTTCGCGTTATCAGGCCAGCTGTTTAACGGATCGAAACGTTGTTGGCCACCTGCCGAGCCACCACGGCCATCGTGTACACGATAGACCCCAGCGCTATGCCATGCCATACGGATCATAAAGGGACCATAATGACCCCAGTCGGCAGGCCACCAGTCTTGCGAATCAGTGAGTGTTTGCTCAATGTCTTTTTTGACTTGCTTAAGATCTAGTTTGCTAAATTCAGCGGCATAGTCAAAGCTTGCGCCATAAGGGTTGGATTCTGGGCTGTGTTGTCTTAATGGGCTTAGGTTTAGTTGTTCTGGCCACCAAAATTGGTTGGTTTTCGCTTCGCTCATTGCAGCAAAGCTCGGGGCTGATAGCGTTGTTGTTACTGCGAGCGCTACGGCAGACAACATCGTTCTAGATTTTCTATTCATGGGGTTTTCCCTCGTAATTAAAGTGTGTCTCAAACTGCGTGTTAAACTTTAGTTCACAAATTAAAAAGAGAAAATCCAGAAAAACAAATTGGTATGTTCGGAAAAATAAATCGATAAAAAATCTAACTTATCAAAGTGTTATATTTATTTTCTATAGCAAGAATATTTTTGAAGTAAAACTTTAATTTAGTCTTTTGCAATAATTGGCTTAAAACAGAAAGCTTGTAAGATCATATTGAATTTTGGTAGCTAGCTAGGTGCACAAAGATAGTGCTTAATAGTCTCGTAATTGTATTGGGTATGAAAAAATATACGGCGGAGTAATGAGTCCTACTCCGCTTTATTCGCCAATATTGAAAATAGCAATGGAACTTGATGCCCTTTACTCAATAACTGAAAGCCTTGTCCAGACACTGCCTCTAAACCTTCAAAGCAGTTATATGGACTAAAAGGGTGCTCATCGAAGTGGGTAATTGTAAGACCAGCTTGCATTAAGGACTGCATCACTTCGGCGATTGAGTGTGGCCAAGTCGCAATGGTTTGTTTGCTATCTTGGTGGTTTTCGGTATAGGTTGATTCTTCGCTAATATCAGGCTGAGTTTGTGGGAAATAAGGGTAACCCAAATGAAGGTCAATGCTTGGGTGAAACTCCACGAAACAAAACTGACCGCCGGGCTTCAATGCACGGGCAATAGTGGCAGCCCACTGAGATAAATCTTGCAACCAGCAGATGGTGCCATAGGATGCAAAGACAATGTCGAATTGTGTGGTATTCTCAAGCCCAAATTGCGCGATATCCTGACAGATAAAACTGGCATCAAGCCCAGTTTGCTGAGCCAATGTATTTGCTCGGGTAATGGCTTCTGTCGAAAAGTCGACACCTGTTACCTTAGCCCCCAGCCTTGCGAATGACAGGCTATCTAAGCCGAAGTGACATTGTAGGTGAAGCAGACTCTTGCCTGATACATTACCAAGTAGCTCACATTCTATGGGATTGAGTGAAGAGGTACCTTGTAAAAAGCGATTGACGTCATAAAACTCAGAGTCAAAATGTGCCTTGGCTCGTTCTTCCCATGCCGCACGATTGAGAGAGACATAATCCATATTGAATTCCCTATTTTTGTGGATTTTCTTTAACAATAAACAAGTTAGATAAATTAGTAAAGAAACCGAGGCAAGGCTGCCCCGGCTTGGTTGGGATCCTGTTTATTTCTTCGGATCGTGCTTGTCGAACCACCACTGAATATAAGCCACTTTGTTTAGCAGGTTGGATGGCCTTTTGGTGATTCCGTGTGAGGCATCTGGAATTCTGACCATAGCTGTTTCTACACCTTGTAGCTTAAGCGCCTGATAATACTGCTCGGTTTCTGAAATTGGCGTACGATAATCCGCTTCACCTGTCAGTAGCATGGTTGGGGTTTTTACATTACCCACATAGCTAATAGGCGAGCGTTTCATATAATGTTCCATGTGCTCCCATGGTTTTCCTGGGAACCAGTAGTCCGCAAAAAATGGATAGAAATCTGCAGTTAATACAAAGCTATACCAGTTAATCACCGGCTTTGCTACGACCGCTGCTGCGAATCTATCCGTGTGACCGACAGTCCACGCAGTGAGTACGCCGCCACCTGAACCGCCCGTAACAAACAAGCGGTCTTTGTCTATATAGCCTTCGCCAATCAGGTGATCGACACCTGTCATTAGGTCGTCAAAGTCATGGCTTGGGTAGTTATGGTGGATAGTTTGAGCAAACTCTTTGCCGTAGGAGTCGCTGCCTCGTGGATTCATGTAAAGCACGACGCTGCCTTGGGCGGCAAAAAGTTGTACTTCGGCGCTAAAATGTGGGCCATAGTTTGCAACTGGGCCACCGTGGATCTCAAGTACGAGCGGATACTTTTTAGATTTATCGAACCCTGGAGGGTAGGCGACCCAAGCTTGAATTGGCAGTTGATCATGTGTCGACTTTAGCCAAACTTCTTCAACTTTTGCCAGTGTTTTATCGCCAAGGGCATCTTCGTTAAGCTTTGTAATTGGTCTTGGCTCGCCGCGTTTTACAATTGCGACATCGGCAGGGCGCTGGGTATCTGCAAGTGTAAAAGCCACTAGTCCACGATCACTGATGGCATAGTCACCACCTGAATAGGGGCGACCAAAACTAACACTACCAATGGCATCCGTTATCTGCTCAAAACGCCCTTTTAACGGCTGGTAGCCAAGTGTGGTTTTCCCTTCACTGTCGTAACTTACATAGACACCACGGCTGTTGGCGGCCCAAGTGACAGAGGCAAGGCTTCTATCTAAATCGGCTGCATAGGTTTTGGTTTCGCCGGATTTGAGATCTTTGACATAGAGTAGGCTATTCTCGTAATTGGTTTTTTTATCATCATAACCAAGGTAAGCCAGATAGCGGCCATTAGGTGACACCTCGGGGTGATTATCTGGGCCAACTCGGTCAGTTACCGCGGTGATTTCAAGCGAGTTTAGGTCTAGCTTATAGACTTCGCTGTTGGTTGGGTTTAACTGGTTATCCTTGTGGCGATTAGCCGAAAAATACAGTGTCTTTGCGTCATCAGCAAAACTCAGTTCGCCGCCATGATCAAAGTTGCCTGAGGTTAACTGTTTTGCATTGCCACCGTTGGCGTCAATTTTGAAAATATGATTAAAGCCCGGTTCGGTATAACCAGCACCGTCGGCACGATAGTATACCTCATCGATAAATACGGGTGGTTTTGCCCATTCTGCCCCTTTGGGTTTCCCTGCAACAGATACCGGTGGTGCCTTCTGGCTGGGAACAAACTGGCTAAAGTATAGGCTTTTACCATTTGGGGACCAATGCAGTCCTGATGGTCCATGGGCTAAATTGCTGATCTTGGCAATGGCACCAGTTGCTAACCATTTCACATAAATTTGGCTACTACCGTCGCGAGTAGAAACAAAAGCGATGCGATCATTACTAGGCGACAGCACAGGAGAATAATCCATGTGCAATCCAGAGGTAACTGGCTGCATTGCATTGGTAGCAAGGTCTACAGACCAGATATTACCGACTTTTCTATCACTTTTGATATCCATGCGGTTGCGCACGAAGAAGACTTTGTCACCGTCATTGGTGATGTCAATTTGATTAGCATATTCAAGATTAAATATATCGGTTGGCTCAAGCGATGCGGCTTGCACAGTGCAAGCTGAGCTCGCAATCGCGACGCCTGCTAGAAAGTATTTCATGACTTATCCTGTTTCTAATTATCATTTCCACTATGCGCCATATTGCAGCTTAATCAACTCTTTGCGGTGAACAAATTAAAAGTCTATAAAAAAGTGCTTTACCTCAACTTAGCTTGCGGTTTTATCGTTGCCAGCAGTTAACGAAATTTATAATGAAGAGGATGATATGTACTTAGAACACGTAAATTTGGTAGTTAGCGACCTAGAAGAGGTGCTTCACTTTTATCGCGCCGCATTTCCTCACTGGAAAGTTAGACGCAAAGGGCAAGGCGAGTGGTACGGCAAAGCACGAACATGGCTGCACTTTGGTGATGACTATCATTATATAGCGTTTAGCGATCACGGTGAGGGTCACAACAGAGCACTCGAAGGTCACCAAGTCGGCTTGGCACATTTTGCCTATGTGGTTCAAAGTATCGAGCGTGTCGTTAATAGGCTAACCGAAGCGGGTTATGCGGTCGATAAAGTCGGGGCGCAGCATCCACACCGAAAAAACGTTTACTTTATTGATCCAGCTGGATATGAAATTGAGTTTGTGGAATATATGAGTGATCTGCCTTCTGAGCGTAATAGTGATTAACTTGCTAAGAAGCATGAGTGTTACCCATGTTATAGCTATAGCGGGTGGTTAGAATGAGGGAGATCTAGCGTTTTTAAAAACAAATGATCCGCCCTCATTTGGTGAGTACAGCTCTGTTATTACTTAACCTGAGGTTTGGATAAGGAATGAGCTAACTCATTGTTTTTTAATCACCTTAAACTATCTTCTTATCTAGCCAGAGAGTTTTAGGGATAACTCCGCTCTCGCGTCCTGCTACCGCCCTGGTACCTACATCCTTGTAGGCAAGGCAAATTTACGCACCAATAGTTGGCTATTGGAAGTGAATTCAACGCAGTTAGCGCTAAAACTGGCTGCTAGAAAGGCATTAATTATCCGAAGCTCAGGTTACTTTAGCAACCCAAACTTTTCGTCATTTACCCACTCACCGTTAATTTGGAAGTTATGTTTTAGCGTGCCTTCAAGCTCAAATCCTAGTTTTTTGAGTAAATGGTGAGAGGCATGATTTCCTTGGGTAACGGTGGCGATGAGCTTGTGGTAATTACATTCGTGCAAGGCAAAATCAATGACGGCTTTAGAAGCTTCAAAGGCGTAACCCTTTCCTTGAAATTCGGGGGAAAGCATAAAACCTAACTCGGCCTGTTGAAATGGGGCCCACATACTTAAAAATCCGTGTAGCCCGATTGGGGTCGCTGTGGCCGTTTCTTCAATCACTAAGGTGAGCCAGGTGTTATCTTCTTTGTGCCACTGCCCAAGTCCGGCGCTTAAACCACGGTTAAACTTTTCACGCAGCGTAGCTTCATCGGTAATCTCACCGATGAAACGCATGACATCTGGTTGTTGATGAAGTTCTAACCATAGCGGCCAATCTGTATTAAGTATAGGTCTTAAGGTAAGTCTTTCTGTTGTGAGCTGCATGTAAAGTCCTTTCGCTTAGTTAACTTTCACTTATTAAACATGTACGGCCAGACTATCACAAATTATTGATTTATCACGTTTCTTATTTCTTCAATTAAGGCAATGCTCGCCTCGTTGTCACCGTGAACGCATAAGGTGTCGGCGCGTAAGGAAAGTGACTTCCCACTTGCAGTCGTGACACTGCCTTGCTGGTGTAATTGCTTAACTTGCGCAAGTAGTGCTGATTTGTCATGCACTGCGCCCGCTTCAGAGCGGGGAGTCAGTAAGCCTTCATCGGTGTACAGCCTATCGGCAAAGGCTTCAAAAATCAGTGATACATTATAGTCGTCGGCGAGTTGTTGGTGACTTGCTTGTTGCGCAGTGGCTAGCACCATCAACTTAAGCTCACTTGGATAGTGTGAAATGGCCTTGATAACACAGCTTAATATCCTTTGTGACTTCATCATATCGTTATAAAGTGCGCCGTGTGGTTTTACATAATTTAGTGTTAAGCCTTGCACCTTTGCCATCCCTTCAATTGCGGCAATTTGGTAATGTAAGGCGTTGATTATCTCTTGCTCAGAGAGCTGCATTGAGCGGCGGCCAAACCCTTGGCGGTCTGGATAGCTTGGATGTGCGCCAAGCGTCACTTGATGCGTGTTGACCAGCTTTAGTGTTTGCGCGAGTACATCAGGATCTCCTGCGTGAAAACCACAAGCGACATTGGCCATGTCGATATGTGGCATTACGTGTTCGTCTAACCCCATTTTCCAAGCGCCAAAGCTTTCACCCAAGTCGCAATTTAATAACATGCTTATTTCCTACTTCGTTACTGCAAGCTCTAAATCTTGTCTATCTGTCACCAATAAATGGTGTGGACTATTCATAATACAAAACTCAGGTGCCGCTTTTGCTATGGCTAACTGAGCTGTTAGGCTGGAACCCCAAAAAACCGGAAGCTGCCCCTCTTTACAAATCAATGGCTCGCCAAAATTAGGCTTGCTCAGATCTTTGATCCCGACCTCATTAGGTTCACCAAAATGAAGTGGCAACGCATAGGGAAGTCGGCTCAGCGTTGCCGCTTGAATGGTACTAATAAGATTTTGCTTGGTTAATGGGCGCATCGCCAATATTTGATTCGCCTCGTACTTATCCACAGAGTTGCAAGGCAGATTACTGATGTAGAGTGGTAAAGGCGTGGTTGGATTCGCCGATGGCGGGTTTATTCCATACTGCGCGAGTAAGTTATCAAAAGAAAGATAACTGGCAAAAGCAAAGGTAACTAAATCGTCGCGCCAGTGCTCTTCTATATTATGGCATTCTTGGGCGAGCTGGCCATGCTCTAAAATCTGATACTTGGGGAGGTGGTAGCGAATGTCTATATCTTTCCCCAAAGTGTCAAAGTTAAAATTACCCGGCTCGCTGGGCGGAATAATTAGCTTGCAAACAGATTGATTACTCTCACAAAAGCGAAAGAATGAATATGCTTCGCTTTGTGGCAAAATAATCACATTACATTGTGTGAACCCAGGCACGAACCCTTTAGTAGGGCCCGTATAATCACCATCCTTGATCAATTTTCTTATTGCATGTGGTGCACTTAAAGAAGCACTGGGATCCATAGATTCCTCCAATTAGTGGTTTACTGTAACAGGCAGTGAACCTTCCGCATTCGCTATTCCTAAAATCACTTTGGCCAGCGCCGTGTAGGCAGGCCCAGCTACTTTTTTATCATGATTTACGTCTACATTATAAGCATAACTTGCTAATACTGCGTTACTAAGAGGGCCAAAGGTACTAATTTCGTATGGTGCTCTTAGGCTGATAAATAGCTGCTTTTTACCCAGTTTCTGACCGTATTGCAGTAATGCTTTCAGCGCCTCAGGTTGTACATTACGCGCCACCCCATGCTCTCGTAACTTTTTTACATCGTCCATGCCGCCAATTTCTACCGCACTTTGCGGTGGTGATGCATGTGCGGCGATTATCACGTCGGCCTGTTTAATTGCATCATGTGCAATGTTTGGGTCGTAGGCTTGTAGGCTTGTACAAGAAAGTGTGAGCGAGTTTTTGCTGTATGTTTGTAACGCTTGCTCCAGTGCAAAACATTTTTGTCTGTCAGGCATGATAAGGTGAACAACTTGTGCGTTATCTCTGAGCGGCAATACACCATCATTTTTTACTTCGGTGATAGCCGCTAGTGCAAGCTCTGCTTCTAAGCGACGATGGCTTGGATTACCCAGTGTTGAATTGGCAATGGCCAAAGAAGCGCTCGATTGCGGCAGCTTTGTCTTGAGCTTAGCGATACGGGCCATAGAACTGCTAAGTTGTGCTTGGTTTAGTTTATTGGTATCCAGTGCTTCGCCTAGCTGAGCCATATATTGCTCAAAGCGTTTGATGTCTGCACGATTGCGAATAGCAATAGGCATTAGCGCGATATCCACGCCGGCATTAAACGTTTCAATTGTCGCATCGACTGGGTTAAAAAAGTCGCTGATCCCAGCCATATCTAGCGCATCGGTGACGGTCACGCCTTGGTATCCCAACTCGTGTCTCAGTAGTTGTGTCATGATCTGATAAGACATAGTCGCAGGCCTTATCATGCTCTCACCTTGAGAGTTAACAACTTTACTGTTGTCGAGCGCCGGATATTGAATATGGGCAGTCATTATCATGCCAGGAGGCGATGCTTTGATTATCTCGGCAAAGGGCAATAAATCTTGCTGGTTAATTTTGTCGCGGTCGTGATCAACACGAGGTAGTCCCGTGTGGCTATCAACATGTGTATCACCGTGGCCAGGAAAATGCTTTAGCGCAGAGAGAACGCCTGCGGCCTCAAATGCTTTTACCTGAGCAAGACCTAATTTGGCGACCACTTTTGGATTTTCCGAGAATGAACGCACATTGATCACCGGGTTGTTCGGGTTGCTGTTCACATCTACCGTTGGGGCGAAGTTTACGTTGATCCCTAAGCTATTTAGCTCCTTTCCAATTGCGCTTGCCACTTTGGTTGCGTAAGTATCACCCTGTTTTGGATAGGTTGCTCCAATACTCATATTGCCGGTAAACGACGTTGCTTGTTCACGATTTATTCGCGCAACACGGCCACCTTCTTGATCTATGGCAATAAATAAAGGAAGTTGACTTTTACTTTGTTGTGCCGCACTTTGCAAAGCATTGGTTAGACTGACGATTTGCGCGGTGTTTTGCACATTTTCGGCGAACAAAATAGCGCCACCGATGTCATATTTACTAATTAATTCGGACAGCTCAGGCGGTAAAGTTGTCATCGCTGCTCTACAATCTCCACTTGGCCTTTTGCTTTCACCGCAGTAATAGCGGAAATCGAGCATAAGCTTTTGTCCAAGCATTTGCGAAGTGGTCAGTGGCACTTGTGCTGCTGTTGCGTGAGCTGAAGTGATGAAACTCATGAATGTGATAGTTCCTAAAGTAGTGAGCAGAGATAATAATCGCACAATCAATAATAAACGCTGAATAAAATTGCCTACACTTTAACATTGATTTAGAAGCGACTACAAAATGCTTTCTATTAGGGCCTGTTGCTCTTTCAAGTTTGTTTTTGCAGCAGTTTGATTGGAATTTGTACAAGGTAGAGCCTGCGTAGCATAGTTATTCTATGTGAGTCAGGCGAGAACACAGTAGAAATGCTAATCAAGCGCTGCCCTTTGGGTTCACCTGAGTGCGCTTTGTTCATTGTTGCTCAACTTTTGCCTAGATTACTAGGCAAAAGTCGAGCGTCGCGACCAAAACACACTCAGGAGAACAAAAATCAAACAGCAAAGGTCAACAGGCCCTAGGCGATAACAGCATAAATGAAGCACAGATTTTAAAAGGAATAAAAAATGAACAACCATATAAACTATGTAGAATTAGCAGCAAAAGACTTAGTAGCAACACAAGCTTTCTTCGAGCAGGTGTTTGATTGGCAATTTGAATCTTACGGGCCAGATTATATTGCGTTTGCAAATTCAGGCCTTGATGGCGGCTTTTTCCGAGCCGATGTGTCTTCTAAACAAGCGCAAGGTGGAGCGCTCGTAGTGTTGTACAGCGATGAATTGGAAGCCGTGCAAAGCAAAGTAGAGCAAGCGGGCGGAGAGATAAGCAAGGCTATATTTGAATTTCCTGGCGGTCGTCGCTTTCACTTTATTGAGCCGAGCGGCAATGAATTTGCGGTGTGGTCTAAATAATCTGAGCTTAAAAATAATTAGTTAACACATACCTTATTCAAACCTCAGCTTAAATAACCAGCCGAAGTGCTGTAAAGCCCCTTTACAGCACACGTAGATACTGAGGTTTTACTGCAATAATCTTTCGTTTTCAGAACAGATAAAAACTTGAATTCATTGCTATTGTGAACAATAGTTATTAAACACTGATGCAAGCATCTTTTTGTGTTTGATACCTACTTACTGCGTAATCAGCCGATAGACTTATCTAACGAGTTTAGATTCAGCGTAGAAGTGCCGATAGTAAGGGCAATAATTGTACAAAACACCGCTAAACGCATCATCACCATACTTAGGTTTGATTAGGCAATGAGACGGATATTCTTAGTTGTTGGTATTTTACTCTCCTTAACCATGCTTATGGCCGATAAATTGGGCTTATTCTTACTGTCACCAGTGACTTTTATCATCATCATCGCTTTAGTTTTTTTGTTTGTAGCACTGCTTTGGTGGCAAGCTCAAGATACTAAAAAAATTATGGTTGATGATGACTCTACCGTGCCACAAGCGGTGTTAGACAGCGATGGCGTTATTCTACAAGCCAATGACCAAATGCAATCCATACTGGGTGTTGGCAGCACAGTAATAGGGTTAAAACTTGAAAATTTAATCGCTGTGAGCGGTAACATCCATAGTGAGGGGAAGAGTGGTGCAACAAGCATGTTCGAAGCGCTTGTTATGCAAAGTTATGGTAATTGCACGACTAAACACAGTGGCAAAGTTATTAGTCCTGTTACTTTACCAATTAAAGTCGCGGATACCGTTACAGGGTATCTCTGTTATTTTAATACTAGCAACAGAGAAAACCGCCTCGCTCAAGCACTAGAAGAAGAAAAGGAATTGCTCGAAGTGACGCTGAGCTCTATTGGTGATGGCGTGATCTGTACAGACGTAAATGGCGTGATCACTTATATTAACCCTGTCACAGAAGCCATTCTCGCGATGTTAAATGAAGAAGTGGTCGGGCGGCGATTTGATGATGTGATGTCTATGTATCACGAAGAAACCAAAGCTTCAGTCAATAAATTCCCTGAACTTTGCCTAAAGCAAGGCCATACCATTTGTTTACCTGAACTCACTTCCATCACCAATCATCTTGGTCTTACCTTTGCTATCCAAGATTCCTTCTCTCCTATTATAGCTAAAGATGGCAGCTACCTTGGCACTGTAATGGTCTTTCAAGATGTGACAGAGTCGAGATTGATGGCGAAAAAAATGAATCACCTTGCTCATCACGATGCATTAACTGGGCTACCCAATCGCTTATTGCTGCATGACCGTTTAGTGCAGGCTTGTAAACGAGCCAAGCGCATGAGTCACCAATTTGCTTTGGTATTTATTGACGTCAACAAATTCAAAAAAATCAACGACTCACTGGGGCATGATTATGGCGACTTATTACTCAAAGAAATTGCGAGCCGATTAACTCAGCAAATTCGAGGATGTGACACCGTTGCCAGAATGGGGGGCGATGAATTTGTGTTACTCATTGACGGGATCCAAGATAAAAAATATGTACGTAAGGTGGTGAGTAAAGTATTGAGTAGCGTTAATGGACAATATTGTTTGCGCCAAGTTAGTCTAAAAGCCACGGTGAGTGCTGGCGTTGCAATTTACCCTGATGATGGTGACAACACGGAAGCTTTGTTAAAGCATGCTGATACCGCAATGTATCGAGCTAAAAAAGCCACACAAACGGAGTTTCAATTTTATAACGCACGCCTAGATCACGAATCGGAGCAGCGCTTAGTGCAAGAAAGTCGGATCATTCAGGGGTTAGATAATCGAGAGTTTATTCCTTATTACCAGCCTATTGTCGATGCGCATACCCGCAAGATTAAAAAACTTGAAGTGCTCGCAAGGTGGCAGCAAGATGAACAATTGTTGGTACCTGAAGACTTTTTTGAAGCGGCATGTGATGGCGATCTGATGGTAGAAATTGGGCAACAGCTCAGAACACAAGCTTTCAAGGCGATGAAAACATGGTTTTACGAGTACGATAATCTCGTGGTTAGCTTTAATTTTTCGCTTGCTGAACTCACCAATAAAACTGTAATAAAAAACTTTATGGAGCAGGCTGCACAACATCAGTTGCCATCTCGGCAAATTGAAATAGAAATCAAAGAAGTTGACCTGATAGAGCTACTTGATAAAGCACCGGAAGTGATGGCGGAATTAGAGCAAACTGGTATGCGGATCTCAATTGATCATTTTGGTGTTGGGCATACCAGCATGCTGTACTTGCAAAAACTTACGTTTGAAACCATTAAAATTCCACCGGCTTTCCTTGCGACCCCTCAATCGGTTGCCTCACAAAATGATATTGCAAAATTGATTGTACAGATGGCAAAGAGCTTGGATGTAGAATGTGTAGCGGTAGGTGTTGAGACCGCGTTGCAAGCTAAGTCTCTTAATCTCAATGGCTGTCACCTTATTCAAGGCAACCACCTTTTTGCTCCCGCCCCAGAGTCAGAGATCACCCCGATTCTCAGTACCCATATGAGTATAGAACGGCGCAGATTAGGTCAAAACTAAATTTAACGGTTTCTTTAATGGTACGCAAATTCAAGCCCCGAGTGCATCATCTGCTAAATGCATAACACCGCTTAATTTCTGGATTGGAACATGTAGATTCTGATGCGAAGACAAAGTAGGTTTAATTGTCTGTCTCACTAGCAGGGCCTCTTGCAGGGGATTTTTTCGGTGCTGTTAAATTATCTGGAAGCATGGTGTGAAATGGATTTGATTGGTTATATATAACTGTATTTTCAGATGGATAATAATCATTTCTATTTTCTTTTTCTTGAGCAATGATTCTTTCTAACCTTGCTTTCTCAACTAATCTAATTTCATATAACTCTGCTATCTGACTTGTATTATAACCAAGTGCTGAGAGCTTCTTAGCTGTTATTATCCAGTCGAGCGCTTCATATGTATTAGAAGGAGCCTGTCTTCTCTCCCATGGAACTATTTTCTGTTTTATTGGTGTTTCATAGTTTCTATATTTTTCCCCAATGATTGCGCCGATGAGTAATGATGTTGAAAATATTGAAATTAATATGCCCAGCAAGTTAAGTTTTTTCTGATTAGGTGAATTAACCTCAATCTTAATAACTCCAAAAATAGTCCCTAATAAAGCTGCGACAATAGCAAAGAAGGAAGCAACGACTGGGGTATTTGAAGCTCCAATAAAATACCCCAGTACTAGAGCAAATATACCATATCCTATATAGATCATTTTATAATTCCAGCCCCTATTTACAGCGCTTGTTACAGCGCTTTTTACAACGCTCATAAATAGGACCGCAATTAGAAGAATTGCTACCTTTTAGGCAATCTTTTCGGGCTTCATCACAATTATCAACACACTCACTCCAGTCACATGAAGGAGGAGTTCTGCTAGATGACAACAAGTTTAAACTAGCTGGTTGGTTATTTTTAATTAGTAAACTATCTAGTTCAGCTTTAGCTTGAACGGAGGGCTCGTTTGTAGTGTGAGTTGCCAATGCACAGGCACTGAATACTAATATAGTTAAGGTGAATAATACTTTCATAAAAGAATTCCTTATCGTAAATTGTACAAAATTTCGGGTTAAACCCCCACTGAAATCTGCATGTTATGGAAAATCTTTTACCTTGCTTATATGCACGCGTGGGACAGCTCATCAAGGAGTTTTTCTATCCTTATGAGTTTATCGCGTATAGTTCTATAAATTGCAATTGTCAAATGGTAGGCTACAGTAATTTTTTAGAGTGAAGCAATAATTTTTGGCGATATCATTTTTTATCTATTAGTATCAAAAAGTTACTTCACTAATTTTATATTTTTAAAAATATTTAAATAGACTAAGCGCCAAACCTTAAACCAAAAATAATTTGGGTACAGAAATGTTTAAGTACGCACTAACATTTGGTAAATCAATTTAGCTAAAAAAATATTCCTAAAACTTTCCCTTCGTTCGTTTATAGATTTACAGAGCTTCACTCACTTGCTCTGCCAACAACAAGAATGAAGGGAATACCATGAGCAATAATACATCTCGTTATAACAAACATCTTATTGCGCTTGCTATCAGTGGCGCGTTATTGGGTTCGCACACTGCGGTTGCACAAGCGAAAGAGACGCAAGAAACTACAGAAAAAAAGAAACTACTCGACCTTGAGCGAATTGTCGTGACTGGCAGCGGTGGGCGCGGCCAGACTAAATTGGAATCATCGGTCTCAGTGACCACATTAAACGCTGAGCAGTTGGCGCGAGAAGCACCGCTAGGTACGGCGGATCTACTGGAAAGCGTGCCAGGCTTTTGGGTTGAAGATTCAGGTGGTGAAACCAACAATAATGTTGCGCCTAGAGGACTACGTGGCGGTGAAGGCTTCCGTTACATCGGCGTTGAAGAAGACGGGCTACCTGTGGTGTACGACGGCGTTTGGGTTGATTTTTATCAGCGTCAAGATATTACGATTGAACATATGGAAGCGGTTCGTGGGGGCACCTCAGGTCTACTTACTACCAATGGCCCTGCGGCGTTAGTAAACTTTATTACCCGTAAACCGGATGACATTGAAGAAGCAACGATCCGCTTAACCGCTGCCGATTACGGCATGTATCGCGGCGAGTTCTTTTATGGTACGCCCATTAGTGACAACTGGAAAATGTCGATAGGTGGCTCTTATCGTCGTTCTGATGGCGTGAGAGACACAGAGTTTACCGCAGATCACGGCGGCCAACTTCGACTCAATTTAGTACGTGAGTTTGACAAAGGCCAACTCACGCTGTCTGCCAAACACCTCAATGACCATACCACTTTCTTTGTGCCTATTCCGCTTAGAGATCAAAGTGACCCTAAAGGCATTGCTGGTGTCGACCCACAGCATGGCACCTTAATTGGTAATGGTCAGCGCTTTTTACACTATTTACAGCCTGATGGCAGCTATAAAACACGAGACCTTAAAGATGGGCAGCATACCAAGTTTAGTACCATAGGCTATCACTTAGATTGGGAGTTAAGCGACCGTTGGCTACTCAATACAGCTGGCCGTTACTCACAGTTTGAAAACGACATGTATATTTTGCTTAACTTCGATAACTCGACGCTCGTCAATGCCAATACCCGACTTGGGCAGCAAGATGTGCAAAATATGCTGGACCAGTTTGCCAGTGATGGCGCCGTTGCCGCACGGTACCGATACGTCGATAGTGGTGAAATACTGACAGATGTTAGCAATTTAAACGGAAACGGCTTAGTCACCACAAGCTACCCGCTTTATTCGCGCTACGATGCTGAGCAGTTTGTTAATAAGCTCAATTTCACCTATGAAGGTGATCAGCACACGCTGACCATCGGGTGGTTATTTGCCTATGTAGATGCGGATTCCTTGCCAGTTGATAAATGGGAATCGCAGTTTTTAACGGAAGTAAAAGACAATGCTCGATTACTCGATATTGTTGCGGTTAACAGCAATCAGCAAGTGGTTGGTCAACTAACCGACCATGGCTCAACAGGTTATGCTCCTGGTTGGGGTCAGGCAACCGCTTTTGGTACCAGTACTTCCAACTCTTTATTTATTAATGAACAATATCAAGCAACCGATAACCTTCGTATTGACGGTGGTGTACGGATTGAGTGGTTGGAGCTAGATAGCACCGCCTCCGCAACCACATTTGCACAGCCTGTTGCGGGCGCTTTTGACAGCGCTGGTAATGACATAGATAACAATCTTGCCAACAATTACGTCGATATGCCGTCAAACAAATTCCTGTCAAAAACTCGTAGCGAAACCGAAACCGCATGGACGGTGGGATTCAATTATACCTTCTCGGATGATGTGTCAGTATTTGGTCGTTATGCCGACGCCTTCGAAATGCCAAGGTTAATGAGCTTCGGTCAGAATATTCACTCAGGGGTTGATGCCGACTTTAATGACAGCGTTAATCTAACCTTTAGCGAGTTGGGTGCTCGCTATGCTGGTGATTCAATTGGTGCATCACTGACCTTGTTTAGAACTAAATTTAATGACTTAGTGGAACGTAATTTTACCGGCAGCGATGGTGAAGTGGCGAATCAAACGATAGACACTGTCACCGATGGTCTTGAGTTTGAAACCGTGTGGCAGGCGCATGACAATTTACAGCTTGAGCTGACTGGCGTGTTGCAAGACCCAAAAATGGAAGGATTTACCGGAGCATTTGCACATTGGGAAGGCAAGCAAGTGAAGCGCACACCCAAAGTGCAGCTTAGGTTAACGCCAACCTACTACTTTGACGATGGTGATATCTATTTAACTATTCACCATTTAGGGGAGCGTTACTCAGATGGGGAGAATAAGTTTGAGCTCCCTGCCTACACCACAATCGATATGGGGGTGAATTATCGGTTTACCGACGCGGTTGCGCTGCATGTGAAAGCGACAAATATTAGTGATGAGCTCGGGTTAACCGAAGGAAACCCGCGGGCCATTAACGATGTTCAAGCAGGATACGACTATTACTATGCTCGGCCGATCTTAGGACGCACCATCAGCGCCTCGCTGACGCTGAATTTTTAGGGCCTAATCGGGTTCACCTGAGTGCGCTTAGTTCATTGTTGCTTAACTTTTTGCTCAGCCCACTATGTAGCAAGTCGACCGTCGCGACCAAAACTCACTCAGGGGAACAAAAATTAAATAGCAAAGGTCATTAGACCCTGTATTTCCCTTGCTAATTTGCACACTGCCCAGTGCTCATTAGTTCACTCAAGCCCGCTAAAAGCGGGCTTTTCTCAGGAAGTTATTTATGAACCAGAGTGTCTTTTATACATTTTTGCAAAGCAGTTTATTACTGTTTTCTTTGTTGCTCACACCACTTTGTGCAGCGCTACAAATCACCCCAAAACCACTGAGTGCTAGTGTTGGTAATGGTCACTTTAACCTTACCCATGACAGTAAAATTACCTTTAACCAGCAGCAAGCTCAAAGCGTTGCGCAGCAATTAGCGACCTTTTTGCGCTCGCCTACGGGCTATCAGTTGCCGGTGTCTCAGGCTGATAGCACAACTAAAAATAGTATTGCCTTTAAGATTGTCGATGCACCGCTATCTCAAGAGGGATATGCGCTGAGCGTTACACCTGAAGGGGTTGAAATACAAGCGAATACTGCGACCGGATTATTTTGGGGGATGCAGTCACTGCGACAATTACTCCCTGCTGAGATAGAGTCGCGTATGCCCATCAATCAGGCGAATTGGGCAATACCTGCGGTAGAAATAAAAGATCAGCCCAGATTCTCATACCGTGGCATGCATTTAGATGTGAGTCGGCATTTTTTCGATGTGGCGTTTGTGAAGCGTTATATCGATTGGCTGGCGATGCATAAATTCAATGTCTTCCAGTGGCATCTAACCGATGATCAAGGCTGGCGAATTGCCATTGATGCGTACCCTAAATTAACTGAAATTGGGGCAACGCGGCCTCATACCGTGGTTGGTCATACCTATGATTATCAACCATTGTTTGATAATAAAACGGTGTCGGGCTTTTATACCAAGGCGCAAATTAAGGAAGTGATTGAGTATGCGCAGGCGCGACATATTGAAGTGATCCCTGAAATCGATATTCCCGGGCATAGCAGTGCGATGCTTGCCGCATATCCCGAGTTATCTTGCCACCAGCTAGCAGTGAAGGTACAGCCGCAGTTTGGGATTTTTGAAGATGTGCTATGTCCCCGTGAAGACGTGTTTGCGTTTCTTGGTGTTGTATACAAAGAGGTTGCCGAGCTATTTCCGAGCCAATATATCCACATTGGTGGCGATGAGGTGATAAAAAAGCAGTGGTTAGAAAGCCCCGAGGTGAAAAAGTTGATGCAACAGCATCAGTTAACCACACCTGAGCAAGTGCAAAGCTATTTTATTAAACGGGTCGCTAAAATCGTCCAAAATCTTGGCAAAACGGTAATTGGTTGGGATGAAATATTAGAAGGAGGGGTGGCGGATGACGCCGTGATCATGTCTTGGCGGGGCACGGAAGGAGGTATTCAAGCTGCAAAAATGGGCCATCAGGTGATCATGAGTCCTTATCAATATATTTATTTTGATGCCTATCAATCGCGCAATCTTGACGAGCCCAAAGCCATCCACGGGCTTTCAAGTCTAAAAAACGTTTATCAATATGAGCCACAGCCCAGCCACTTAACTGCTGAGCAACAAGCCTTTATTATTGGTGCGCAAGGGGCACTTTGGACTGAATATATAAAAACACCTCGTCATGCCGAGTATATGCTGTTTCCGCGCTTGAGTGCGCTTGCCGAAACATTGTGGTCGGATAAAACACAAAAGTCGTGGTCTGATTACAGCCAATATCGTTTACCCGCGCTTTTAAAACGCTACCAGCAGATGCACCTCAATACCGCTTATAGTAGCCATAAGCCTATTATTTCAAGCGAGATTAATGGGCAGCAGCTCGTCGCCACCATTACCTCTGAAATTGCCGACACGGCTATTTACTATACCTTAGACGGCAGCGAGCCAACGCTACAATCGCAGCAATATCAAAAGCCACTAGTGATAACTGACGAAACGCAGCTTCGCGCCCGCAGTTATGTAAGCGAGTTAGGGCAACTGGTAGGCGATGCGCGTTTAACGCTTTCACCTCATTTAGCACTTGGAAAAGAAATAACGCTTGCCTCGTTAGCTGCCGAAGGCTCTGCGACTAAGCTGCAGGATGGTCAATTTGCTTATGATCAATTTTACAGCGTTGATGATTATGCGATTTTTTACGATACCGATCTTGAGGCGGTTATTGACTTAGATGCGTCAACGCAAGTGCAGCAGGTTAAGCTGGGCTTTGACAGCGGGCGACATAGACAATTGCACCCGCCAACACATATTCAAGTGCAGGGTTCAAGTGATAAACAGCAGTGGCAAACGTTAGCTGAGGTTAATAATCCTCGTGGGCCAATGTCGGTGTTGTCGTTTGCTCCTGTAAGTGTGCGTTTTTTAAAGGTGGTGGCCATTAATAGTAAGCAATCTGACGATATTCAAATCCCCAAACTTCCCCTGTATATCGATGAAATAGCGGTATATTAATCACACCAGCCCTAATACTAAATACGTAATTAGGGCATTATTTATGATTCCATTCCCAACTTCCTCGGCTCAAACGTTTACATAGATAGAGTGGCAGCAGTACGCGCTCTATCCGAACAATAACAATATTTTAGGAGCCAACATGTTTGCAAAAAAACAGATAATTACTGCCTCACTGTCAGGCTTAGCCTTGTTGACTGCGAGCCACTATAGCGTCGCACATCCTCATCCTGATAACTTAGCATTACGCTGGCAAGTCGTGGATCATGGCATTGGAGAGAATATCTTTCTTGGCAGTCTGACGATTACTAATAATGGTTTTGAGCCATTGGGTGAGTCTGGCTGGGCGCTTTATTTTAGCTCGGTAAGGCCGCCTGCAAGCGTACTACCAGACTCAGATCCAAATGGTCAGTATGCGCGCCAGCATATCGCCGCACAGAATCTAAGTTTAGAAAATGCCGATGACGCAAAAAGTGGTGATTACTTTGTACTTAAGCCCACAGCGGGTTTTGCCCCCATTCAACCGGGTGAATCTCGTACTATTGAAATCGTTGCACAGTATTGGCAAATGCTGAAAAACGACTCACCGTCGGGTTTTCACATTAGCTACAATAATCAAGCGCCTCAAGCTGTGCTGGTGGACGTGATGATGAACCCAAGCGATCCAAAACAAACAAAGCAAGCGGTTAACGATAATATGCCGGTGCAAACGTCCGCCATCCGATTCGCCGAAAACAGCGCGACGCACATGACATTGCCGCTAAAAAATCGCTTGGTTCCTCAGCCCCATTCAGTGGTCACACCGAATGATGAATTCTTAACTTTGATGAGCCAATTAACCAGTATTTCAGCGCCAGCTTCATTGGCGAAAGAAGCCACTTTCTTACAAACTGCGCTACGCGATATTCTGAGCGGCACATTTGCGATTAATAGCACTGTGCAAAATGGCCCAAACCTTATCAAGTTGCAGCTAGACCCAAATCTCGATACCAATCAAGACAATCAGCCGGACTCAAGTGGTTATAAGCTTGAGGTCGATGCATTCTCGGGGATCACCATTACCGGAAGTGACGCCCAAGGGGTGTTTTATGGTATTCAAACACTTCGTCAGATGATCCCCACCGCTGTGTATAAAACGGCTAAAAACTCAGCCACTTTGTCCGACAATGCCGTACTACCCGCGAGCACCATTTTGGATGCACCACGGTTTGAATATCGAGGCATGATGCTGGATGTGTCGCGTAATTTCCAAAGCAAAGAAGCGGTATTTAAGTTGTTGGACTTGATGGCATTTTACAAGTTAAACAAATTTGAAATTAACCTTGCCAACGATGAAGGTTGGCGACTAGAAATACCGGGTATTCCTGAACTCACCGAGTTTGGGGCAAAGCGGGGATATGACCTGAGCGAAAGCACGATGCTGCATACTTTTATGGGAGCTGCCAATGGTTTTGCACCAGGAGATGGGATTGAAAATAAGCCCACGGATGAAACCGCAGCAAACTTAGGCACCGCGCCTAGTTATCAGGGCTTTGAAATTGCTCAGCAAAACTTTCTCGGTAAAGGCTGGGGCTACTACACGGTGAATGATTTTAAAGAAATTCTTCAGTATGCCGCTGACCGTCATATTGATGTGATCATCGAATATGACTTTCCAGCCCATGCGCGCGCGGCAATCAAAGCGATGGAATATCGCTACAACAAATACAAAGATAGCGACCCAGTTGAAGCAAACCGTTTTAGATTGATTGATCCGCTCGACCAGTCGCAGTATTACACCCCACAATTTTATACCGACAACTTTGTGAACCCAGCACTTGAGAGCACTTTTACTTTCCTCAACCATGTGGTGAAAGAAACACGCGCCATTTATGATGCCGTGCCCGATGCAACATTGACTCGGCTGCATGGCGGTGGTGACGAGCTGCCACATTTAGGTCCGAATGAATGGTGGGCGCAATCTCCAGCGGTCGATCAAAACCCAGCTACGGCGGGCAAAACCGATGCAGAGTTGTTTGACTACTTCTTTTTACGCTGGAAACAGATAGTCAATCAGCATGGTTTTGATATGGCAACTTGGGGCGATGTGTTATCGCACAATGGTACGGGTAATGTAAGTTACGGTGAGATATTCCCCGTGTTTTGGAATAACGTGTGGGGTTGGGGCAATGAACATCAGGCCTACAAGTTTGCGAACCAAGGTCATAAAGTCGTGCTGGCCCATGCGACAAACTTGTATCTTGACCTTGCGTATAACAAACATCCTGATGAAATTGGCTATCACTGGGCAGGTTACACAGATACCAAAAAGGCGTTTGAATATCGTCCGTTTAATATCTACGCTAACGCCGAGCATGACAAGCTGGGCAACCTAGTACCGTGGGACCCGAAATGGGTGTTACTGAGCGAAGCGGGTAAACAAAATGTTCAAGGTATTCAGGCGCAACTTTTTGGCGAAAACCAAAAGTCACCAGAAATTCTTGATTATATGACTTTCCCGAAATTACTGGGGGCCGCTGAGCGTGCATGGGTGCAAGATATGCCAGAGCAAGGCACAGCGACTACCGAGGCTTGGCACACCTTTACCAACACTTTAGGACAATACGCTCTACCACTATTGGACTATTACCAAGTGGTCGATATTAATGCTCAAATACCACAGCAGGTCGGGGTAAATTATCGTATTCCATTACCTGGAGGCGCGATTGAAGGTGGTAAGTTAATCGTCAATACCCGGTTTGTTGGCATGGCTACGGAGTATTCGATTGACCAAGGCGTAACATGGCATCGCTATGAAGGGCCTGTGACATTGACCGCGTCATCTAAAGTACAACTCAGAACGGTGAGTGATTCGGGCAAGGTAAGCCGAGTCGCAACGGTTAATTAAGCAAATTGGTTTAAGCAACGCCAGCGAACCTATTAATTTATGGGTTCGCTGCGCGCTAACACAAATGGAAGAGTAGGATGCGTATTCATGCCACCGTTATTATCTTTTAAGCGTAAAGCAGTCGATACCACTACGGTAGCTGCAAACGACGACCTTGCACGTCGTCAACAGGTAGAGGAGTTGTTTTTAAAACAACAGCAAAAGCTGATCCGCCACATTATGGGCAAAGGGTTAGACAAACGTGAGGCGGAAGACGTTGCCCAAGAGGCGTTTGTAAAATTGCTTGGACTTGAGCAGGATAATGTCAGCAACTATATCGCCGCGTACTTGTATAAAATTGCAACCAATTTGGCCATTGATAAGCTGCGGCGTAAAGCGCGTAGCCCGTTTGATGACCGTGAGCACGATAGCGATCAAATGCCACAACCTTACGCAAGTGCTAACCCTGAACAAAACCACCACAACCAAGAGCTACTTAAAGAAATGGAAAAGTCTCTCGCAAGCTTACCCGACAAATGTAGGCTGGCTTTTTTATTGTATAAAATACGAGGTCAAAGCTATGAGGAGATAGCTTTGACCTTACAGATATCCCCAAGTATGGTAAGAAAATATGTATTACGTGCAGTTCGTCATTGCTACCAGCAGTTACAGCATGAGCTTTGATCATGAGTGTTAAGGATATAAACATGACTCCATTATCTGACGATTTAGCAATAATTGAAGAACAAGCCGCTGATTGGTTATTAGTCTTAGACGAGCAGCAGATCTCACCTCATGACAGCACTCACTATCCACAGCCGCTAAACGCTTGGCTAGCTGAAAATCCGCTACACAGTGATGTGTTCAACAACATGTTGGAGCTTTGGACGCTTTCAGCCCAACTTGACGATGACTATGTTACTCAGCAGCTTGCACAGCTGGATGCACAAAACGCCACGGCTGCAACTGACATTAAGCCACAGTCCAAACGCCGCGCTCAGCCTTGGTATCTTGCGATTGCCGCGACTTTGCTGCTGGTTAGTTTGGTGACTTTTATGGCACCAGAGCAGCCACTACAGCAAGCACCTGTTGCCAGTGCGAAGCCAGCACCAGTCGATACAGTGTACAGCGAGTTCTTTCAAACTAAGGTCAATGAGCATCGCACCATTACCCTTGATGATAATAGTCAGGTTGATTTAGGGGCCAATAGCCAATTAGCTGTTCGCTACAGCAACACTTCAAGAGAACTGCTGTTGTATCAAGGTGAGGCGCTGTTTAGCGTGAGTAAAGACAAGCAGAGACCGTTTATCGTGCGCTACCAAAACAACCAAGTTGAGGCGCTAGGCACAGTGTTTAATGTTCGCGCCAATCCGGCTTCAATTAGAGTCGATGTGCTTGAGGGCCGTGTGGCTGTGACTCAGCAACAAGCGATCAAATTGACCCAAGGGCAAGCGGTAGAAGTCACACAGCAAGGCGAAGTTACCCGCAGTAAAGCCCAGGGTGAAGCGTTGACCATGGCGTGGCAAAAAGGCTACTTAGTGTATCAAAACGCAGAATTAGGCAATGTGCTTAATGATGTGTCGCGATATAGCGAAATCAAAGTGAAGTTAAGCGATCAACGCCTAGCAAAACTGACCTACAACGGCACCTTTTTAACCACTGAAATAGGCGATTGGATCAACAGTTTAGAAAAAATTTATCCGATCACCGTGATGCAAAAAGGCGAGGAATACACCCTAATCGCAAATTAGCTAAAAGTGTCATAGCAAAGTCACAACATAAGTGGTACAAAGTTTATACAATAATAAATACATTGATTTAAACTATGTTATTCAAGCTATTAATCCCGCTGTTAGCGTGGTTAATATGGTTTGGTGGCGTTGCATTTGCTACCACGGATCATCAATTTAACTTGCCTAAAGCGACTTTGCAGCAGCGTTTACTCGATATTGCTGCGCAAAGTGGTTGGCAGTTAAGTGCAGCCGAAATTCCAGATAACATTAGCGTTGAGCAGATAACTGGCCGCTACACCCTCGAACAAGTCTTGCTCACCAGTTTTCAACAAGCCGCCTACGACTTTTCCCTAGACCCAGAGCAGCAGCGTATTTTTGTGACTCCTAAAAAACTTGAGTCTGCACAACACTTTGAGCGCATTATCGTAACGGGTGTAAGCGGCAAAAACCGTAGCATTTTAAACTCGTCTATTTCAATCACTCAGCTTGCAAGCCTACAACTTGAAAAACAAACACCGTATTCCAGTGCAGAAGCGCTCAAAAATATCACCGGCTTTTGGGTTGAAGACTCGGGTGGCGAAACTAACAATAATGTTGCGCCAAGGGGACTCAGAGGTGGAGAGGGGTTTAGATTTATCAGCCTGATGGAAGATGGATTGCCCGTGACCTATGACGGTATTTGGGGGGACTTTTTTTTACGTCCAGACCTAACCCATCAAGCCATTGAAGCGGTGCGTGGCGGCAGTAGCGGTATTTTTACGGTGAACGGGCCTGCGGCAATGGTGAACTATATCGGCAGGCGAGGCTCAGAAAATCCTTTTAACTTAGTGAAAGTGAGTCAGGGATTGAGCTATGACTACACTCGTTTTGATGGCGTGTTTAGCGGAGCGTTGAATGATGAATGGTTTTATACGGTAGGCGGGTTTTATCGTACTTCCGACGGTATTCGGGAGCCGGGCTATCAAAGCGATTTAGGGGGACAGTTGAGTGCGCGCCTGAGCTGGTTAACCGATGCATTTGAGCTTGATTTTAGCTATAAACATTTAAACGATAAAACCAGCTTTTACGCGCCTTTAGTGATGCAAAATAGCGGCGAAATTCGAGAGCTGGCGAGCCTGCCTTATGACGATGGAACGCTACTGAGCGACGATCTCAGGTCGCTCACCTTCTTCACTCCGGAAGGACGCGTGCAGCGTGACCTAGAAGACGCTCAGCAAACACGCCTAAATAGCTACACTTTACTATTTAATACGCCGCTTTTTGAACACGTTAACCTGAGCAATCGTACGCGATTTTCAAGCCTAAACAATGATTTGTATACCTTAATGAATTTGGGCAACCAAACCATAGTCGACGCCACAAGCCGATTACAACACGCTGATATCACCGAATTTAAACGCCACTTTGCAAATAGCGCATTGCGCCCTCGATACTTACGTTATTCAGATAACACCTTAGTTGCCAACCCTGCAACGCTTAATGGTAATGGTCTCGTGACTGCTAGTTATCCTTTATATTCACGTTACAGGCAACAGCAGCTGGTAAATCATTTTAGTGTGGACTATCTCTACGCGCAGTGGTCACTGACCCTCGGCCATATTTACGCTCGAAGTGATTTCGACGAGTTACCACTAGATAAATGGCTTGGCGCGTTACTAACGGATGTAAAGCATCAACCAGAACGGCTGGACATCGTACTGGTTGATGGGCAAGAAAATGTGATTGCCAATTTTACCGAGCAAGGTTTTTTATCTTACGCCGGTCCCGTTTATTTAAGCGGTAGCGGCTTGTCTCAATCACATTCGCTGTATGCCAATATTGACTGGCAGCTCACTGAAAACCTTAGAGTTGATTTGGCACTTCGTAATGAACATCTGAATCTCACCAGCACACTACTTGAAGGGGTAAAGTCGTACACAGACTCATCAAAGGCCACTTATTCTCACTACCTCCCGGCTACCACTTTACGTGATTCCTTTACGCAAAATGCGCTCAGTATTGGCGCAAATTACCAAATCGGCGACGCTATGGCGATATTTGCACGTTATTCCGACGCCTTTGAAATGCCACGGCTCATTAATTACGGCAATGGCCGCGGGTGGGCTAAAAGTGAAGAAGAGCGCGTACAACAAGATTTTGGTCAACCCATTCGCTTGGCGTTAGGTGAAGTTGGACTGCGTTATCAAACCGCTGATTGGCAGTTTAGTGGCGCGTTATTTGAAACCAAGTTTGATCCGCTCCCGCTTACGGTATATCGCGGCGCGGCTACGACTCAACAAGCCGTTTCAATCAATACCCAAACACGAGGGCTGGAGTTCGAATTTGACTATCAATATAGTCCAGATTTGCAATTTAGAGCGATAGGTGTGTGGCAAGACGCTGGGTTTTATGGCATTCCTAAGCAATTGCCACAAAGCGAATTTAATGGCAATCAAATAACACGCACGCCGGAGTTACAACTACGACTAACGCCGGAATACAAAGCAGGACCTATTACCGCGGCTATCACCTGGTCGTATGTTGGTAAACGCTATTCTGATATCGCTAATCGTTTTGCCTTACCAGCCTATCAAACATGGGATTTATTTACCGAGTTGGCAGTTAATGAACAGCTCAGCGCACAGCTTGAGGTTAAAAACCTCACCAATGCTATGGGGCTAACTGAGGGAAATCCTAGGGATGATTTAAGCCACCAAGAGGCCATTTTTTACGCTAGACCCATTTTTGGTCGCACCATCAAACTTTCGTTAAGTTATCAGTTTTAAACAAAACCGCTATTATTCGAGTAATTCTATCCTTGACTTAAAGTGAACTTGAAGTTGTATGCTCCACTTAACCGAATGACAGTGACCAAACGATAAGAGGCAGAGGCAATGCAAAATAGCTTAGATAAAATCGTCAATGATATAAAAGCCAACTGGAGCGGGCTAAATTCAAGTACCACAGTGACAGTACGTGAATTGTTAAGCGAACTTACTCAGTCTCCACCGCACGAACCTTGGCTTGCGAGCATTATGCGTGAAAGACTAGCATCAAAAACACTCTACCAAGACCCTGACTATGGTTTTATGCTGCTAGTCCATGCCGAAGAAAAGGGCACGTACCGCCCGCCCCATGATCATGGCGCAGGGTGGGTATTTTATGCCGTGCAATCCGGCGAAATGGAAATGACAACATACAAACCCATCACCACAGCAAACGGCGAAACCCACCTTGTATCCCGAGGAACAGACACGCTCAAAGCCGGCGATTGCCGAGTGTTTCTACCCGGCGATATCCACGACACCCGCTGCTTAACAGACAACTTCGTTCAATATCGTTTAACCAGTTGTGACTTTAAAGAAGAGAAACGCTCAGGACGGATGATCCAGTATTTGAGTGAGGTGTAGTGGTTTGCCAAAACTCAAGGCGATAGTGGGTTTAAGTGTCTTCGTTGACATTTAATCAAGCTGTTTTGAAGGGGCTCTGTGTAAATATCGGCGTTCAACAGCTACCATGATAGCTGACGTTCAGCTAGCTGTGTTTGGACACTTTAAGCGGCCCTAAACGATAAGTTGTATCTATTGATTTAGGCGCAATAAGAGATTACGGCGTAACGCCCCTGTATGCGTTTGCCGTAAACGATTTTAACGGCTAATTGACATAACGAAGTTGAACAGGTTTAAGAATTGCCAATATAAATTAGCTGCTTAAAAGCAGCTAAAAAGAATCGTTATGCTTACCTGACCGGAGAAGGTTCATATGTGTTAGGTTCTTCTGCTATTTTTCCCTATACTATTTGCTGGGGGTCGCAATAAATCAATTAAATACGCCTCGATAGCCACAATTTCAAACCACGAATCCCTTGGGACTGGCAGAATACCGATTGTTTTAACCTCATCATACCACTTAGAGTTTTTAGCGAAGTGCTTACTCATGCGGTAACCGAGGATCTCAGCTTTACCAATATACTGTAGTTCTTCTTTATTATTGAAAAAGAAATACACACAAGGCTCATCAGTATAAGTACGTAGTAATCCTTTATCAGCCCAAAGCGAGGACCAGTTGCTTTGAGTCACAGTAGTTGATTGAAAGCATTCAACTAGGGAATCTATCCCTGGACGTTTAAATTTAGTATCAAATTCAGCTATTGCTTCTTTTACAGACTCAACGTTCATTTTTGATTCCATGCTCCATGAATCTAATGCCTCGCTTAACCGGCGCAAAATAGCAGGCTAAAATTAGCGACGAAAGAGCGCTAGCCTGCTGTTTTGCGTCCTTGGTTGAAGCGTTTGATACTTATTGAACCTTCTCCCCCGAAGTTTAGCGAACAGCTAAACTTCAAGGCGACGAAACCCAAAGGAGAAAGCTCAATGAAATTCTATACTACTTTTCATAAATATTATTGTGGAATTAACCTTCATGCACGCACTTTATACGTTTGCATTATTGATGAGCGTGGTAATAAAGTTGTTCATCAGAAAATAAAAGCTGATAAACATGAATTACTTAGACTGATTTCGCCCTATCTCAAAGATATCGTTATGCTTACTTGACCGGATAAGGTTCATATGTGTTATGTTTCTTCTGCGATTACCTGTTTTGTAATTCTTCTACTTTTTAAGCTTTTAACCACTACAGGCATAGCAATTTGAAAGGAGCCTTCGGCATTTACTTCACTTATTGCTTTTTTAACGAAAGAAGTCATCTCGCTTTTTAGCGACAATCCATTTTCAATTGCTGATTTAGCAGCATCTTGCGCTAAATCACCAAATCGAGAAGTCATCCCAATCACTGCGACATCACCTTCTTGGATTTTCTCCCCCACAACATATACTTCAATCATCCCCTCAAGGGTTATCCGCTGCTTCATTGTGTATTTGATTAAAAGGTCAGATTTAGATGAAGGACAATTCACACCAAGAATGAACTCTGTGTACATTTCCTTCAGTGAGTTTTCATCTAGCTTATGTTTTTGAGCTGAACTTAAAGCCTTGTTTATTGAGTGCTCGACAACTTCAGCGATGTATTCTGCAGTCAATATACCGCGATAGTGTTTTTCAGGAATAAACATATCATCGCCATACACTGAACTACGAGCATTTTTTATTAAGTTATTGGAGTCACAGATTTTTTTTACAACATACTTACCATCGGTTTCAAAGTTTCCACTTTGAAAATCTATTCTTAATGTTGCTAAATGATTAGATATTAAATCAATCACATGCTGTGCAGTTAAGGTGCTCCCAGCGAAAGCGACAAAACATTCAAACTGCAAAAAAACATTGTTATATGACTTGAAGTTTTCCCCTATGAAGTAAGGCTGCCAAAGCTTGACAGGTATTTCTTTAATTTTTTTGAATCCAGATAATAGTGGAGAATGTCCATTTGAACTAAGGCTTGTAATTATACTGTCAGCTATTGCAAATAATCCTTCCTGCCTTATCCCTGTATTTTCTTTAATATTATCAATGCTTCGCCATGGGTTTTGATCAAAATTATATCCGGCAACAACTAATGTCATCGATACTCCTTAGAAACATAACATTTTAGTATTTATGCGACACGCAGTTTGTGTTGCACAATCGCTTGTTGGACTGAGCCGCTACCTGCTCGATGTATCAGAGTTGGTGTTATTTATGCTATGGCTTACTTAGAAAAATAGGCTTATTAGAGGCTCTAGCTAACCTAGCTAGTCTACCCAGCTATTATTATGTTAGCTTTCCCTGCATTGCTCAGCGCTTATTATGTATCCATTACACCTAAATTTGGCTTGATAAGCAATTATATTTTTTACGCATACAGAGGCCGCTAGTCTGAGCAATTAAGCAAGTTAACTGCTTGATTTTATAAAGCAGCCCTGATCAAGCATCCCTTCCTTGGTTAATATCAAAGCGCATCCATGCGCTTCTCGTTCATTCTTTTTAAACGACGAAAAAGAACGAACCAAGAAAACGTCGCCCCAGCATCACACTCAATCCTCAAATCCTAAGCCGATATAGTGCAACCGTCTTGTAAGGCACGTCCATGATGCCAGACAAGACTTAGCCGACATCCTGTCGGCACATTGCATATCAGCTTATGCTTTTCGGGTGTGATGGAGGGGGAATCGCGCTGTCTGTTAGTTCTGGTTTTATCTCCTGAAGCAGCTAAGTCGCTTACAAGCACCACAAGAATTTATCAGCGCCTTGTGTCTCCCTCATCACACCCGAAAGTAAAGTGCCAATGAGTCATTTCAACGCATGGATGCGTGAAAAGCTGTGACAGGGACAGGGATGTCCCTTACACAGCGGTGACGTTCATATTGGCGATTTGCTTGAGGAGTCAGTGTGATGTCGGGAGTGCCCTTTCTTTTGCATACTTGTTCTTTGGGCATCAAAGAAAAGTATGTCGTAGCCCATGGATGGGCGTCGAAACCAGTCAGGAGGACGGGCTGACTTCACGATACATTTCGAGCTACCAGCCGTTAGCAACATAAACCTCCATGTTTAATATCAAAGCGCATCCATGCGCTCCTCGTTCATTCTTTTTAAACGACGAAAAAGAACGAACCAAGAAAACGTCGCCCCAGCATCACACTCAATCCTCAAATCCCAAGCCGATATAGTGCAACCGTCTTGTAAGGCACGTCCGTGTGCCAGACAAGACTTGGCCGACATCCTGTCGGCACATTGCATATCGACTTATGCTTTTCGGGTGTGATGGAGGGGAAATCGCGCTGTCTGTTAGTTCTGGTTTTATCTCCTGAAGCAGCTAAGTCGCTTACAAGCACCACAAGAATTTATCAGCGCCTTGTGTCTCCCTCATCACACCCGAAAGTAAAGTGCCAATGAGTCATTTCAACGCATGGATGCGTGAAAAGCTGTGACAGGGCCAAGGATGGCCCTTACACAGCGGTGACGTTCATATTGGCAATTTACTTGAGGAGTCAGTGTGATGTCGGGAGTGCCCTTTCTTTTGCATACTTGTTCTTTGGGCATCAAAGAAAAGTATGTCGTAGCCCATGGATGGGCGTCGAAACCAGTCAGGAGGACGGGCTGACTTAACTCATCGTCTCGAGTCTTTTGGAAAAATCACCTTCCATGGTACGTATCAAAGCGCATCCATGTGCTTCTCGTTCATTCTTTTAAAACGACGCGATCGAGCGAACCAAGAAAACGTCGCCCCAGCATCACACTCAATCCTCAAGCCGATATATAATACCAATTGCACTAAGTCTCCAATAAGGAAAATAAGTGACACTCATCACAATTAGCAAATGGCGAAACCCACTCTGTATCCCGAGGAACAGACACGCTCAAAGCCGGCGATTGCCGAGTGTTTATACCCGGCGATATCCACGACACCCGCTGCTTAACAGATAACTTCGTTCAATATCGTTTAACCAGTTGTGACTTTAAAGAAGAGAAGCGATCAGGACGGATGATCCAGTATTTGAGTGAGGTGTAGTGGTTTGCAAAAATTCAAGGCGATAGTGGGTTTAATTGTCGTCGCTGACATCTAATCATGCCATTTTGAAGGGAGTTATGGCTGCTAAGAGCGAATTTGAGACTGTCGGCGCTCTTCTTGGGAGAGTCTTCGATGCTGCATAGCAGGTGTTCAACTAACTCATTTATGCTACAAAATCCGTTAACATAAATGAACTAAGGGTCAGATTTGAGCAATGAACAGGCATTCAAAATATCCCTTCGTGTAGTTCATTTAGGCATGGGCTTACATTTTCAAAAAACGACCAATTTCACACGGGTTTTCAATAGGTGGTCAATATGACTAATTAGTGGTTCTATTGAGTAATCTAGTCGAAAGTGAGAATGTTAACATTATGAAATTATTGGTTTTTATGTTGGCGCAAACCTTGCTGTCTCAAGGTTTCTTTAATTTCATTATGGATTAAAAAATGAGAAACCTCGGATATTTTTTGTTTTTACTAATTTTTGCGTCAGGTTGTACTACAAACAATAGAGACCAAAGTCACACTCTCAACGAAGAAAAACCCCAATCAAATGACGTTACTATTGTAGAAGAGGTCGTTTTTGAAAGCGAAGGTGTACAATTATCAGGGAGCATGTATATACCTAAAGATGCACGAGCTGCGGTAGTATTAGTGCACGGCTCTGATCCTGTCCCACGAATGACTAAGTTAGCACAGTCACTGGCTAAGAGAGACTTACTAGTTTTGACGTACGACAAGCGTGGGGTTGGTGAATCTGGTGGCGTTTACGTAGGACCTCAGGTGGGAACCAATAATATAAGTATTGATAATTTAACTTTGCTTGCGAAAGATGCAAGTGCTGCGGTAGATGTCGTTCATGGCTATGACAAAGAGTTATCGATTGGACTTGTTGGCGCGAGTCAGGCTGGCTGGATTATTCCAATTGCCGCACTCAATAATCAATCAGTAGAGTTTATGGTTCTCTTCAGTAGCCCTACAATCACAACTCTGGAACAACTTAGATTTCAGTTTTATACAAATGGTAGAGAAGACTTTTGGGAAACTCATACTGATGAAGAATCGCGTGAACATACTTTACATGATCCTGACAGATATGATTTTAAAGCAACTGACCCGAAAATTTCTTTGAATTCTTTATCGATACCTGGGCTCTGGCTCTTCGGAGAGCAGGACATACAAGTCCCAGTCAAAATGTGTATCGAGCAACTGAATAGGATGAAAGCTAAAGGCAAGCCTTTTGAATATGTATTATTTCCATCGCTGGGCCACAATACTAATAAAGCAGAGCCTCTAGATATTGCGATACAATGGATAAAGCAAAATAATTTTTCCCACTAATTCGTAATTGTTGTTTTGCTGATGTTGATCAAATAGAAGAGCGTAGTTAACTAATGGCTCAAATGTGACGAAGCGGCTATGCCGAGCGTCACTGAGCTCTCTTGCTGCTAGGTCGACTTTATGAGCACCCTAAATGAATCTCCGCTTCTGACAGTTCAAGTATAGACTTGTCCAGTTTAACGGATATCGGTGTTTAACACCGACCCAAACCCTATACGCTGCCTTCGGATTCTATGACCAAAATTCTCGCCTCGCCACGAGGATGAGCAACATGCTCGGTGCCAATTGAAGCATAAAAAATATCACCAGTTTGCAACAGGGCTGATTGTTCAACGCCATTCTCTTTATAAAACATTTCAACCGCGCCATCTAACACGACAAAGACTTCTTCACCATCATTAACATGCCACTTATAAGGCTGATCAGTCCAATGCAGGCGGGTTGTAATACCATTCATATTGGCGATGTCTTTTGCGCCCCAAGCGCGTTGTGCTGTGAATGTTTTGCTTCTAATTATTTCCATGATGTTTCCAGCTAGCTAAATGGCCTAAACCCATAATGACTCCCGTGCTGCGCTTAGCCCTATGCGAGAGGCATTATTCTACTGTTTTTTATATCGTGAGTAAGACACTTAATCTAAGCGTTTTTTGGCGTTACTTTTCTCTTCCATCGCTCGCATTTTCCTAATGGCCCAACCATCAATGGTCATAATAAATAGAACAATTAGTAAAATGTAGGTATATACGTTTACTATGATCGGATAACTGTCGTAAATCAATTGAGTTTGAATTGCCCAGTCACTAGGTAAATGTACTAAGTCTGGATGCCGGACTACATGCTCCAAAATCATTGCAAAGCATAACGCTGCTACTGCAAAGTAAATGTGTGTAATAGCACCTTGTTCTTTTGCCATATTATCATTATTAAACAAGGGTAATCGGATCGAAGTTGTGCTCTGTAACCAGTTGATGATAGATATACGGTATATTATTAGCATGACGGTGACTAAATTTAAGATGAAGTAGGCACTCTGAGATACGATTAAATTCCATGGCAATAGAGGTCTAATTGATAAGTCTATTACCTTCATAGAAAAGAGCACCGTTGCCAAATATATTCGATGCCCATCTTTATAGTTTGCTATGACTACAGCTATTAACAGAATGAAAAAAGTAACTTCTGTGATTGAAAATCGGGTGTTGTCAAAAAGGATGAAGAAATGCTCCATAGCTAATATCTCACCATCAATAAATAATTTAAAAATTATTACTAATCAGCTTATTACCTTTTAAAGCTAACGACTGACTTTACAAAATGTAAAGTGATAGGGTTAAAAAAATAACCATTTAGAGAAAAAAAGGTAACTTGGTTTCTCTTTCTTAAGTATCTTTCAACACACTCTTCATATACTTCAAAAGAGGGTTTACTACTTCCACTCTCCCATCCGCTAACCGTTTGATGAGAGACACCCATATTTAAGAATTTAGCAAAACCTCGAAGACTAAGGCCGAGCGATAAACGCATGTAGAGAATATTTTCACCACTGAACTTAGAGCCAATTAAGCTAAGATCTTCGATCATTTTCGTCTTGCCTTTTTCCTGCTCTGTCATCGTCCTTGCCAAATTTATGAATGGGTGAATATGTATAATTGTGAAATTTATGTTTCTTACTGTCAATGTTTTATTTTTATCGGTAACCACTGTAAATCGTCAAATATATTAGACGCAAGCTCATATATTCTCTTACTTCTAGAGCAAGAGAAAATGATAAGCGCAGATGAGTACAAGTATTCATAGGACTATTTGTTTACACTTTTTTAATTTTTAAGATGGTGAGCGATGAAGGAACAAACTCAGAAAGTAAAACCAAAAGAATCATACTTTAAGTTGCTGTACATCATGCTAAGCGGGCAATGCAATTACTTTAATCTTGAGCGAAAACATGCAAATCTTCATTGCCCTTTATGTGCACTTCGAAGAGGTCACAATAATGATTAATCAAAGTCAAGCAACAGAAAGATTGGAAAAAGTAGTAAAGCCCAAAGCGGCGCAAAAACAGCACTATCCAAGCAAAGTATTATGGGATAAGCGAATATGGCAAACTTACCTCGGTTAAAAATTAAACTCTGCTTATGGGCTGAGTTATATCGCAAGTATTAACTCATTCCAATTACCATGAAAGCGCGAATTCACTTTGGTGAGTGCAGGCCTAACCGATTGCCTTCTGTATCTAAAAATAACGCGAAGAAGCCGCTTTCGTCTGCATGTGGGGTTTTGGGGGTCAGTATTTTCCCACCGTTTTCTTCTACTTTTGATAGCACTCGTTGTAGGTCTTCACCTGCGTTTAAATACAGAGTAACGCCAGTGCTGGAAGGAGTGTAACCTTCACCTTGAACAATCACACCTACGGTAGATTGCCCTTCGTACGGGAAGAGTGCCATTGTCACTTCAGGCATATCTGTGGTTTCCATGGAGACAGCAAAAATGCGGCTGTAGAACTTTACGGCGCGGGTTAAGTCGGTTGCTGGAATTTCAAAAATTGATGCAAAGCTGTGCATGTTATCGTCCTTATTTTCTATGTGGGTCGGCTAGCTTTTGGTGACTAGGCTGGACTCGTTTAAGGTTCAACGAGTTCGACTTTAAGATAGCGTGGGGAGACAACAATTAATTGTAAAAAAGCGACAGGACTATTTATAGAAAAGCCGTGAAAGCGTCATGCTTTCGTCATCGAGAAACGCTCGCGGGTTTACCCCCGTGAGCGCTTTAAAGTCCTTAATAAAGTGAGACTGATCATAATAATTGCTTTTGTAAGCGATGTTGGTGAGGTTGTCTTCACGATTTATGAGGAGTGTTAAAGCGCTTTGCAAGCGTACAAGTTTACTTAAATGTTTTGGACTAATACCGACAAGGTCTAAAAACTTCCGCTCTAGTTGGCGCCTTTTATTGGGATTTGATTTGGTGATTGCATTAACCGATATATCGCCATTTTGTGCAAAGATAATGTCTACCGTTGTTTTTACAATGTGCTCAATTGTCCGCGGGTCGCTAAGCTTGTGAAGGAGAAAGGCCTCTAAAATCTCAATCCTTTGGCTTGTGTTTCGCGCTTGGATGATATCGCTTTCAAGCTTCGCGGCCTCATCGTGCTTAAATAATTCGTAAATCGATGTTTCCTTATTTATTAAGTTTTTTATAGGTTTCGAAATAAAGTGGGAAAAGGCATAAGGAAAAAAGCTGGCTGCAAAGGTGTGAACGTATCCGGTTGGTTGAATATAAAAAGGTGACACGGTTTGTCCAAGCACCATTGCGCGCGGTTGCAGTATGTAGTCATGTTCTGATGTATAGCGCTTAATATCGTCGCCCAATATAAAGGCCAGTTCAATGCAGCCGTCGGGGACAATGCGTTGCTTTGCGGCATCTTTATCTGCAGTAATCTCCAGTGTCCAAAAGCAATTGATAAATGAAGATAAATTTTCACAAGGGAAAAATGTTTTGTAATCCATAAAACCTCCGCTTCTAGCTATGGACGGTTGAAGCTTACAGCAAATAAAAACTAAGACTCTGGTAAATTTTGCAACCGTTTTATGGTCTGCTTTTTAGACGCGCTTTACCTGCTACTGGCCTTTATTGATATGCTTATTTATCCAATCTTGGTAATAAGATACACGTGTTAATACTGCGGTTGAACCGTATTTGCCTAAAGTATAATTTCCAAATCACCCTCAATTTCTTTCCACGCTGCTAATCCAACCAATACTGGTGTTGAGCCTTGATAAATGATTGCTGCGCCGCTGCTATATCTAGCTAAAAAATAAGTGACAGCTAAAAAATAAGTGACACCCATCACAATTAGCAAGCGGCGAAACCCACTTCGTATCCCGAGGAACAAACACGTTCAAAGCCGGCGGTTGTTGAGAGTTTCTACCCGGCGATATCCACGGCACCCGCTGCTTAACAGATAACTTAGTTCAATATCGTCTAACCAGTTGTGACTTTAAAGAAGAGAAACACTCAGGACGGATGATCCAGTATTTGAGTGAGGTGTAGTGGTTCGCATAAACGCAAGGCGATCGTTGGTTTAAGTGTCGTCGCTCAAATCTCGGTTGTTCAACAGCTCGTTTTAGAGCCGAAGGATGGCTCTGTGCCAAAAGCTGACGGCGGGCATCTATATCATGCACGGTGCAAAACTTGACCCCAGGTCTCAAAGCTCTGTAGATTTTTAGCTATCACTGAGAATGTATTAACTGTTTTTGCTAGTAAGCGACAAACCATATTTAGTGAGTTTGCGATACAAGGTGCGGCTACTGACACCAAGTTTAAGGGCCAGCTCTTCGGTGCTACCTTGGAAATGTTCGATCGCTTTTTTTAAGTAGCTTTGCTCGGCCTGCTCTAACGATATTACATCAAATACCTTGTCATAATTCAGTTGTGCTAAATCTGCGTTAGGCTTTGCTGTATGCTGCAAATTAGCTATGTTTTCGAAAGGGATGTCGGTGTCGTAAATGACATCGTCATCGGCCAAAATAGCTGCTTGTAATACAATACTTTTTAGCTCTCGAATATTACCGGGGTAGGCATATTGCGCGAGCTTTTTAAGTGCCGCTTCACTGAATTGTTTGTCTTTAAATTCAGAGTGTTTTAAAAAGAACTTAGCTAATAACGCGATGTCAGCTTGACGGGCTTTCAGGGACGGTAAATTTATCGGGAAAGTGGCGATCCGATAGTATAAATCTTTTCTAAACTCGCCTTTTTCAACCATTTCTAACAGGTTTTTATGGCTTGCACAGACTAATCGAAAGTCTGTGCGTTTTTGTCTTAGGCTGCCAACCGCACGAAAGCTTTGTGTTTCAATTAATCGCAGCAGTTTTACTTGCATATTGAGTGGTACATCACCAATTTCATCAAAAAACAAAGTGCCACCTTCAACAATTTCGACCAAGCCTTTCTTTTGGCTTGTGGCGCCAGTAAACGCGCCTTTTTCGTGACCAAATAACTCAGACTCAAATAACTGTTCGGGTAAGCCGGAGCATTCAATTACAATAAACGGTTTATCTTTACGCCTACTTGCATCGTGCAACGCGCGAGCAACTAACTCTTTACCTGTGCCGGTTTCGCCTTGTAATAATACCGAAATTTCGGTTTTGGCAGCGCGGTTTACTTTATTGATCAGTGCTTTAAAGGCGTCAGACTGACCAAGCATTTTATTCTTTTGCGCTTTTACTGAGGCAAAGTCGATTTTATCGAGGATCTCAACAAAGCCCATTAATATATCGTTTTCGTCAAAAATAGGCTTCATCACAATATCGCAATATTGCTTACCTAAATGGGTATCGTGAATATGCACGACACTGGTTGGCTTATTGGTTTTTTTGCACTCTAGCATGGGGCAAGCTTCACCCATCTGATCGCAGGGTTTACTGGCCTTATGCGATATGGCAAAGCAGGTACTTTTACCCAGCTCAATCGGTGTTTGATAGGTATCACGATAGGCGTTATTCACTGCCACAATGACATAGTTTAGGTCAATAAAAATTGCTGGTTTATCAATAATATTGATTAAACCTTGGATCACCGAATTTGCCATATCGCACACTTGCCCAAGTTAGTTCGTTACCGTTTTACTAAAAATGAGTGTACTGTAAAAAAATAACCGTGACAAAAATGTCTTCACATTCAATTTGTCTGACAAAAATGTCGCTTGGTAAGTTTATCTTTATCGAATGAATTTTTGAAATGTAAAATTAACTATTAAAAACAATGCATTATTTATTTTTTGACTATACCCAAGATTGGTATGTTTTCTGCCATATCAGGAAGTAACCTAATCTAAAGGAGTTCGAAATGAATGAAGCATTGGTCGAATTGTCTCGTTGGCAATTTGCACTCACCGCCATGTTCCACTTCATATTTGTACCGCTGACCTTGGGCCTGAGTTTTATGCTGGCCATTATGGAATCGGTTTATGTGATGACGGGCAAAGAAATCTATAAGACCATGACTAAGTTTTGGGGAAAGTTATTTGGTATTAACTTCGCCCTAGGTGTGGCAACGGGTTTAACGATGGAGTTCCAGTTTGGTATGAACTGGGCATATTACTCGCATTACGTGGGTGATATTTTTGGTGCGCCATTGGCAATTGAAGGGTTAATGGCGTTTTTCTTAGAATCCACGTTCGTTGGCTTGTTCTTTTTTGGCTGGGATAAAATGTCAAAGGTCAGGCACCTTATGGCAACTTGGCTTGTGGCGTTAGGCTCTAATTTTTCGGCGCTTTGGATCTTAATTGCCAATGGCTGGATGCAGCACCCAGTAGGTGCAGAGTTCAACTTCGAGTCGATGCGTATGGAAATGACCAGTTTTGCTGAGGTGATGTTTAACCCCGTTGCGCAAGTTAAATTTGTACATACCGTATCAGCAGGTTATGTAACAGGCGCAATGTTTGTGTTAGCTATTTCAAGCTATTACCTTTTAAAACATAAGCATATTGCCTTTGCGCGTCGCTCATTTGCGATTGCTGCAAGTTTTGGTTTAGCGTCAATTTTATCGGTGATCGTGCTCGGTGATGAAAGTGGCTATGAGCTTGGCGATGTACAAAAAGTAAAACTCGCGGCAGTTGAAGCCGAATACGATACCCACCCAGCACCTGCACCATTTACGCTTTTTGCTATCCCCAACAATGAAAAAGAAAAAGCCGAATATGCGGTGCGCATCCCTTGGCTGATGGGCATTATCGCGACGCGCTCGCTTGATGAAGAGGTGATGGGCATTAAAGAGCACAAAGTGCTGCATCGTGAGCGTATTTTATCTGGATTGGTTGCTAAAAATTTACTCGATACCGTGCGCAGTGGTAACGCAACTGAAGCGCAAATGGCGCTGTTTGAAGCACATAAAAAAGACTTGGGCTATGCCATGTTATTAGAGCCATTTACCAATGACTTTGTCAGCCCAAGTGAAGAAGCCATCGAAAAAGCGGTAAATTACAGCATTCCACCTGTTGCACCACTTTTCTGGAGTTTTAGAATAATGGTGTTCTCGGGCTTTATTATGCTATTCGTTTTTGCCGCTGCATTTTACTACAGTACTAAACATCAAATCACCAAACCTAAATGGTTGTTAAAACTGGCGCTGTTCTCTTTACCTCTGCCTTGGATTGCCTCTGAAGCGGGTTGGTTTGTCGCAGAGTTTGGTCGCCAGCCGTGGTCAATTGCCGAAGTGCTGCCTGTGCATGCTTCGGTATCAAACTTAAGCGTGGGTGAAGTGTGGTTTACCTTAATTGCTTACACCAGTTTTTATGCGGTGATGTTTGTTATTGGCTTCTACTTGATGAAGAAATACGCCAAAAAAGGGCCTGTACCAGAGCAACAAAGCACGCCTTTCGATGGCAATGCGCAACTATCGGCTGAAGGAGTACAATCATGATTGATTATGAATTTTTACGCTTAGTTTGGTGGGGCTTAGTAGGCGTATTGCTGATTGGCTTTGCCATTACCGACGGGTTTGACTTAGGCGTAGGTGCACTGCTTACGTTAGTAGGTAAAAGCGACGAAGACCGCCGCGTGATGATCAATACAATCGGCCCACATTGGGACGGTAACCAAGTGTGGTTTATTACTGCTGGCGGCGCAATTTTTGCGGCGTGGCCACTTATTTATGCAGCGGCATTTTCGGGGTTTTATATCGCTTTAGCGCTGACACTAATTGCCTTATGGATGCGCCCAATAGGCTTTGATTATCGCAGTAAATTGCCGAATAAAACCTGGCGCACAGCATGGGACTGGGCGTTATTTTGTGGTGGCTTAGTACCAGCGCTTATCTTTGGTGTGGCGTTCGGTAATTTACTATTAGGCGTACCATTTGAGTTTGATAATACCTTGCGTCCGACTTATACCGGCAGCTTTTTTGGCTTGCTTAATCCGTTTGCCATTTTAGCTGGGCTAGTATCGGTCGCTATGTTGCTGACCCATGGCGCTAACTGGTTGCAACTTAAAACCGAGGGGAATTTACTTGCCCGCGCACGTATTGTGTCGTTCTATTTGTCATTAGTGACTGTGTTGCTCTTTATGTTAGCGGGTGTGGTAGTTGCCAATATTGACGGTTATGTGATCACCTCAAGTGTTGATCCTTTAGCAACATCAAACCCACTGACCAAAACGGTTGAAGCGGTATCGGGTGCGTGGCTAAACAATTACAGCACCTACTCGTGGATGCTAATTGCCCCTGTACTTGGCATTTTTGCGGGGCTTGGCTCTGCGTGGTTTAGCAAGCAACAACGCGGTGGCTGGGCGTTTTTAATGTCGTCATTGATGATGGCGGGCATTATTTTAACAGCAGGCGCTGCCATGTTCCCGTTCCTTATGCCAAGTAGCAGCATGCCAAACGCGAGTTTGACAGTGTGGGATGCCACATCGAGTTATTTAACGCTCAAAACCATGTTTATCGTTGCCTGTATTTTTGTGCCAATTGTATTGAGTTACACCGCATACAGTTTTTATGTGATGCGTGGACGCATTAAAGCGCAAGATTTAGATAAACCACACACAATTTATTAAGGAGTGGCTTATGTGGTATTTCACTTGGATTCTAGGTGTTTTATTAGCATGTTCTTTCGGCATTATTAATGCGATGTGGCTAGAAGCCACCGAAGACATGGACAGAGACGACACAAGCGATGATTAAACACAATCACGCAGCAACTGGCGACATGGAGGTCGCCGCTACCGAGTTGTTACATAGCCAGCAGCAAAAGGTAAAAAATGCGCTGATGGGTATTTTAGTACTCAAAAGCAGTGCCTTTGTATGCCAGCTGGCGGCTTTCGCAGCATTTAGCTTTTTAGTGGCCAGATTGCTCGCAAGTGATGCAAATACTCTGGTAATGAGTCATTTCTTTAGCGCCAAAACAGGCTATGAGTGGGCGCTTAATTTATTAGCTGGGGCGTTAGTTTCAAGTTTAGTGCTGAACCTTTTTGCTCATAACCGCCTAATGGCATTACAAGCAACCAGCTTAGCCGATTTAGAAGCGCAATTACATGGCGCTTTTAAACAAGGGCAGCACGCGTTAGTTCGTCAACATAGTCATTTTTACTGGCAGCAACTAAGCACCGAGCACCTTCATGCGATGTTGAAATTTATCAGTGAATTTCAATTGCAAAAATGGCTTGCGGTGGTTACGCCTTTGTTATTGCTTGGCGTGATTGCTTATGTGAACTGGTTTGTATTTATTATTTTATTAGTCTGTTTGCCTGTGGTGCCGCTGTTTATGATCATCATAGGCAAAGGGACAAAGCACTTACATAACACCTATTTTGTGGCATTTGAGCGTTTAGGCAGTATGTTTGCCAATCGCTTGAGCAATATTGAATTGATCAATGTATTTTCTGCCAGAGGCTCTCAAACACAGCGCCTTGAGCAAAGCTCAAACACGCTTAATTCCAGTACTTTGAAAGTGCTTCAAGTGGCTTTTTTAAACCAAACTGTTTTAGATTTTTTTTCGACGCTGTCGATGGCGCTAATTGCCGTTTATGTCGGGTTTAACCTATTAGAAGAGATAAACTTAGGGCCCAAACTGGTGTTTGCAGATGGGTTATTTTTACTCATTGCTGTGCCTATGGTGTTTAGCGAACTTAAACAGTTAGGCAATTTATACCATCAAAAAGCCGCAGCCCAAGTTGCGGCATCAGAGCTGGCTAGTGTGCTTTGTAACAGTCAAAAAAGTTCTGATATATCACTTTCTCCTAGCATTGATTGGCATGACTTTCAGGTCGTTAATACGGCGGTTTTTGCAAAGCATTTATTTGTTGAACGTGGCCAGCATATTTGGTTAAGTGCTCCCTCAGGTGCTGGGAAAACACTGTTATTTGAAGCGCTTAGCAAACAGCGCCAAGCAAGCCACCAAACCACACAAAAAGTGGCGCTGCTGACACAATCTCCCTGTATTTTACGCGGCACTGTGCGCGACAACTTAACGCTCAACAGACCAATCTCTGATAAAGCGCTTTTTACAATGTTAGAAAAAGTTGAGCTAATGGCTTGGTATAAAAATTTAAAACAGGGACTTAATACGCCTATGGACGAGTGTCCGCCACTTTCTGGCGGTGAAAAACAGCGCTTGAGTTTAGCAAGGCTATTATCGTGCGATGCCGACCTTTATTTACTCGACGAACCCACTGCGTTTTTAAGTGACGCGCAACATTTGCGACTCTGTCGTTTAATTGAAACGGTTCTAAAAGATAAAACCGTTATTTGGGCATGTCATAAGCCGCAGTCACAGCGCTGGTTTAGTCATATTTGGCACATCAACGAGTTTGGCGAGGTGCTTTGTCATGCAAACTAATACATTAAAAACCAACTTCTTGGCGCTGCTACTGAGTGTGGCTTATAGCCTAGCGGCAATGGGGTTATTGCTGGTTTCAAGTTGGTTTATTGCCGCGGCAAGTGTGATGGGCAGTAGCTTAAATTACATGTTACCCGCCGTTATTATTCGGGCCTTAGCGCTTATTCGAATTGCATCTGGCTATGCGGCACTATTAGTTGGTCACAGTGGCTTTTTTAAATCGTTACAAGCCAAACGAATGACGCTATTTGCAACAAGTTTGAATAACTTAAGCTTGCTTGAACAGGTTAAAAACAGCGCGCAGGTTGAGGCAATGAGCACCACCACAGAGCAACAAGCTGCGCTTTGGATTGCTTGGGTAAACCAAAATGCTGCGATGTTTATTACCTTACTGTTGTTAAATGTCAGTGTTTACTTGCTTATTCCAAGTCATCTTATTTATGTGCTGTGTGTAACGATTGCTTTTATTATAGTTTATGCGCTGCTCATTGTGTTTGGCTTAAAACAAGCGGTCAAAATTGCCAAACAAAAAGAGAGCTTTGTCACTGTATTTGACGATAAGTTACACAGCTCACCGCTTTGGCATCTTCAAACTGAGCTGTTAGACAACCAATTTGCATCAACCTCTAAGCTGTTAAAAGCGCAACAAACACAGCAAAAGGCGATGTTTTACGGCCAACTCTGTTTACAGCTTTTCGCCATTTTAGCTTTATATCTGCTTTTTAAGCAGTATGCTGGCGCGGCATCGCAAAATGCATTGTTTATTTTAGTGCCCATGTTATTGCTAAGCATTAACGATTGGCTGGGCAAGCTACTGCAATCGCAAACAGGGCTGGTAGATTTTATTCAAGCCAAGCAAGATAATGCTAAAAAAGCTGTCGCAAAGACTGTCGATAAACAGGCACAGAAGCAAGCACAATCATCGTCACCAAAAATTACCCGACATAGCCAAGCAATTCATACGCTGAGCCTCGATAATGTAACCGCTTGCAGCGTGCAACGATTTCCCATTTCAATCGAAATAAATAATGCCGGTTGCTATTTATTTGAGGGCAGCTCTGGGACTGGTAAGTCTTCCCTATTAAAAGCAATTGCGGGACTACAGCCATTTCAAGGCAGCATCTCGTTTAACCAAGGCAACATCGTCCAACAATTAGGCAAACTACACGAGCGCATTGTGTACTGCGGGCAATCATCACCCGTATTAGATGGCACCTTAGCTGAAAACCTTTCTTTAGGTCATGAAATAGAGCAAGACATACAAAAGCAGGTACTCAATGACGTTAATCTGTCTTACCTAGGCGTATTAACGCAATGGCTAGGCTCGGGTGGCAGACAGCTCTCTGGTGGCGAAAGACAGCGGCTTAACCTCGCACGAGCGTTATTATTTAAGCCCGATGTGGTGCTACTAGATGAACCGTTTGAAGCGCTCGATAATTACAATATTTCACTTATGGTTAAGCTTATCAATCAGTTGAGCAAAACCGGTATCGTGGTGATTGCTAGCCATATTGTGCCGGATACACTAACGCTTAATCAGCGTATTGATATTGAGAATATCCCCTTGCTTTCGAAGGAAAATGGCTCGGAGGAAAAGTGCTATGGCTGAGTCATTAGGTGTAATTGAGATAGTTTATGATAACCAGCTAATTGCTTATCTGATTAGAGATACGTTAACGCCTTATTGTGCGGTGATTGCATTGGGTATTTCTGATCAGAAAAAACACGACTATATGGTTGAGCGACTTGAAAACTGCCCGTGCGAAATACAGTGGTGGCTAATCGCCCGTGATGTAAGTTTACAACTAAGTTGGGTTAACAAGTTAGTGCTGCGATTTACAGGGCAATTGATGCTAGCAAAAGCGTGTTTAATAAATACACCAAACAATGCCGCGTTAGATTTAAGTAATAGTGACACGCTTGAGCATAATGAAATACTGCACTTAGGCCATTTGATGCTCACGATTCAATATATCAAAGCAAATAGCCTGAAAGTATCGCTACTTGTTTGTGACAACATGGTGTTTTGTCTGCCATCAAATGCACTACAGCTTTCATCCACTTGCATGGGCAATGTGCTTAAACAAAGCAACATCAAGTGGGATAAATTTAGTGAAATTTACAGCCCTTCCTTCACAGTAAGTCGGCCTTTATCGACTTCAAAACTTACTTTTTGGCAACTCGAAGCACGGCTAAGCCGTAATAACTTAACCGACACTTTAAAAAACTAGCTAGGTAAAGAAAATAAGTGACATATATGGACGCTCAGCTGCTGTCAAGTAATACTCATCCAACAAGGTTGTTTTAACAGCCTTGTTGCTTCTTTTATTTATCTCTCATTTACTATTTGTATGTATTGATAAACAGTCACTTTGA